>NZ_JASGED010000070.1:0-66697 GCF_047606765.1 Thermomonas sp. | reverse complement strand
AGCTTCTTCAACGCGGCCGGCGGCGGCGACCCGGTGATGTACCAGCACATCTTCTGGTTCTTCGGGCACCCCGAGGTGTACATCATGATCCTGCCCGCCTTCGGCGTGGTCAGCGAGATCATCCCCACCTTCAGCCGCAAGCCGCTGTTCGGCTATCAGGCGATGGTCTATGCCACCGCAGCGATCGCCTTCCTGTCGTTCATCGTCTGGGCGCACCACATGTTCACGGTGGGCATGCCGCTGGGCGGCGAGATCTACTTCATGTTCGCGACGATGCTGATCTCGATCCCGACCGGCGTGAAGGTGTTCAACTGGGTCACCACCATGTGGCGTGGTTCGATCAGCTTCGAAGCCCCGATGCTGTGGGCGGTGGCCTTCGTGATCCTGTTCACCATCGGCGGTTTCTCCGGCCTGATGCTGGCGATCGTGCCTGCCGACTTCCAGTACCACGACACCTATTTCGTGGTGGCGCATTTCCACTACGTGCTGGTGACCGGCGCGCTGTTCTCGATAATCGCCGCCGTCTATTTCTGGTGGCCGAAGTGGACCGGCCGCATGTACAGCGAAGGGTTGGCGAAGCTGCATTTCTGGTGGAGCGTGATCTTCGTCAACCTGCTGTTCTTCCCGCAGCACTTCCTGGGCCTGGCCGGCATGCCGCGCCGCATCCCGGACTACAACGTGGTGTTCGCGGACTGGAACATGATCAGCTCGATCGGTGCGTTCGGCATGTTCGCCACGCCGTTCATCATGGCCTTTGTGCTGTGGCACTCGCTGAAGTACGGTGCCAAGGCCGATGCGCGTTCGTGGGAAGGCGCCAGGGGCCTGGAATGGACGGTGCCGTCGCCGGCACCGCACCACACCTTCGAGCGCCCGCCGGTCATCAAGGACGGCGATCTGGCCCACGGCGACATCAGCCACTGAGTCGTCAGCTGACCGCAACATGAGCCGCGAAACCGCCACCGTCGATGCCGCCGCCGAGGCCCGCCGCAAGGGCGTGCGTCGCACGGCGCTGCTGTTCGCGGGGATCGCGGTGCTGATCTATGTCGGCTTCATCCTGTCCGGCGTGGTGGGGCGATGAGCGACAACCGCGCCCGCGATTTCGGCGTGTTCAAGCTGGCCTGCGTGTCGCTGGCGGCGTTTGGCTTCGCCTTCTCGCTGGTGCCGCTGTACCGGATCGCCTGCGAAAAGGTGTTCGGCGTGCGCCTGGAGCAGGGGCCGGTTGCTGCGTCGCAAGTGCAGGCCGATGCCGGCGCGCGCTGGGTGACGGTGCAGTTCGACGGCGGCGTCAATTCCAGGCTGCCGTGGCAGTTCCAGCCCGAGCAGCGCACGATGCGCGTGCAACTGGGCAAGCAGTACGAGGCAACGTATTTCGCGCGCAACACGGCGGATCGCAGCATCGTCGGCAGCGCGGTGCCGTCGGTGGCACCGGCGCGCGCCTCCGGCTACTTCAGCAAGACCGAATGCTTCTGCTTCACCGCGCAGACGCTGGCTGCCGGCGAAGCACGCGACATGCCGGTGCGTTTCATCGTCGATCCGGCACTGCCGGAGGGCGTCAAGACCATCACCCTGTCGTACACCTTCTACAAGAACGATGCCCAGACGGCTGCGCTTGGCGCCGCTGCCGGGGCCGACGTGGCGCATACCGCGCCCTGACCTGACGCAACGCAACCGGAAGACCCGCCATGGCCAATGCCCACGCCGATCACGCCAGCCACGACAAGGACATCTATTTTGTCCCGCACAGCAGCAAGTGGCCGCTGTTCGCATCGATCACGCTGTTCATCACGATGGTGGGCTTTGCCAGCTGGCTGAACGAAGTCAGCTGGGGCCGCACGGTGTTCTTCATCGGCCTGGCCGGTCTTCTGGCCGTGCTGTTCAAGTGGTTCGGCGACGTGATCCGCGAATCGGTGGCCGGCCATTACAACAAGCAGGTGGACGTGTCCTTCCGCATGGGCATGGTGTGGTTCATCTTCTCCGAAGTGATGTTCTTCGCCGCCTTCTTCGGCGCGCTGTTCTATACCCGCCAGTTCGCGCTGCCGTGGTTGAACGGCGAGGGCGACGGCGGTGCCACCCACAGCCTGCTGTGGGCGGGCTTTTCCGGCGGCTGGCCCAGCAACGGCCCGGCGGCGGTTGGCGGCAGCTACCAGACCATTCCGGCCTGGGGCCTGCCGCTCATCAACACCCTGATCCTGCTGACCTCGGGCGTGACCCTGACCATCGCGCACCATGCGCTGAAGGAAAACAAGCGCGGCATCCTGCTGCTGTTCCTGGGCCTGACCGTGGCGCTGGGCTGCCTGTTCCTGTTCTACCAGGCCCAGGAATACATCCATGCCTATCACGCGCTGAACCTGACCCTGGGTTCGGGCATCTACGGCTCCACCTTCTTCATGCTGACCGGCTTCCACGGCGCGCATGTGACGCTGGGCACGCTGATGCTGGCGATCATCTGGCTGCGTTGCCTGAAAGGCCACTTCACGCCGAATGACCATTTCGCCTTCGAGGCGGTGGCGTGGTATTGGCACTTCGTGGATGTTGTGTGGCTGGGACTTTTCCTGTTCGTGTACGTGCTTTGATGTTCCCCTTCTCCCTCCGGGAGAAGGTGCCCGAAGGGCGGATGAGGGTTCGGTCATCGATGCGGCAGCATCGTGCTTCCGTACCCTCTCCCCAACCCCTCTCCCGCCGGGAGAGGGGCTTGAAGCAAAAAGGCCGGCATTGCCGGCCTTTGCGCTATCGAAAGGGCGATAATTCAGCCCGGATTGCTGCCCACGCCGTGCGGGGTGATCCAGCCCATGTAGATGGCAAGGATCACGAACAGGATCAGGGCCACGCTCAGGGCGATGCGTTTGGTCAATGAGTTGACGGTGCGCTTGGTGGTGCCCTTGTCCACCAGCATGTAGTACAGGCCGGCGCCGAGGTTCCACAGGATGAGGATCAGCACACCGACGATGAGCAGGGTCTTCAGCGAATCGCTCATGTTCGTCTCCACGATGCGGGCCGTCCGCAGGGTGCCGGCATTATCGCAGCACCGGAGTGCAGCGCGGTGAGTACGCGCACGCGCAACCTGATCTGGGGCTGGCTGCTGGCGGTGGTGGCGATGGCGGCGTTCGCTTCGCTTGGGCGCTGGCAGCTCGGGCGCATGCACGAGAAGGAAGCGATGCTTGAAGCTGCATCCGGCGCGGTCACGGATCGCACGCATCCGCAGCCCTTGCTGCTGGCCTCCGACCCGAAACGTGTCGATGCCTATGACTGGGCGGAAGGCAGCGGGCGCATCGCCAATGTCACCCTGTGGCTGGACAACCAGCAGCGCGAAGGGCGTGCGGGCGTGCGCATGTATTGCGTGCTGCTGCCGGACGATGGCGTGCAGGCGCTGCTTGTGGATGCAGGCTGGTGGCCGCTGGATGGCACGCGCGCGTTGCCGGTGTTCGGCTGCCCGGCGCGTGATGCGCAGATGGTGCGTGGCCTGTTGGCAGCACCGCCCTCGGTGGGCATCGCGCATGGCGCGGCACTGGCCGAAACGGGCGACGCACGCTGGCTGGCATCGCGCATGACGCTTGCGGACATCGCCAAGGCGTTGGGCCTGTCCACCGGCATTGCGCCGCGCGTGCTGCGGCTTGATCCGCAGCGCAAGGAAAATGATGCAGGCGTGATGCTGGCACCGGGCGAACGTGACCTGGACATCCTGCCCAACACGCTCACGCCGCAGCGGCATCTGGGTTATGCAGTGCAATGGTTCGGGCTTGCGCTGGCAGTGCTGGTCACCGCGCTGGTACTGACTTTCAGGAAGAAAACATGGACCCGATGACGCCCACGCAGGTGGCCAATCGCCGCCGCAACCGCAGCATGCTGCTGATCCTGTTTGCCTTGTTCTTCGGTGGCATGCTGATCGCCGGCCTGCTGCGCTTCTCGGGCTGGCGGCCGGAAGGCATGAAGAACAAGGGCGAGATGCTGCAACCCTATGGCGACCTGCGCGAATACGCGCCGACGCTGGCGGACGGCGCGCGCTATGGCTGGAAGGACGAGCCACGCATCTGGCGCATCGTGGCGATGCCGCGCGATTGCGACAGCGCGCGCGCGGCGGCATGCACACGCTTGTTGCAGGACGTGGACAAGGTCTGGAAGTTGATGGGCAAGGATGCTGACCGCGTGCATGTGCTGTGGGCTGGTGCCGTTCCTGCGGATGCCAGCCTGCCGCGCACGGCGCATGTCGTGCATGCGGATGAAGGCCTGCGCGCGGGACTGGCGCGTTGGGACGATGCAGCCGGTGATCCAGTCTGGCTGATCGATCCCAACGGCTTCGTCATCCTGCGCTACGCTCCCGGCTTCGATCCGGGTGACCTGCGCACCGATCTTGCCCGCCTGCTGAAAATCAATTGAGCGCATGAACCCGAGCACGCCCCTGTATCGCCATTTCCACCGCATCGCATGGTTTGCGGTGCTGCTTGCCGCCTGCGTGATCGTGTTCGGTGCGTTCGTGCGCCTGTCCGACGCGGGCCTCAGCTGCCCGGACTGGCCGACCTGCTACGGCAAGGCTGCATGGCCCACGCACGCCGACCAGATCGGCGATCACGCCGCCACCGCGATCCGCCCGGTGGTGCCGGAGAAGGCGTGGCGCGAACAGTTCCATCGCATGATCGCCGGCCTGCTGGGCGTGCTGGTGCTGGCACTTGCGCTGCTTGCCACGCGCAAGCGCCCGCAAGGTTGGCTGCATGTGATCGGCGCTTCGGTGGCGGTTGCCATCGCCATCCCGCTGTACATGCGCGGGCAGCATGTGGCGGCGTCCGCGCTTGCCGTGTTCGGCGAAGCCTTGCTGCTGATCGGCGCGTTGCGATGGTCGAACATGGATCTGGCGCGCACTGCCACGCTGACGCTCGCAGTCATCATCTTCCAGGCCTTGCTCGGCATGTGGACGGTGACCTGGCTGCTCAAACCCATCGTGGTGACGGGGCACTTGCTGGGCGGCATGCTGACCTTTGCATTGCTGGTCTGGATGGCGTGGAAGTCCACCGGCATCTTCATCATCAGTGGCGATGCCGCGCGCCTGCGCCGCTTGTTGGTAGTGGGCCTTGTATTGCTGGCCGTGCAGATTGCGCTGGGTGGCTGGACCAGCGCCAATTACGCCGCGCTGGCCTGTGGCACGGATTTCCCGAAGTGCGCGGGGCAGTGGTGGCCGCAGCATGATTTCGCCGAAGGCTTCGTGCTGTGGCGCGGGATCGGTGTCGATTACGAAGGCGGCGTCCTCGACAACGCTGCGCGCGTCGCCATCCAGCTTGCGCACCGGATCATGGCGCTGCTGGTGTTCGGTCACCTGATGGCGGTCGCGGTGCGCCTGCTGCGCAACCCCGGCCTGCGTGGCTGGGGCGCGCTGCTGGCCGTGCTGCTGCTGACGCAGGTCGGCCTTGGCATCGCCAACGTGATGCTGTCGCTGCCGTTGAAGATTGCAGTGCTGCACAACGCCGGCGCCGCCGCGCTGCTGTTCGTGCTGGTCACTTTGCTGGCGCGGGTGCGTGCGCCGGACGCATGAGCGCCACGTCTTCCATCGCATCGCAGTACTGGGTGCTGACAAAGCCGCGCGTGGTCGCGCTGATCGTGTTCACCGCGATCATCGGCATGCTGCTTGCCATCCAGCCGGGCGATGACTGGCCGTGGCTGCGGCTCATCGCCGGCAGTATTGGCATCTGGCTGGCGGCGGCCAGCGCGGCGGCGATCAACCATCTGCTGGATCAGCGCATTGACAAGGTGATGGTGCGCACCGCCGACCGCCCGCTGGCGACCGGCGCGCTGCGACCGGCGCAGGTGCTGGCGTTCGCCATCGTGTTGGGCGTGGCTTCGATGGCGATCCTGCTGCTGTGGGTGAACGCGATCTGCGCGGCGCTCACCTTCGCTTCATTGATCGGCTATGCCATCGTCTATACCGGCTGGCTGAAGCGCGCCACGCCGCAGAACATCGTGATTGGCGGCATCGCCGGTGCCGCGCCGCCGCTGCTGGGCTGGGCTGCCGTGACCGGCATGCAGGGCCAGTGGGACTGGGCGCATGCGCTGCTGCTGGTGCTGATCATTTTCGTGTGGACGCCGCCGCACTTCTGGGCGCTGGCGATCTTCCGCCGCGAGGACTACGCGCGCGCGCTGGTGCCGATGCTGCCGGTCACCCACGGCGTCGCATACACGCGCTGGCAGATCCTGCTGTACACCGTGTTGCTGGTGGTCGCCACCATCCTGCCGTGGGCCACGCACATGAGCGGGCTGTTCTACCTGTGCGGCGCGCTGGTGCTGGGCGCGGTGTTCCTCTGGTACGCATGGAAGCTGCTGGATCCGCCGGACGAGTTCTTCGCGATGCGCGCGTTCAAGTACTCCATCGTCTATCTGATGGCGCTGTTTGCCTTGCTGCTGGCGGATCACTGGCTGCAACCGCTGCTGCAACCGCAAGCGTTGCCCGTGATGGAGCTTTCGCGGCAGGCGTGAACGACCTGTTCGCCGCGCTGCAATCGGGAACCCGCACGCAGCTGTCTGTGCAGGCCTGCGTGCTGCACGGCTTTGCGTTGCCGTTCGAGGATGCGCTGCTGGCCGGCATCGCCACGATTGCCGATGCCGCGCCTTTCCGCCATCTGGTCACGCCCGGCGGGCACGCGATGCAGGTGGCGATGACCAACAGCGGCAGGTTTGGCTGGTGCAGCGACCGGCGCGGCTATCGCTATGACCGCAGCGATCCGCAAACCGGCAAGCCGTGGCCGGTGCTGCCGGATGCGTTCCTGCGCCTTGCCCGTGATGCCGCCGCCGAAGCCGGTTTTGATGGCTATCTGCCGGACGCCTGCCTCATCAACCGCTATGCACCGGGCACGCGCTTGAGCCTGCATCAGGATCGCGACGAGGACGACCGCGTTGCGCCCATCGTGTCGGTGTCGCTGGGCTTGCCGGCAACGTTCCTGCTCGGCGGTTTTGCGCGCGGCGATGCATGCGTGCGCGTGCCGCTGGCGCATGGCGACGTGGTGGTCTGGGGCGGCGCGGATCGCATGCGCTTCCACGGCGTGCTGCCGGTGAAGCCGGGCCTGCACCCGCGCACCGGCGAGGCACGCTTCAACCTGACCTTCCGCAAGGTGAAATAGCGAAGCTGTTTTTTGCTCGTCATTCCCGCGAAGGCGGGAATCCATGGACTTTGTTGTTCAAAAAGTTAACGTCCATGGATCCCCGCCTTCGCGGGGATGACAGCCATTTCCGATCGCAAGAAACGGGATGCCCGATGCGCCGGGCAGGGCTAGAGTGATGCCATGCATGCGAAATCAGCCCTCGCCAAATCCCGCCGCGATGCCGCGCTGGTCGCTGCCGCATGCCGCCACATCGAAACGGCGCAGCAGGCACCTACGCTGGATGCACTGGCGCACGAGGCCGGGCTTAGTCCGCATCACTTCCACCGCCTGTTCAAGGCGGTGGCCGGGGTTACGCCGAAAGCCTATGCGCAGGCGCATCGCGGCAAGGCACTGCGCGATGCCTTGTCCAAACGCGGCGCGAAGGTGACCGATGCCGCGTTCGATGCCGGCTTCAACGCCAGCAGCCGGTTCTACGACAGCGCCGAGGCCATGCTGGGGATGAAGCCGGCGCAGTACCGCGATGGCGGCGCGGATACGCGCATCGCATTCGCCATCGGCCAGTGTTCGCTGGGTGCGATCCTGGTCGCCCGCAGCCAGTGCGGCGTGTGCGCGATTTCATTGGGTGACGATGCCGATGCCCTGCTGCGCGAATTGCAGGATCGCTTTCCACGTGCGGAACTGATCGGCGGCGATGTGGCATTCGAGCGCCTGGTGGCACAGGTGGTTGGCTTGATCGAAGCACCGCAACTTGGCCTGGACCTGCCACTGGATATTCGCGGCACCGCCTTCCAGCAGCGCGTGTGGGAAGCGCTGCGCGCAATACCTTCAGGTGAAACCGCAAGCTATGCGCAGATCGCACAGCGCATCGGCAGCCCGAAATCCGTGCGCGCGGTGGCGCATGCGTGTGCATCCAACACGCTGGCGGTGGCGATTCCCTGCCATCGCGTGGTGCGCAGCGACGGCAGCGTGTCCGGCTATCGCTGGGGCGTGGAACGCAAGCGTGCGCTATTGCTGCGCGAGACGAGATCGCTTCCCTCTCCCCGTCGCAGACGGGGAGAGGGTGCCGAAGGCGGGTGAGGGGGCTTTTCGCGCGGCCTGCCGATGCCCCTCATCCGCCCTTCGGGCACCTTCTCCCCGCACGCGGGGAGAAGGAAACGTCAGTCGTTCAACAGATACGTCTGCCAGAACAGCATCGTGGCCGCAGTGTAGTAATCGCTGTTTGCCTTCTTGGCAAAGCCATGCCCTTCATCGGCATACAGCAGGTACCACACCGGCTGGCCGTTGCCGCGCACCGCCTTCACGATCTGCTCGGCTTCCGTCCACGGCACGCGCGGGTCATTGCGGCCCTGTGCCACGAACAGCGGTGACTTGATCCTGTGCGCGTTGTTGAGTGGCGAGATGCGCTCGAACACAGCGTTCATCGCCGGGTCGCGTTCATCGCCATATTCCGCACGGCGCAGGTCGCGGCGGTAGTTCTCGGTGTTCGCAAGGAAGGTGCCGAAGTGCGAGATGCCGACGATATCCACGCCGGCACGGATGCGGTCGCTGTAATGGGTCAGCGATGCCAGCACCATGTAGCCGCCGTAGCTGCCGCCGATCACGCCGACGCGCGATGCGTCCAGTTCGGGTTGCTGCGCAATCCAGTCCAGCAACGCGCCGATGTCCTTGACCGAATCCTCGCGCTTCCCGGCGTTGTCCAGCGACAGATAGGTCTTGCCGTAACCCGATGAGCCGCGCACGTTCGGCACCAGCACTGCCACGCCCATCTCGCCCGCAAGGTATTGCGCGGTGGGGTTGAAGGTGGGCAGCGACTGGCTTTCTGGCCCGCCATGGATGCTGATGACGACCGGGTACTTGCCGTTCCTCGCAGGCCTCATCGGCTTGTAATAGAACGCCGGGATCGTGCGTTGCCTGCCATTGACCTGATCGAAGGTGGGATAGCGCACCAGCGTGGGCGCGACGAACTTCGATGCATCCAGGCCACCCACTTCGCTTCGCGTCCAGCGCGTCAGCGTGGCGGCGGCAAGGTCGATCACGTAGGCGTCGCTGGGTGAGGTCGCACTGTTGATGCCGATGGCAAGCCGCTTGCCGTCCGGCGAAAACGCAAGCCCGCCGATCAGGCCGACCGGCAATGCCGGCAGCCGGATTTCCTTGTGGCCGGGCAACGAAAGCACGCGCAGCTTGCCGATGCCATCCTCGTTGGTGACATAGGCCAGATGCCTGCCGTCCTCGGCGATGGCAAAGCCCGTCACGTCCCACGGAATGCCGGCACTGAGCATGTCCAGCTTGCCGCTGGCCAGGTCGTGATGGCGCAGGGTCTTGAACTCCTGCGGCTTGCCGCCTGCGTCCTCGTCGGAAACGAAATACACCGTCTTGCCATCCGGCGCGAAGGCGAACCCGCCAAATGCAGCCTTGCCGCCATCCACCGGGAACAAGGTCAGCTTGCCGCTGGCCACATCGACCACGCCCGGATGCGATTCGGCGGCGGACACGTAGCGCATCACCAGCAATTCCTTGCCATCCGGCGAGAAGTCCAGCGGCGTCCAGCTGCCGCCGGCATCCACCAGCAACCGCGTTGCGCCAGTGCGGGTATCGCGCAGCCACACGTCGCGGTCGGTGCCGTTGCGCGCGGTGCTGCTGTACGCCATCAACCCGCCGTCCGCGCTGAGCGTGGTGCCGCCATTCTGGCTGCGCCCGCCGTCGGTGAGCAGGGTGGTGGCGCGTGTTTGTGCATCGAACCAGTAGAGCTGGCTGTATTCGTCGCCGCCCTTGTCCTTGGCAAACACGAAGCCATCGCGCGAGGCCCTGGCCGGTGACGGGGTGATGCCGGAAACCGGTTCCGGATAGAAGGTGAGTTGCTCGCGCATGCCAAGCGGCTGGCACACGCGATGCACCTGCGCGGTTTCCGCGAAGCGGGTGGAGATCAGCAGGCAGCCGTCCTTCGTCCAGCCGGCAACGCCTGCGCCGCGCGTGTTCTGGTAGCGGTTGAGCTGTTCCAGCAACTCAGCCGGGATCGGCGGGATGTTCTCGCTGGTGCGGTTGCCCGCGACCTCGCGCTTCACCTCGGCGGTTTGTGCGAAAGCGGGCAGTGCGGCGAACAGGGTGGCAAGCAGCAGGGTGCGATGCAGCATCGTGGCGTCCCGGGCCCGGATGGAAATGCGAGCTTAGTGCGCAGGCTGCAGGATGCCTCGATCAGAAGTCACGAATGCCGCCGCGCGTGCTTCGTTATTGCTCAACGCGCCACGGGTTGCGGATAGACCGGCAACGCGGAGGTGTTCTTGAGGTCGTCGATCACGATCACGGAACGCATGCTGGCCACCACGTCCACCTGCGCCAGTTGCGAAAGCAGGTCACGGAAATGCGGCAGGTCGCGGGTATGCACCTTCAGCAGGAAATCGCCATCGCCGGTGACCATCGTGCATTCCAGGATTTCGGCGGTGTCGCGGATCAGCGCGCGGAACTCGGTGGCGGCCTGCGAATTGAGCTTCAGGGTGACGGTGATGTAGGCCTTCAGTTGCAGGCCCAGCTTGGCGGGGTCGAGGATCGCGGCAAAGCCCCGGATCAGGCCGGTCTCGCGCAGGTGCTTGACGCGCCGGGAGCACTGCGAATGCGAAAGATGCACGCGCTCGGACAGGTCGGACATGGTCATGTCGCCCTGCACCTGCAAGGCTTCCAGGATGCGGATGTCGTAACTGTCGAGGGCGGTCATCGCATGCTCCCGTGCCTGATTTGAGTGGCTGTGCCGTTCTGGCCGTCGATAACGTGCGTGACAGACAGCCTGCAAGCGGATTTTTGCATGGCCGCGCGTGGTTCTGCGGAAAACCTGTGCATGCAGTGGTGGCGTGGACTAGGATCGTGCCGGGACGCCTTGGCCCTGTGGCCTTGCCCACAACCCTCGCAGGATCCGCCCGTGCAAACGCCCGCCACGCCGCTTCCGCTTGCCGTTCGCCTGGGCTGGGCAGCGGGGCAGTTCGCGATTGCCAGCCACATGGCCATCGTCAGCATCTACCTGCTTTATTACCTGACCGAGGTGCTGCAGGTGCCGGTCTTGCTGGCCGGGCTGGTCACCGTGGTGCCGCGTGTCTGGAACATCGTCACCGATCCGCTGGCAGGCGTGCTGTCCGATCGCACACGCTCGCGCTGGGGACGACGACGGCCCTGGGTGCTGGCAGGAACCTTGCTCTGGGCACCGGCGTTTGCGGCGATGTTCTGGCTGCCGGCAGGGGCTGGCGCGCCACTGCTGGCGGTGATGTTCCTGCTGCTCTACCTGCTGGTGAATACCGGCGTCAGCCTCTACCACGTGCCGTACTCGGCGATGGCACCGGAAATGGTGCCGGACTATGCGCAGCGCCTTGGCCTGATCGGCTACAAGGAAATGGCATCGCGGCTGGCGGTGTTGCTGGCGATTTCGGTGCTGCCGTGGATCGTCGAGCGCGCGGCAACGCCGTTGCAGGGGTATCGCAATGCCGGGCTGGTGTTCGGCGGCGTGATCCTGGCCAGTGGCCTGCTGGTGTTCTTCGCCACTGCGCGCGCGCCGCAGGCCGCAGATGTGCGCGTGCCGCCGGCGCAGGACGGCCTGCGCATGCAGTGGCGGGCATTGCGCCGCAACCGCCCGCTGGCCGTGCTGGGCGCGGGCTATCTGGTCGCCAACATGGCCAATGTCTGTTTCAGTGGTGCGCTGATCTATGCCGTCACCGTGGTGCATGGGCAGCCGGCCACGCTGATGGGCCTGCTGTTTCCGGCGGGGTCGCTGGCCAGCCTTGCCAGCACGCCGTTATGGGCATGGCTGGCGGCGCGCATCGGCAAGCGCGAGGCCTGCATCGCCGCCTATCTGGGGCTGGTGGTTTGCTGGGCAGGCAGCCTGTGGCTGCCAGGCGGCACAGTGGCTGCACTGGTGGCGATGATGCTGGTGTTCGGCGTGTTCAATGCAGGCGCGGAACTGCTGCCCAACGCGATGGTGCCGGACACGGTGGAGTACGACGCCTTGCAGGGCGGCGGGCGTCGCGAAGGTGCGATCTATGGCCTGTGGGTGGTGATCCAGCAAAGCGGCATGGTGCTGGGGGGCGTGCTGGTCAGCCTGCTGCTTGCCGTGGTGGGTTTCCATGGCGTGGATGCTGCCGATGCCGGCGTGCGCGATGGCCTGCGTATCGGGATTGCGCTGCTGCCCGCCTTGCTGGTGCTGGTGGCGGCATGGATCGTGCGCCATTACCCGATCGATGCCACCACCTTCGAGGCCATGCGCCAGCAATTGGCGCGGCATGCCGCAGGTTCGGTGAAGTGATGCGCGCGATGCACGTTTTGCGCGATTGCGGTGCTGAACCGGTGCCCGTTCGCACATTCCGTGCGGCGCGGCGTGGCTATGATCCGGCAATGCAGACACGCGCACGCAACCGCAACAGGCACGGGCACGCCGGATGGCAGGTTGCGGCGCTGCTGGGGCTGGCGCTGCTGGCGCGGCCGGCACCGGTATCCGCAGGAAGCTGCCCGGCGCGCGGCATCGAGGGACTGGATGCCGCGCAGCGCGAACATGTGCAGGCGCTGGGGCTGGGGGCATCGCGCGCACCGGCGCTGGCGCATGGCCTGCTGGATCGCATCGGGCCGCGCCTGACCGGCTCGCCTGGCCTGGACGCGGCGCTGGTCTGGGCCAGTGACCAGGCGCGGGCGATCGGGCTGGCCCGCGTGCGTCTCGAGGACTGGGGCGTGTTCGGCCACGGCTGGACCCAGCAGCGTGCGTGGATGCGCATGCAGGCACCGGTGCCGATGATGTTCGTGGCGCAGGCCGCGCCGTGGTCGGTCGCCAGTGCGGGCGTGGTGCAGGGCGATGCCGCATGGGCCGAGCTGGACGATGCCGCCGCGCTGGATGCCTGGCGTGGCCGGCTGCGCGGCAAGGTGCTGTTCCTGGGCGCGTTGCCGCCGCAGGATGCACTGGCGGCGCAGCCATCGCCATCGCCGCGTTTCGATGCGGCCAGCGCAGGCCGTGAACTGGACAGCGTGCGGCGTTATTTCGCCGGGCGTGCCGCGCGCATTCCCGCCCGCCTTGATCGTGGGGCCTTCCGTGACAGGCTGGCGCGGTTCCTGATGGACGAGGGCGTGCAGGCGGTGGTGCTGGCGGGGGATCCGTCCGCCGCCGGCTCCGGCACTGCGCGCCTGCTGCTGGATGACAGCGCGCTGCTGGTGGCCCGGCCCTGGCAAACCGGGCGGGCACCGGCCTTCCCGGTGCTGGTGGCCGGCAACGAAGGGTTCGGGCGGGTTGCGCGCCTGCTGCGCTCGGGCGTGCAGGTGCAGGTGGAATACGAAGTCGCCACCACCACCACGCCTGCACCGGTGCGCGCCGCCAACCTGATCGCGGAGATCCCCGGCACCGACCCATGCCTGCGTGGCGAGGCCGTCGAGATCGTGGCCCACCTCGACAGCTGGGCCGGTGCCACCGGCGCGGTGGACGACGGTGCCGGCGTGATCGGCGCGCTGGAGGCGATGCGCATCATCCGTGCCTCTGCCATCGCGCCGCGCCGCACGATCCGCATGGTGCTGTTCACCGGCGAAGAGCAAGGCGTGCTGGGTTCGCGCGCCTACGTGGATGCGCATTACGCGCAGGTGCCGCGTGACCCTGCCAGCGGTCTGGTCACCGGTGCGCCGGTGCCGCGCGCCGCGCATGCGGCGTTGTCACTGGCGATGCTGGTGGACATGGGCAGCGGCCCGATTCGCGGCATCTACGCCGGTGCCGACCCGGCGATGGCAGCTTTGCTGCGCCAGTGGCAGCCACGGCTGGCATCGCTTGGCGTGGAGTTCGTGCTGGACGGCCCCGGCTGGCCTGCGGATCAGTCCAGCTATACCGATGCCGGCCTGCCCGCGCTGCTGTTCCTGCAGGATCCGACCGACTACATGACCCGCGCCCGCCATACCAGCGTGGATGCATACGAGCGCCTCGACTTCGATGGCCTGACCCGCATCGCCACCGTGCAGGCGCTGCTGGCGCTCGATGCCGCGCAGCGGGATGCGCCGATGCCGCGCCCGCAACCTCTGTTTTCTTCCCCGCACCGGTGATGCCCATGTCCCGATTCCTTGCCGCCATCCTGTTGTCCATCGCGGGCGTCGCGTCCGCCGGCGAGCCCGCCTCGCCGCTGCAGCATTTCCGCGACCCGGCCAGCCCGTATCCGTTCTCGGCGGCCGTGCGCGCGGGCGACACGCTGTACCTGTCGGGCCAGATCGGGGTGGATGCGCAGGGCAAGCTGCCGGCGGATTTCGAGGCGCAGGCGCGGCAGGCAATGGACAATCTGGTCGCGGCCCTGAGCATGGCCGGCCTGGGCATGCAGCACGTGGTGAAGTGCGTGGTGATGATCGAGGACATGGCGCGCTGGCCGGAGTTCAACCGGGTGTATCTGGACTATTTCCCGGATCGCGCGCGCCTGCCCGCGCGCAGCGCGTTCGGGTCCAGCGGGCTGGCGCTGGGCGCGGCACTGGAAGTGGAGTGCATCGCGCACTATCCGCAGCAAGGCACGCAGGGCATGCCCTGATGATTTTGTGCATGCATGCGTGAAATCGGGTAATTTTTTGCACGGGACGTGGCTGTTGCCGCCAAGGATGCGCACCCATTGCGGCGGCTCGCGGATAAGGTGATTCCAACCTTCGCACAAGGAATCGCCATGTCGATCCGCCCCCACCATCGCAAGCCCTGCACCCGCAACCTGATCGCAGCCGCGATCGCCGTGGCACTGTCGTCCGCCTGTGTCGCCGCCAGTGCGCAGGAAGCCAAGGACACACCGCCGCACCAACCCACCGAGCTGGACGCCATCACGGTGACCGCGCAGAAGCGCGTGGAGCGCCTGCAGGACGTGGCGATGTCGGTCAGCGTGGTGGATGCGCGGCAGATGGCCGACCAGGGCGCGGTGCAGCTGACCGATTACTTCGCGCAGGTGCCCGGCCTGAGCCTGAACGCGCGTGGCTCCGGCCGCACCCAGTTGGTGATGCGCGGCATCGCCACTGCCACCGAGCAGAGCCCGACGGTGGGCGTGGTGATCGATGACGTGCCGTTTGGTTCGTCCACCACCGACATCCAGGCGCCTGACCTCGACCCGTCCGAACTGACCGCGATCGAAGCCCTGCGCGGGCCGCAGGGCACGCTGTACGGTGCCAGCAGCCTGGGTGGCCTGCTGAAATACGTGACCGTGCAGCCAGACCCGCAGGCCGGCTTCAGTGGCCGGGTGCAGGCGGACGTGTCCAGCACCGCGCATGGCGGCATCGGCCACGGCGTGCGCGCCGCGATCAATGTCCCGGCGGGCGAGTCCTTCGCATTGCGCGTGAGCGCGTTCGACCGCACCGATGCCGGCTACATCTATGACCAGCAGCAGGACAAGGAGGAAGTCAACGAGGGCCGCGTGAAAGGCGCGCGCGTCGCCGCCCGCTGGCTGCCTGCGGAGAACATCACCATCGACCTGGGCGCGTTGGCGCAGGATGCCGAAAGCCAGGGCACGCCTGCCGTTGGCGTGTATCTCAACGGCGATCCGGTGTATGGCAAGTACACCCGCCGCCGGCTGGGCATGACCGACATCTACGACGGCAAGGTGCGCCTGTACAACCTCAAGGTCAACGCCGATCTTGGCAGCATGGCGTTCGACTCGATCACCGCTTTCGGCGAGTACGAGCATGACGGCCCGCAGGACGTGAGCAACATCTTCGGTGGCCTGCTGGGCATGATCTACGGCATCAGCCCGCGCCCCGGCGTCATCATCGACAACCGCCGCGGCACCGAAAAGTGGTCGCAGGAGTTCCGGTTTTCCTCGCAGGGCGCGCGCACGCTGGATTGGCAGCTTGGCGGCTACTGGACGCGCGAGCAGACCGAGGGCTACCAGGCGCTGCGCGCGGTCGATGCCGTCACCGGCGTCGATCTCGGCTTCCCGCCGGCCTACACCGCAACCGCGCCGTCCAATTTCAACGAAAGGGCGGTCTATGGCGACATCGACTACCACTTCAGCCCGCGTTTCGACCTGCAGCTTGGCGGGCGCTACAGCGTGATCGGCCAGTCGTCCTTCACCGATTACGACGGGCCGATGAACGGCGGCGCATCAACCGAGGTGGATCCCGACGCAAGCGAGAAGAAATTCACCTTCCTGATTTCGCCGCGCTTCAAGCTGGGCGAAAACAGCATGTTCTACGGGCGCGTCGCATCGGGCTACCGGGCAGGTGGCCACAACAACCCGATGCCGGGCACCACGTATCAGGAGAGCTACGACTCCGACAATCTGGTCAGCTACGAGGCCGGCTACAAGGCCAGCAGCGCCGACGGACGGGTGACGGTGGAAGTGGCGGCCTATTACATCGACTGGACCGACATCCAGCTCAGCATCCTCGATGCGGCTTCGGAGCAAACCTATTACACCAATGGCGGCAAGGCCTCCAGCACGGGGCTGGAGTGGACGGCGCAATGGCGCGTCACCGACAAACTGCGGCTTGGCCTGAATGGTGCCTACTCGGATGCGAAACTGGAGCAGGACCTGCCTGCCGGCACGGTGGGCAAGGCCGGTGACCGGCTGCCGTATTCGCCGCGCTTCAGCGGCAGCCTGACCGCCGACTACTCGGTGCCGGTGGGGTCGCTGTACGCCTTCGTCGGCGGCAGCCTGACCCATGTCGGCAGTCGCCTGTCCGGCTTCAGCAGCAGCGCCGCCGTTGCACGCTTCGACATGCCGGCCTACACCACCGCCGACCTGCGCGCCGGCATCGAAGGCGACCAGTGGAACGTCACCGCCTACCTGCGCAACGCCACCGATGCCTACAGCTTCCTGACCGCGATCTCGCGCAGCGGCGGCGAATATGGTGTCACCGTGATCCGCCCGCGCACCGTGGGCGTTTCGGTAAGCTGGAACTTCTGACGCTGCCGATTCCGGGCCGGCATCGCCGCCGGCCCGGTCGTGTTGTGCAGGACAGGGAGAACCCATGCACATGACCGGATTGCGCCGCCTGCTGGCTGCGCTTTGCATGTGGCTGTCGATGTCGCAGGCGATGGCAGGCGACGTGCCGGTGCTGCGTCTGCGGCTGACGCCACTGGCCGGCACGCCGGCGCCCGGCATGCAGGTGCGCATGAGCATCACGCCGGGCACGCGCGGCGTGCGCGCGCTGGGGCTGCCGGTTTCGCTGGGGCCGTTGCAAGGCATCGCAGACCGCGTCAGCGACGTGCGCCTGCGCGATGCCGCTGGCGCGCTTGCGTGGCGGATCGAGGACGGCGCGGCGGATGGCATGCTGGGAAGCCGTACTCGCCGCTGGCTGCCCGCACGCGCCACCCGTGGCGAGGTTGTGCTGGATTACCGGGTTGCCGTGTCCACCGAAAGCGTGCCCGGCCCGATCTGGGAACTGCGCTCGGAGCCACGCGGCATCAGCGGCGCAGGCCGCACCTTCCTGTTGCTGCCCGACGACCCGCGCGCGTACCGCATCGTCGTCGAATGGGATCTGTCCGCCTATCCGCAGGGCGCGCAGGCGCTGGACAGCCTGCCTGCAGCGGCGCGCAATGGTGGCCAGCCGGTGCTGCTGGATGCGCTGCGCAACGCCTATCTGATGGCCGGCGACCTGCATGCCCTTCCGGCCCGCTTGGCCACGGCCAGCGGCCCGTTCCGCGCGGCATCCACCGCCGATACCCCGGGTTACAGCCAGGACGATCTGCTGGCGTGGTCGCAGCAGGCCTACCGCAAGCTGAGCGGTTTCTTCGGCGAAGCCGAATTGCCGCCGTTCACCACCTTGTTCCGCACCAACCCGCTCACCGCGATGAGCGGTACGGCCATGCCGGGTGCATTGATGAGCACGATGGCACCAGACCTGCCGCGCGATGAGCTTGAGCAGTTGCTGGTACACGAAATGGTGCATGTGTTCCTGGACGGGCTGGAGGAACAGAGCTGGTTCCAGGAAGGCCTAGCCGTGGCCTATGAAGTGCGCGCGCCGTACCGGCTGGGGCTGTTCTCGCGTCAGCGCTACATCGACGGCATCAACGACACCCTGCGCACCTACTACAGCAACGTGCGCAAGGACATGCCGATGGCACAGGCCGAAGCCGCGTTCTGGACTGACGCGCGCGCGCGCATGCAGCCCTATTCGCGCGGCGGCGTGTATTTCCTGCTGGTCAATGCGCGCTTGCAGGCGGCAAGTGGCGGCAGGCGTTCGCTGGACGATGCGATCCGCGCGTTCCTCGCGCGTCGCCGGGCCGGACAGGCCGTGGACGTGGCGGCATGGCTGGCGATGCTGGAGCGCGACATCGGCCCGCAGGCGCATGCGGACTACGCCGCCTTGCGCGACGGTGGCCTGCTGGTGCTGCCCGAAGACGCCTTCGGCCCGTGCTTTCGCCGTGAACAGGTGGCGATGCCGCTGTTCGAACTGGGCTTTGACATCGCCAGCCTGATGCAGGTGCCGCGCGTGATCCGCGGGCTGGTGGCCGATTCCCCGGCAGCACGCGCCGGCCTGCGCAATGGCGATGCGGTGACGCGCTCGGTGGGGCTGGATGCCCAGCAGTCGCGGCCCGGTGACGCCATCGTGCTGCACGTTGAACGCGAAGGCCGCAGGTTCGAGGTGTCGTTCGTCCCCGCTGGCGCGCCATTCCCCGGCTATCAGTGGGTGCTGGCCGACGCGCCCGGCAACGCCGCCTGCCATGCAGGGCACGCCCCATGACGACGGACGCAACGCAGTTGCCGCACCGCGACGATGCCATCGATCCGGCACGCCGACGCTGGCTGCGCGGCCTTGGCGCACTGCCCGCGCTGGCGGTGTTGCCGGCGCTGCCGGCGCAGGCACGCACGCCATCGCCGGTGCGTGCGGCATTGCGGCACGGCGGGCTGGATGGCGCGCGTGCGCGCTTCGAATACGCAGGCACGCATCTGAATGGTGCCTACACGCATCCGGTGGCGCGCGGGGCTGCAAGCAGCCTGCGCCATTACCTCGATGGCCGTCTGATGAACCGGGATGGCCGGTCGGTGGATCTCATGGCCGAACGCGAGCAGGCGATGCGGCTGTTCGCGCGGCTGGTGAATGCCGACGTCGCCGAACTGGCCTGGGTGCCCAGCACGATGGTCGGCGAGAACCATGTGGTGTCGGGGCTGGGCCTGCCGGGAACGCGCGCACGGGTGGTGACCGATGCCTACCACTTCAGCGGCTCGCTGTTCATGTACAGCGAGCTTGCCAAGCAAGGGCTGGATCTGCACGTCGTGCGCCCACGCGACAACCGCATCCACATCGAGGACATGGCGCGCGCGATCACGCCCGGCACGCGGCTGGTCGCGGTCTCGCAGGTCTCCAGCCTCAACGGCTTCGAGCACGACCTGAAGGCGCTGTGCGACGTGGCGCATGCGCGCGGTGCGCTGGTCTATGCGGACATCATCCAGGCGGCCGGCACCGTGCCGGTCGATTTGCATGCTTGCGGCGTCGATTTTGCAGCGTGCTCGACCTACAAATGGCTGATGGGCGATTTCGGCATCGGCCTGATGTACGTGCGTGCCAGCAGCCTGCCGGCGTTGCGGCGCTCGCAGTGGGGGTACCGACAGGAACAGTCTTTCACCACCCATCTGTACCCGTTCGATCCACCCGGCAGCGCGCCGTTCGAGAGCGTGGCGCGCAGTGACACGCCGGGCCGCATCGAAGTGGGCACGCTGGGCTATGCCGGCGTTGCGATGTTGCGGGCATCGCTGGAGTTGCTGCTGGAACTGGGTGTGGAACGCATCAGCGCGTGGCGGCAGCCGTTGCTGGCGCGCCTGCAACAGGCGATGCCGGCGCTGGGCTACCTGCCGATGACGCCAGCGGATTCGCGTTCACCCATCGTCACCTTCGCCGCGCGCGGCGTGGGCAAGCGATTGCAGGAACGCTTCACAGCGGCAGGCATGGAAGCCACCTTGTATCAGGACCGCATCCGCATCTCGCCATCGTTCCACAACCAGATGGATGACATCGAGCGGCTGCTTGAACTGTGTACCTGATCGCGCCGGTCAGCGCTGCATCCGCGCCTGCAGCAATTCGCGCAGTTCCTGCTTTTCCACATCACCCAGACCACCGTCGCGCTGCTGTTGTTGCAACTCCTCGATGCGCTGCTGCAGCACCTGCTTTTCCAGTTGCGCGATGGCATCGAGGAACTCGGTGCGCAGGTCGGCTTGCTCACCGGGCAGTTCCTGCGTGGCAAGTTTCTGCAGCGCGGCCAGTTCCTCGCGCCCTTGGAAATGTTCCAGCAGCGCGCCGGTGGTGATGTCCGGGCGCTCGCGCACCAGCAACACCAGTTCCGACAACAGATCAATGCCGGGTTGGCGCAGCGCGGCAAAGCGATAGGGCGGCTGCAGGTCGAGTGCGAAGCCGGGGCGATGCAGCAAGTGTGTGATCGCGCCGCGCACCAGGCTGGGTTTCTGCGCAGGGCTGTTGCGTGACGCGCGCAGCACGGGCACATGCGTCTGTGGTGTACTTGTGCGCGCGCCGACGCCGGTGAGTTCGGTCAGGCGCTGGCGCATCAGGTCGCCGAAGGCGCCATCGGGAATCTGCGCCAGCAGCGGCTTGCAGCGTTCGGCCAGCCGCGCCTTGCCGTCCAGGCTGGACAGGTTCACGTCGGCAGACAGTGATGTGTAGAAAAACGCCGACAGCGGCGTGGCCGCGCGCAAGCGTGCGTCGAAGCCATCGACACCTTCCTGACGCACCAGCGAATCCGGGTCTTCGCCATCGGGCAAAAACAGGAAGAACGCCTGCCGCCCGTCCTTCATGCGCGGCAATACCGATTCCAACGCCTTCCATGCCGCGCTGCGCCCGGCGCGGTCGCCATCGAAACAGAAATACACGTCCGGCGCGTTGCGGAACAGCAGCTCGGCGTGGTCGGGCGTGGTCGCGGTGCCCAGCGTCGCCACCGCCTGCGAAACGCCGTACTGCGCCAGCGCCACCACGTCCATGTAGCCTTCGACCACGATCAGCCGTTCCAGCTTCGCGTTGGCCTGTTTCGCCTGCCACAGGCCGTACAGCTCGCGGCCCTTGTGGAACAGCGCGGTTTCCGGCGAGTTGAGGTATTTCGGCGAATCCTCGGGATCGATCACGCGCCCGCCAAACGCAATCGTGCGCCCGCGTCGGTCATGGATCGGGAACATCAGCCGGTCGCGGAACTTGTCGTAGATGTTGCCCTTGTCGTTCTTCGAGAACAGCCCGCCGCGTTCCAGCAACTGCATGCGGCGCGGGTCGGTGCCGAGCGCGTCGCGCAGTGCGGAAAACCCATCCGGCGCATAGCCGATCGCGTAGCGTTCGACGATCTCCGCCGCGATGCCGCGCGTTTCAACATAGGCACGCGCCTTGTCGCTGCGTGCAAGCTGGTTGCGGAAGAAGGTGGATGCCGCCTCCATCGCGCCGTAGAGGTCGCGCGTTTCCGGATTGGCGTTGCGCTGCTGGGTATCGCGCGGCACTTCCATGCCCACGCGCTTGGCCAGTTCGTCCACCGCGTCGAGAAACTCGAGGCGGTCGTAATGCATCAGGAAGCTGATCGCGGTGCCGTGCGCGCCGCAGCCGAAGCAGTGGTAGAACTGCTTGGTTGGCGAGACGGTAAAGCTGGCCGAACGCTCGTCGTGGAACGGGCAGCGCGCCGCGTGTTCCTTGCCCTGCCGCTTCAGCGGGATGCGGCTGCCCACCACCTCCACGATGTCGGTGCGCGCAAGCAGATCGTCAATGAAGGCGTCGGGGATGCGGGCCATCCCGGCAGTTTAAGCGTTGCGCGCCTGCTCCCGCGCCCAGGGTGCCAGCAGACGCAGCCAGCGCGGGCGAGCGGCCAGCAGGAACGCGACCAGCAGGGCTGCGCCGGACAGCGCCATCACCCAGACCAGTACGGCCATGCTGGCATGGTTGGCATGCAGGCACAGGCGCAGGGACACCAGCACGCCGGCAATACCGAACCAGCGCAGCAGGCGCAGCGCACCGTTGGCAAGTGGCGCGCCCCAGACCTGCGCCGCATGCACCGGCATCGACAGTGCCAACCAGCCCATGCCGGCAACGCTGGCAAGCAACGCGGCCAGCAGCATCCAGCCAGCGGATGTGTGTTCAGGCATGGGTCGTCTCCGCGTCCATCATCGGGTCATCCTCGATGACGGTGCGATGTTGCAGCCTGCGCGCGGCGAAGCAGGCGGTTGCGGCCGTTGCCAGCAGCGCGAGGTCGAAGCCGGCCACCGGCCAGTAATGCGCACCGAGCGTGCGCAGCAGATGGTCGCCGGTGACGATCCAGTTCAGCAGCACGGCAGCCAATGCCAATGCCGCGATTGCCCAGCACTGCTCGCGCCAGGCCGGGTTTGGCAGGCCGCGTGCAACCGCTGCGCTGCGCCATGCGGCATGCAGCAACGCAAGCAACCACGTTCCCCAGAAGGCACAGCGTTCCCAGTCGCCGCGCGCGGGCAGGTCACCGGGCAGCAGCTTGTTGGCAATCAGGATGCCCAGCGTCGCCAGCAGCATGCCGGTGATCGTGGTCACCGCCAGCGCATCGACCACGCGCGCGCCCTGGCTGCCTTGCCTTGCATGCTGGCGCTTGCGTTTTTCGACAAAGAAGATGAAGCCGGTGGCGATGCAGACCGCGCCCGCCAGCCCGCCCAGCACGTACAGCCAGCGCAGCAGCCAGTGGCGGAAATGCTGCAGGTGCAGGCCGGTGAGGAACTCGTTGATGCGCGCGACCGGCGTTGCCGGCGGGTCTTCGCGGATCAGCTTGCCAGTGGATGCCTTGAAGTGGATGCCGTCGCCAATCAAGGCGATGCGGTCGGTGCCGGCGCGATAGACGCTGACATAGCCGTTGGCATCGCCCACATGGGTCAATCCGAGGTAACCGACCTCGCCCGCCTTGCCCTGCGCCTGCCAGCGGCGTTGCGCCGCGGCCACCATCGCATCGACATCGGCCAGCCCTGCAGGCACGCCGGCGCGCTCGTGCGGCAGGCCGGTTTCCTGTGCCTCTGCCTGTTCGTGCAATTCGTGCAGGCGGTGCAACTGGGTTTCACCAAGCGGGAAGTAATACGTGCTGGCGAAGATCAGAAGGCCGGTCAGGGCGAAGAAGAAGTGGAATGGCAGTGCCACCACGCCGGTGAGGTTGTGCAGGTCCAGCACGCTGCGCAGGCGCGCCTTGCCGGGGCGGAAGGTGAAGAACTCGCGGAACAGCTTGCGATGCATGACCACGCCGCTGACCAGCGCGACCAGCATGATGAGTGCGGAGAAACCGACGATGCGGATGCCCAGGCTCTTCCAGTCCAGGGTCAGGCCGTAGTGCAGCGGATAGAAGAAACCGCTGCCGATCTTCAGCCGGTCATGCGGCAGCAGCCAGCCATCGCGCGGATCGATGGTGGCATCGGCCCAGATCAGCTCCTCCGGGTCGCGCGCCTTGGGCACGTCGAAGCCGGCATACAGTTCCTGCACCGGGTCGCGATGCGTGGTGTAGGCGCTCCATTCGGCCACGGTGTCGTAGCGTTCGGGCATCGGCCCATCCACGCGCGGGCGCATCGCATCGATGGCCTGCGGCGTTGGCTGCATGCGTTCAAACGCCGGCCGCAACACCTTCTCGAACGAGGGCATGGGCTGCGGCGCGAAGCGGCTTTCCGGAATCGCCCAGCGATCGATCTCGCGGTCGAATACCGACAGCGCGCCGAAGAAGAACGCCGCCATCAGCACGAAGCCAAGCACCAGCCCGAACCAGGTGTGTACCCATGCCATCGCCTGCCGGAAGCTCTGGAACATGTTCGATCTCCTCAGGCCTGGGTTGTCTGCACCAGCGTGCCGATGGTCGCCAGCAATGCGCCGCCGCCGAGCAGCAGTGCCCACGCCATCCACAGCCTCCGTACTGCGAATGCCCACAGGAACGCGGCGAGGAACGCCAGCACGCCGAGCAGCATGGCGAGGAACTCGGCGTCGTGGAACGCCATGCCGGCGGCGAACAGCAGGCTCATGCACGTGGCGATGAAGCCCCAGGCGAAGGCATAGCCGCCAAGCGTGGCCGCGCCGACGCGCGCGGCGATCTGCGCGCGTCGGTGGCCTGCCGGGGCGGGTGTCGAGGGATGGGACATGGCGATGGCTGTGTCCTGTGCGCGCAAGCCGTGCTGGCTCAGAGTTTCCAGTTCAGGCTCAGCGAGTAGTTGCGCGGCGCGCCGTAGTAGCCGACCCAGTACACGCTGCTGATGTATGTCCTGTCGGTGATGTTGTTGACGTTGGCGCGCAGGGAAACGCGGTTGTTGAAGTTCCATTCGCCGAAGGCGTTGAGCACGGCATACGGACGCTGGTGGATTTCCGCGACCAGCGCGTCATCGTAATTCCAGACTTCGCTTTGCCAGCGCCCGCTCACGCCGAAGCGCAGTTGCGGCAACGATGGCAACGCGGCGCTGACGGCCAGGTTCGCGGTGTGGCGCGGAACCCACGGGTACACGTCGTCGCCTTGCGGTGAAGTCAGCTTCAGCGCGGTGTAGCCGAATACCACCTCGACATGGTCGTTCAGCTTGCCGGTGGCCTCGAACTCCCAACCCTTCGAGTTCACGCTGGCACCGTAGTAATACCAGAAGAAATCATCATCGACGCCATCGCCGTCGGTGTCGATGAAGGCCGGCGTGTCGGATTCCGTGGCCAGGTTTTCCTGCCTGGCGGAGAACCACGCCAGCGTGGTCAGCAGGCGGCGACCGAACCATTCGGCCTTCGCGCCCACCTCGTAGTTCACGCCCTTGGTCGGGTCGAGGTACTGGTGATTGATGTCTTGCTGGTCCTGCGGCTGGTAGATGTCCGAATAGCTGGCGTACAGCAGTGCGTTGTCGGTGACATCGACGGTCAGGCCGGCATAGGGCGAGAGCTTGCCCTGCGACTGGTCGTAGGGGCCACCGTAGATGTCCTCGCCCTTGCGGTGGAAGTAGGTGTGGTTGAAGCCGACGATGGCCTTCACCCGGTCGGTCAGACCCAGGCGCACGGCACCATAGGCGCGGCGCAACCATTGGCTGCCGCGCTGGTATTCATACGATGTGCCCCAGATCGGTTCCGGCATGGCGTTGCCCGCATACGGGAAGGGCGGCATGAACATGTAGGGATCGGGATCGCCCGCCTCGACATCGTTGACCGGGTCGCGGGTGCTGTACCGCAACGATCCGTAGGACTGGGCATAACCCAGCACCGCCTCGTGCTCGCGACCGAAGGCGGTGAAGTGGCCAGACACGGATACTTCGCCAAAGTGTCCACTGCCATTGGCGGCATACCAGCCCGGATAGGCCTGGATGCCTTCGTGCGTGACCGGATCGAGGCCTGCACCCGCCCATGCGTAGAACAGGCTTTCGTCTTCGGTTGACTTGCGGAAGTTGTAAGTGCCCTTCAGTTGCCAGTCGTTGGGCAAGGCATAGGTCAGTTCGGCGAAGGCGGTCTGGTTGACCGTGTTCCAGTACGCCCAGTCCTGCGAGATGGTGGTGTTGCGCGGCCATTCCGCCTGCGTGCCGTCGCTGTAGGCAAAGGGCAAACCGCCCCACGTGGGGCTGTCGGCATTGGCCTTCTGATGCGAGTAGCCCAGCGTGAGCGTGGCGTTTTCACCCAGTTGGCCGTCAACGACGCCGTACAGGAATGCACGATCCTCGTGCAGCAAATCCAGATACGAATCTCCGTCTTCCCACGCGGCGACCACGCGGCCCGCCCAGCGTTCGTCGCCCGTGAGCGGGGTGGAATAGTCGAGCTCTGCGCGCGTGTTGCCCCACGAGCCGAGTTTCACGTTGAACTCGCCCTGGCGCTCGTTGGTGGGCCGCTTGCGCACGTAGTTGATCGTGCCGGACGCATTGCCGACGCCGGTGAGCTGGCCGTTGGCGCCGCGGATCACCTCGATCTTCTCGTAGCCGAAGGCATCGAAGGCACCGGTGACGATGCCCCAGTCGTTGGGCATGCCCACGCCATCCACCTGCGTGTTGACGATATCGAAGCCGCGCGCGGTGTAGTTGGTGCGGTTGGTTTCCCATTCCTCGACGTTGATGCCGGTGGCCAGCCGCAGCGCATCGTCGATGTTGTCCGCGCCGAAATCGCGCATCTGCCCGGCGCTGACAAGGCTGATCGATTGCGGTGTGTCCTTGATGTCCAGATCCAGGCCGGTGGCGCCCTTGCTGACGCGCTCGGCGCGCTGGGCAACCACCAGCACCTTGTCCAGGTCGGTGGGCGTGGAATCGGTGTTGGTGTCAGACGAGGACTGCGCGTTGGCCTGCAGGCTGGCAAGCAGAGCGACAGCAAGCAGGGACAGGCGCGGAGAGACGACAGGGAAGTGGGGCAAATGCGACACGGGAATGCTCCGGGGAGAGGCGATGAGCGAGCGCTCGACCGGAGTATTCTAAATGAAAACGATTATCGTTACTTGCCTGAAAGGCCAAACCAATCAAAGGATTGGCGATTGCCGCATCGGGCGTTCCACATGCCCCGGCTCAGCCCAGCTTCTGCTTCACCAGCTTGCTGACCAGCCCCATGTCGGCCTTGCCAGCCAGTGCGGGCTTCAGCACGCCCATCAACTTGCCCATGTCGGCGGCAGACGCCGCGCCAGTGGCAGCGATGGCCTTGTCGATCTCGGCCAGGATGTCGGCTTCGCCCATCTTGGCGGGCAGGTAAGCCTCGATCACGCCCAGCTCGTAGCGCTCCTGCGCGGCCAGGTCGTCGCGCGCGGCGGCCTCAAACTGGGTGATGGAGTCCTTGCGCTGCTTGACCATCTTTTCCAGCACGGCCAGCACCAGCGCATCGGTCATCTCGACGCGCTCATCCACTTCCTTCTGCTTGATGGCGGCATTGATGAGGCGGATGACGGCAAGGCGTTCCTTCTCGCCGGCCTTCATCGCGGTCTTCATGTCGTCGGTGAGTTGTTGCTTGAGGCTCATGGGGTGCTCCCGATGATGTGTGGTGCGAGGCGTAGATGCGGAGCTTGCTCCGCATGGATGGAAATGTGCGGGGCAAGCCCCGCACCTACATGGATGCGATGCCCAGAAACGCAAAAAGCCGGCAGCGCATGCACGCGGCCGGCTTCGGGCGCAACAAACGCGCGCTCAGTACAGGCGCTGGCGCTTGGTGACGTCGCGACCGGCGCGGCGCGCCTGACGCTTCACCGCGGCTGCGGCCTTGCGCTTGCGTTCCTGCGTGGGCTTCTCGTAGAACTCGCGCTTGCGGGTTTCGGCCAGCACGCCGGCCTTTTCGCAGGTGCGCTTGAAGCGGCGCAGGGCAAACTCAAACGGTTCGTTTTCGCGGACTTTGACGCTGGGCATCGTGGAATCTCGTAATTGAAAAGTCCGGCCAAGGATGGCCGGGTTGTTGCGGAGGGATCCGCATACGCCGCCCAAGGCGCTTGGGCGAGCCGCGCATGATAGCAGCGCCGGCCAAGCCGGTGCAAGATAGGGGGATGAAAGTCCTCGGCATTGAGTCCTCCTGTGACGAAACCGGCGTGGCGGTGTACGACACCGCCATCGGCGGCGCGGCGGGTCTGCGTGCCCATGCGGTCTACAGCCAGATCGCCCTGCATGCCGAATACGGTGGGGTGGTGCCGGAGCTGGCCAGCCGCGACCACGTCCGCAAGCTGCTGCCGCTGATCCGCCAGACCCTGGCCGAGGCCGGCATGACCACCGCCGACATCGATGGCGTGGCCTATACCGCAGGTCCGGGTCTGGTCGGCGCGCTGCTGGTCGGTGCGGGGGTGGCGCGCGCGCTGGCGTGGGCGCTGGAGGTGCCCGCCATCGGCGTGCATCACATGGAAGGCCACCTGCTGGCCCCGCTGATCGAGGACGACGCGCCGCAGCCGCCGTTCGTGGCCCTGCTGGTGTCCGGCGGTCATACCCAGTTGGTGGCGGTGGAGGCCATCGGCCGTTACCGGCTGCTGGGCGAAACGCTGGACGATGCCGCCGGCGAGGCCTTCGACAAGACCGCCAAGCTGATGGGACTGCCGTATCCGGGCGGGCCGCAGTTGGCTGCGCTTGCGGAGCAGGGCGTGCCGGGGCGGTTCCGGTTCTCGCGCCCGATGACCGACCGGCCCGGTCTGGACTTCAGTTTCAGCGGCCTGAAGACGCAGGTATTGCTGGCGTGGCGCGATTGCGACCAGTCGGAGCAGACCCGCGCCGACATTGCGCGCGGTTTCGAGGATGCGGTGGTGGACACGCTGGCGATCAAGTGCGAACGCGCGCTGGACGAAGCCGGCTGCGACACCCTGATCGTGGCCGGTGGCGTGGGTGCCAACAAGCGCTTGCGGGCGAAGCTGGCGGCGATGTGCGAAGCGCGCGGCGGCCGCGCCTGCTTCCCGCGCCCGGCGCTGTGTACGGACAACGGCGCGATGATCGCCTTTGCCGGTGCGCTGCGACTGGCTGCCGGGCAGCATGACGATGCCGCGATCCGGGCCGTGCCGCGTTGGGAAATGGCATCGTTGTCGGCAATATGAGCGGCATCTGCGGGCAGGCCGTGGATGCCGTGGAAATATCCGGAAAACCGTAGTGCCGACGGTGCGATGCGGCGAGACCGTCGGGTGGATCGCGCAGCGGCATTTCGAGCCGCGAAGCGAACACCCGGCGGTAGGCGCCGCCCGCATTCAACCGAAGAGGAAGGGACGAATGCAGGACACAGTTTTCATCGAAGGCCTGCGCATCGACGCCCTGATCGGGGTGCATGCGCACGAACGCCACGCCCTGCGCCCGCTGGTATTCGACATCCAGATGCGCTTCGACAACCGCATTCCCGCGCTCAGTGATGCGCTGGCGGATGCGCTGGACTACCACGCGGTGTCGATGCGGCTGGTCGAGTTCGTCGGCCAGACCCGTTTCAATCTGGTGGAAACGCTGGCGGAGCAATGCGCCGCGTTGATTCTTGGCGAGTTCGGTGCGGCTGGCGTGCGCCTGAAGCTGAGCAAGCCGGGTGCGTTCGAAGCGGCGGACACGGTGGGCGTGGTGATTGAACGCGGGAGCTTTGCATCATGAGTGTTGTGCTGGTCACGGGCGCGTCGCGCGGGATCGGGCGTGCGATCGCCGAGCGGTTTGCGCGTGGTGGTTGCACGGTCATTGCCTGCGCACGCGGCAAGGCGGGATTTGCCGGGCTTGATCCTGCCATCGACACCATCACCTGCGACATGCGCGATGACGACGCGGTGGATGCGCTGGCGCGCGATGTGCTGGCGAAGCACGGCGCCGTTGATCTGCTGGTCAACAATGCCGGTGCCTACCGCCCCGGCGCGATCCATTCCGAAGACGATGATGCGCTGCTGGACATGCTGCAGGCCAACCTGTTCGGCGCGTACCGGCTGACCAAACGCTTGCTGCCGCAGATGATCGAACGCCGCAGCGGCATGGTGCTGAACGTGTGCAGCACCGCGTCCATCGCCGCCTATCCGAACGGCGGTTCCTACAGCATCGCCAAGCATGCGCTGCACGGTTTCTCGCGCAACCTGCGCGAGGAAATGAAGCCGCATGGCGTGCGCGTGGCGGCACTGTTGCCGGGCGCGACGCTTACCTCGTCATGGGATGGCGTGCCGCTACCACCTGAGCGGCTCATGCCGGTGGAAGACGTGGCGGAGATGGCGTGGACGGCGTGGTCGCTGTCCGCGCGCACCGTGGTGGAGGACATCGTGATGCGTCCGCAGCTTGGCGATATCGGCGAGGCCGACTTTGCATGAGCGAATCCGTGACCATTCGTCTTGCGAAGGAGAACATGAAGTTCTCCGCAGCCCACTTCACCATCTTCAACGCCAGCGAGCGCGAACGCCTGCACGGCCACAACTTCCGCGTCGAAGTCGATATCGAGGCACGCATGCTGGGCAATGGCATGTGCTTCGACTACGGCATCTACAAGGATCGCATCGTCGCCTTGTGTCGTGAACTCAACGAATGGACGATCCTGCCGACGCGCTCGCAGCATCTGCGTATCGAAGAGGATGGCGAGCAGGTGTTTGCATTGTTCGACAACCAGCGCATTCCATTCCTGCGCGCCGACGTGCTGCTGCTGCCGATCGAAAACGCCACGCTGGAAGAGTTCGCGGCGTGGTTCCTCGCGCGGCTGGGTGAAGACAGCGAAGCCCTGCGTGCGCACCGCATCGATGCCATCGAAGTGCGCGTGTTCTCCGGCCCCGGCCAGAGCGCGGGCCGCAAGATGCGCTTTGACTGATGGCCGCGCACACCTTGCCAATGCCGGGTGCGGATGCGCAGGCGCATAGCGCGCAGCTTCGCGACCTGATTGCCGAGCAGATCATCGCTGCTGGCGGCAGCCTGCCGTTCTGGAAGTTCATGGAACTGGCGCTGTACGCGCCGGGGCTGGGTTATTACAGCGCGGGCGCGCACAAGTTCGGGCCGGGCGGCGACTTCACCACCGCGCCGGAACTGTCGCCGCTGTTTGCCGCCTGCGTGGCCGATGCCTTGACGCCCGTGCTGCGACAAATCGGATCCGAAGCGGTGTTCATGGAAGTCGGTGGCGGCAGTGGTGCGTTTGCCGAAACCGCGCTTTCGAAACTGCTTGCGAACGATGCGCTGCCTGCACGCTACGCCATCCTCGAACCCAGCGCCGACCTGCGCCAGCGCCAGCGGCAGCGCTTGCAGGAACGCCTGCCGCCGCTGTTGTTCCAACTGGTGGAATGGTTGGACGGGCCGATTCAGGACACATGGAACGGTGTGCTGTTCGCCAATGAAGTGATCGACGCGCTGCCCGCGCCGCGTTTCGTGATCCGCGATGGTGAAGTCATGGAAGAACACGTCGAAGTGGCGGGTCGCCTGCACGATGACAGCTTCCACTTCGTCCGTGCAGAACGTCCCGCCGACCCCATGCTGGCTGCAGCCGTGCGCAACGTCGAACGGCAATTGCCGCAGCCGTTTGCCGATGGCTACCGCAGCGAGGCGCTGGCGCAGTTACCGTATTGGATACAGGCCATCGTGGGTGGCATGGGCGATGGCGCGATGCTGTTCATCGACTACGGCTACGCGCGCGCCGAGTACTACCTGCCGGAGCGCGATGACGGCACCGTGCGGGCATTTCGCCAGCATCATGTCGTTGATGACGTGTTCGCATGGCCCGGCTTGCAGGACATCACCGCGTCCGTCGATTTCACCGCGCTGGCAGAGGCGGGCGTAGGCGCGGGTTTCGATCTTGCCGGCTACTGCTCGCAGGCCAGCTTCCTGATCGGCAACCGGCTGGAACAGAACCTTGCGCTGGCCGAATCGCGCGCTGCCGATGACGTGGCCCGCCACAACCTGCGCCAGCAGGCCAAGCTGCTGACCCTGCCGAGTGAAATGGGCGAGCGCTTCCAGGCGATGGGCTTCCAGCGCGGTGTTGAACTGGGCGCGGCCTTCCTGCTTGGCGATTTGAGTCATCGTTTGTGAGGCATCGTCGATGAGTGCATCGAAGCGCCCGCGCGTGGGCCGTTCACTGAAACCGTTCAAGCGCCCGTGGCTGTGGGCCGGGCTGTGGATGCTGGCGATTGCGATCGTCGTGGCGGGTTCACTGATGCCCGCGAAGGCGCTGCCCTCGGTGAATGTGAGCGACAAGCTCCAGCACTTCGCGGCCTATGCCGTGCTGTCAGCAGGCGCTGTGCAATTGTTCGTGCGGAGATTGTCGTGGGGCTTCGTCTGCGTGCTGCTGGTACTGCTGGGCATCGGGCTGGAATACATGCAGGCGCAGATGGCGGTGGGGCGGATGCTGGATCGCAATGACGCACTGGCAAACACCATCGGTGTCTTGATCGGGCTTGCCACCGCGTTCACGCCATTGCGCGATGCGCTGCTGCATTTTGATCGTCGCCTGTGAACGCGCCGCGCCGCTTTTCTTCGGTCGATGTGCTGCGCGGATGGGCGGTGGCGGCAATGCTGCTGGTCAACTATCCCGGCGACTGGGGGCATGTGTATCCGCTGCTGCTGCACGCGGAGTGGAACGGCTTCACGCCCACGGACCTGATCTTCCCGACCTTCCTGTTCGTGGTCGGTGTGTCGATTTCATTGGGGCTGCGTCCAGGCGCGCCGCTGTCGAAGATCTGGTTGCGCGCACTGCGACTGGTGCTGGTCGGGTTGCTGCTGCACGCGCTTGCGATGTGGGCCTACGGCAAGGCCGACTTCCGCCCGTGGGGCGTGCTGCAACGCATCGGCCTCTGCTACGGCGTGGCCGTCACGCTGGCGCTGACGCTGCGGCCGCGCGGGCAATGGGCTGTCATCGTCGCCATCCTGCTGGGCTATTGGGCATTGCTTGCCGCCACCGGTGGCTACGCGCCGCAGGTCAACATCGCAAGCAGGCTGGATGCGTGGATGCTGGGCGCGCATGCCTACCAGTTCGATGCCGCAACCGGCCTGGGCCATGAGCCGGAAGGCTTGCTCAGTACCTTGCCGGCCATCGCCACCACATTGATCGGCGTGCGTGCCGGCGCGTGGTTGCGCACGCATGGCGCGAGCCGACTGCTGCTGGCTGGCCTTGCCGTGCTGGCGATTGGCTGGCTGTGGTCGCAGGCGGTGCCGCTCAACAAGAACCTGTGGACATCGTCCTATGTGCTGTGGGCGGCAGGGTGGTCGATGCTGCTGCTGGCGCTGTGCCATTGGCTGTTCGACGTGCGCGGCCTGCGCGCGTTTGGACGCAGCATGGGCATCAATGCGATCACCGCCTATGCCGGCTCGTGGGTAATGGCCTGCCTGATGGAGCGTTTCGGCCTGTTTGGTGCGCTGTATCGCGGCGTGTTTCTGCCGAGCATCGGTACACGGTTTGGTGAGGAAGCTACATCGCTCGCATTCGCCATCGCCTTCGTGGCGCTGTGGTGGCTGCTGATGTGGGGGATGGAGAAGAAAGGCTGGCGGGTGACGATCTAGTCAGTGTTGCATCGGCTTGAACGGAGCAAGCTCCGTTCCTATAGGGCATTGGGACTCGCGTCATTCGTAGGCGTGGAGCTTGCTCCACGCGCCGCCTCTGAAATCGCAGCAATCCTCGCCTTGCGCAAGGCCTCGCCAAACGCCGGGCCGGTGATGCCCTGCGCGGCGATGGCATCACTGCGCACTGCCATTGCCGCTGCATGCAGGCGGCGCACGGTGTCGCCCTGCGGGTAGTCGGTATCGGCCATGCCGGCGCGGCCGCGCTTGTCGGCTTCGCACACGGTTGCTAGCTGGCCGATGCGCTGCGGTTTGCGGAAGCCGTCGCAGCGGGCGATCAGGTCGTGAACGGTTGCGGCTTTCAGTTCGTCGATGCGATGCACGTTGAGATGCTCGCGGCAGCACAGCACCGCAAGTTCGCGGTGTTCCGACGGCACCTTCAAGCGCTCGCTCATTGCGATGACGGGCGCAACGCCGAGCTGCTCGTGCATCAGGTGGCGTGGCAGCACATCGATGGGCGTGAGCGCCTTGCCAAGATCATGGCAGAGCGCGGCGTAACCGATCAGGTCATCGCCCGGTGCCAGCCTCGCCGCCATGTCGCAAACCAGTTCGCAGTGGATGCCGGTATCGACCTCGGGGTGGAACTCCGCGCGCTGCGGCACGCCGTACAGCGCATCGACTTCCGGCAGCACCGCGCGCAGGGCATCGGCCTCACGCAGGGTGCGCAGGAAGGCCGATGGCGTGGCGCTGCGCAGTGCCTTCGCCAATTCCTGCCAGACCCGCTCCGGCACCAGCTCGGCCAGCTCGCCGCTTTGCGCCATGCCGCGCATCAGTGCCAGCGTTTCCGGTGCAACGGTGAAGCCGAAGTAGGCAAAGCGGGCCATGAAGCGCGCCGCGCGCAGCACCCGCAGCGGATCTTCCACGAAGGCGTCGCCGACGTGGCGCAGCACGCGCGCTTCAAGATCACGCGCACCGCCAAACGGATCGGCCAGCGTGCCGTCCGCCGCCTGTGCAATCGCATTGATGGTGAAGTCGCGGCGGCGCAGGTCGTCCTCCAGCGTCACCGACGGGTCTGCATGCACCACGAAGCCGGTATAGCCACGCCCGGACTTGCGCTCGGTACGCGCCAGCGCGTGTTCCTCGCCCGTGAGCGGGTGCAGGAATACCGGGAAGTCACGGCCCACTTGCTTGTAGCCGGCATCCAGCATCTGTTGCGTCGTTGCGCCAACGACAACGTAGTCGCGGTCGCCCGCAGGCAGGCCGAGCAGCGCATCGCGCACCGCGCCGCCGACCAGATAGACCTGCACATTGTCCGGGAGTGTTGCCGTCATGCGGGTGATGATGCCCGAACGCGCGGCGGGTGTCGGGATAGACTGGCGCAGGGAACACGCATCGAAACGGGAAACTCATGGCCGAACTGCTGGAAACCGTCGAACACGAAACCGGGCCGAACCCCGGCTGGGCCGTGCTGTGGCTGCATGGGCTGGGCGCGGACGGCAACGACTTCGCGCCCATCGTGCCGGAGCTGGTGCGCAAGGACTGGCCGGCGCTGCGCTTCGTGTTTCCGCACGCGCCGGTGCGTGCGGTGACGATCAACGGTGGCGCGCGCATGCGGGCGTGGTACGACATCACGTCCTTCGATTTTGGCGATGCCAACCGCGCCGATCATGCAGGCGTGGCGGAGTCGGTGGCGCAGGTGGAAGCGCTGATCGCGCGCGAGGGCGAGCGCGGTATTCCACCGGAACGTTTGCTGCTGGCCGGTTTCTCGCAGGGCGGCGCAATCACGCTGGCTGCCGGCATTGCCCGCAAGACGCCGTTGGCCGGGTTGATGGCGCTTTCGACCTATCTGCCGATGGGCATCGAGCAAGCGCGCGCCGCGTTGCAACCGGGTGCAAATGCGCAGCCGATGTTCATGGCGCACGGTGTGTTCGACCCGGTGGTGCCGGCGGCAGCGGGCGAGGCCAGTGCGAAGGCGATGCGCGAACTGGGCTTCGATGTGCAGTGGCGGCGCTACCCGATGCAGCACGCGGTCTGCCCCGAGGAAATCCACAATCTCGGCGACTGGATGGCGGCGCGGTTTGCAGCCGGCTGAAACCTGCGCGACGATGCCGGCAACCGGGACACGGCGGGGGTTGCGATGAAAGTGGTCATCGCCGATGACGAGCCACTGGCGCGCGAGCGCCTGCGCGCGCTGCTGGCCGCACAGCCGGGCGTGGAAGTGGTGGCCGAGGCCGGCGACGGCCACGCCGCGCTGCATGCCTGTGCCGAGCATCATCCCGACATGGTGTTGCTGGATATTTCGATGCCGGGTATCGACGGCATGGAAGCCGCGCGCCACCTGCGCGAGTTTGATCCACGCCCTGCGGTGGTGTTCTGCACTGCGTACGACCAGCATGCGCTGTCCGCGTTCGAAGCCGATGCCATCGACTATCTGGTCAAGCCGGTGCGGCCCGAGCGCCTGTCCGCCGCGCTGGCGCGGGTGCGCACGTTCGCCGCCGGTCGCGGGCTGCATGCCACGCGCGATGAACAGGCAGGGCAGCAGCGCACGCATCTGTGTGCGCGCCTGCGCGGCAGCCTGCGGCTGATCCCCATCGACGACATCCGCTATCTGCAGGCGGAAGAGAAATACGTGGTCGTCCATCATGCCCGCGGCGAGGACTTGATCGAGGAATCGCTGAAGTCGCTGGAAGCCGAATTCGCCGAACGCTTCGTGCGCATCCATCGCAATTGCCTGGTGGCGCGCGGCGAGATCGTCGAACTGCGTCGCACCGCCGATGGCCACACGCAGGCCGTGCTGCGCAATGGCGGGCAACCGCTGGAAATCAGCCGGCGCTGTCTGGCGCAGTTGCGGGACACCTTGCGGCATCTCTGATTGCGGCGCGGATGGAGTGCCCGAGGGGCGAGTTTGTCTGGTGTTGCGTTTCTCCGTCATTCCGGCGAAAGCCGGAATCCAGATTTTTTAGTTTGCATTCAAGAGCTGGATCCCGGCTTTCGCCGGGATGACGTTCGTCAGGCCATCCGTGATGCCACACCCCACTTCCGCGACGGCGGGCGATAATGCCCACATGACCATCCTGCGCATCGCCACCCGCAAAAGCCCGCTCGCCCTGTGGCAGACCGAGCACGTCGCCGACCGCCTGCGCGTCGCGCATCCCGGTCTCGTGGTTGAGCTGGTGCCGCTGAGCACGCGCGGCGATGAAATACTGGATCGCTCGCTGGCGGCCATCGGCGGCAAGGGCCTGTTCCTCAAGGAACTGGAAATCGCGATGCAGCGCGGTGAAGCCGATTGCGCCGTGCATTCGCTGAAGGACGTGCCGATGGAACTGGAGCCGGGCTTCGCGCTGCCGGCGATCCTGACCCGCGCCGATCATGCCGACGCCTTCGTCAGCAATCGCTTCGACAACATCGACGCGCTGCCACAGGGCGCGCGCGTGGGCACATCCTCGCTGCGCAGGCAGGCGCAGTTACGTGCGTTGTGTCCCGACCTGCAACTGCTCGACCTGCGCGGCAACGTCAACACGCGGCTGGCGAAGCTGGACGCCGGTGACTATGACGCCATCGTGCTGGCCTGCGCCGGTTTGCAGCGGCTTGGTTTCGATGCACGCATCCGCGCGCGGCTGGACGCGCCCGCGTGGCTGCCCGCGCCTGCGCAGGGGGCCATTGCCATCGAATGCCGCAGTGATGATCCGCATGTGCAGGCGCTGTGTGCAGCGCTGGATGATGCCGATACCCGTGCCTGCGTTTCGGCAGAGCGGGCGATGAACCGCGCCCTGCACGGCAGTTGCCATGTGCCGGTGGCGGCGCTGGCGCAGCGCGATGGCGAACGGTTGCGGCTGGCCGGTCTTGTGGGCTCTGCCGCCGATGGCCGCGTGGTGCGTGCGCAGGGCGAGGGCGACGCGCCGGATGCGCTGGGCGTGGACGTGGCCAAGCAGTTGCTGGCGCAGGGTGCGCGCGCGCTGATCGACCAGTGCGCGTAACGCAGGCTGGGGCATCCTGACGGCGCATTCGGCGGCATAATCGCCGGCATGGATCGCTACGAACGCATCATCGCCCTGCACAACAAATTGCAGGCCGCGCGCCGCCCCGTCACCGTGGCCAGGTTGCAGGAGGAACTGGGTTGCTCGCGCGCCACCGTCTATCGCGACATCGCCTTCCTGCGCGATGGCCTGATGGCACCGGTGACCGGCGATGGCGAAACCGGTTTCAGTTACGACAAGACCGAGGCCGAGCGTTTCGAACTGCCCGGCCTGTGGCTGAACTCCGAGGAATTGCACGCACTGCTCGCCGCGCAGCAACTGCTGGCGCGCAGCAGTGGCGGCATGTTGTCCTCGGCGCTGGCACCGTTGCAGCAGCGCGTCGAAAAGCTGCTGGACGCGCATTCCGGCGGCAAGAGATGGCCGGTGGAGCGGGTGCGCGTCATTCCGCATCGCATCCGCAGGATGGACGAACACGCCTTCCGCATCGTCGCGTCCAGCGTGCTGGAGCGGCGCAAGCTGGCCTTCGACTATCGCGCGCGTTCCACCGATGAAAAGACCCGGCGGACGGTTTCGCCGCAGCGGCTCACGCACTATCGCGACAATTGGTACCTGGATGCGTGGGACGAGGACAAGCAGGGTTTGCGCAGCTTCTCCATCGACCGCATCAGCGGCGCACGTTTTGCCGACGGCAAGGCGCGCGACGTGGCCGAAGACGAATTGAACGCGCATCTCGCCGGCAGCTACGGCATCTTTTCCGGCGCGCCCAAGGGTTGGGCAACGATCCTGTTCAGCGCCAAGGCCGCGCGCTGGGTGGCCGACGAACATTGGCATTCGCAGCAGCAAGGGCGTTTCCTGCCCGATGGTCGCTATGAATTGAAGCTGCCGTATTCGGTGCCGCGCGAACTGCTGATGGACGTGCTGCACTACGGTGCGGATGCCGAAATCATGGAGCCGAAATCGCTGCGCGAGCAGGCACGCGCGCATCTGCAACTCGCGCTGGGCAACTACCAGGACATCTGATGGGCGGCAATGGTGCGGCGGTTTCACTTGCTTCGCGGCACGGTGGCTTGCTTGCCCGCTGACCCGATTTAAGGCTCCGGCTTCACCCGGAAGTTTGTGGAAAATCAGGTTGGTAGAAACTCTATGCATGCTCATCAGCACGACGACGTCCTCATCATCGGTGGAGGCCACAACGGCCTCGTGTGCGCGGCTTACCTGGCTGGTGCCGGGCTGAAGGTGCGGGTGCTGGAGCGTCGCCATATCGTTGGCGGTGCGGCGGTGACCGAAGAGTTCCATCCCGGCTTTCGCAATTCCGTTGCCAGCTACACGGTCAGCCTGCTCAACCCGGCGGTGATCCACGACCTGCGCCTGCATCAGCACGGGCTGCGTGTGGTCGAGCGGCCCTACGCCAATTTCCTGCCGCTGCCGGATGGGCGCTGCTTCCGGCTCGGCGGCGAGCACACGCATTCGGAAGTGGCGAAGTGGTCGGCGCGCGATGCGCAGCGGCTGCCGGCGTATTACGCGATGCTCGACCGCATCGTCGTCGTGCTGCGTGAGCTGATGCGGCGCACGCCGCCGAACGTGAGTGATCGCTTCGTGCTGGCCGACTGGATTGCATCGGCATCCGCCGCGAAGCAATTGAAGTCGCTGGACATGCGCGCTCGCCGCGATCTGCTCGACCTGTTCACCAAGTCCGCTGGCGAGTTGCTGGATAGTTGGTTCGAGGGCGAACCGCTGAAGGCGGTGCTGGGTTGGGATTCGGTGGTCGGCAATTTCGCCAGCCCCTACACGCCGGGCAGCGCCTACGTGCTGCTGCACCATCTGTTTGGCGAGGTGAATGGCAAGGTCGGCGCATGGGGTCATGCCATCGGCGGGATGGGCGCGATCACGCAGGCGATGCGCAAGGAGTGCGAAGCGCGCGGCGTCGCCATCGAAACGGATGCGGAAGTCGCGCGGCTCATCATCGAAAACGAAAACGCCGTAGGTGTGGTGTTGGCCGATGGCCGCGAACTGCGCGCATCGACGATTGCCAGCAACCTCAATCCGAAGCTGCTCTATACCAAACTGGTGGAACCGGGGCAGCTCGACGATGACACCGCGCAGCGCATCAGCCGCTATCGCTGCGGCTCCGGCACGTTCCGCATGAACGTGGCGCTGAGTGAGTTGCCGGATTTCATCGCGATGCCGGGCACGCATCTGCAACCGCATCACCAGAGCGGCATCCTGATCGGGCCGTCGCTCAAGTATTTCGAGCAGGCGTATTTCGATGCGAAGTCGAAGGCGCACAGCGCCGGCTGGGCGCGCAAGCCGATTGTCGAAGTCGTAATTTCCTCGACGCTGGACGACACGCTTTCGCCGCAAGGCCAGCATGTCGCCAGCCTGTTCTGCCAGCAGGTGAATCCCGAGGTTGACGGCGGCTGGGATGCGCACCGTGACACCGTGGCGAAGCTGATGATCGATACCGTCAACGAATACGCGCCGAACTTCGCGCGCAGCGTGCTGGCTTACGAGGCATTGAGCCCGCTTGATCTGGAACGCCGTATCGGCCTGGTCGGTGGCGACATCTTCCACGGCGCGCTGGGCCTGGATCAGATGTTCAGCGCCCGCCCGCTGCTGGGGCAGGGCAACTATCGTGGCGCGTTCAAGGGCCTGTACCTGTGCGGCTCCGGCAGCCATCCCGGTGGCGGCGTCACTGGCTTGCCGGGGCGCAATGCGGCGCGCGAAATCCTGCGTGATCTGGGCAGGAAACCGCGCCCCGACTGATTCATTTATGAACCATCGAGTGCATTTTTGCGCTGCAGCGTGCAAAGGCACTAACGCTTCCTTCACGATTGCCCCGCGTCCCGACGTGGGGGAGGGAGCAGGCCCGCTGAGACTTCAAGTCTGAGCGGGCTTTTTTACGCCCGTCGCTTGGCGGGCCTGCCTCAATCCGCCGGCACCGTGCGCGGCAGCGCCCATTCGCGCAGCGACTGCACCTGCTCGGCCATCAGCACGGACAGTGGGCGAGTGTCGCGGATGGCCTGCATCAGCGATTGCGTATCCAGTCCCGCCTGTTCGGAATGCGCGGCATACAGCGCGCTGACGATGGCCTGTTCGATCTCCGCACCGGAGAAACCATCAGCGGCAGCTGCCAGCGCGGACAGGTCGATGTGCTCGTGCGGCAGCTTCCGGCTGTCCAGATGCAACGCGAAGATGTCGGCGCGGGTTTGCGGGCCTGGCAGATCAACGAAGAAGATTTCGTCGAAGCGGCCCTTGCGCAGCAGTTCCGCAGGCAGGTCATGTACCTGGTTGGCGGTGGCGACAAGGAACACGCGCGATGTGCGTTCGGCCATCCACGTCAGCAGGTAGCCCAGCACGCGCCGTGACAGGCCATCGCTCTCGCCGCTGCCAGCGGCCAGCCCTTTCTCTATCTCGTCTATCCACAGCACGCAGGGTGCGAGTTGTTCGGTCGATGCCAGCGCGGTGCGCAGGTTCTTCTCGGTTTCACCGTGGTACTTGTCGTACAGAGTGCCGAAATCCAGCCGCACCAGTGGCACGCCGAAGCCGCCCGCCACCGCCTTCGCCAGCAGCGACTTGCCGCAGCCCTGCACGCCCAGCAGCAACATGCCCTTCGGCGGAGGCAGGCCGGGTGGCGGCGGATCCTGCAGCAACGGCGCGCGGCGTTGCTCCACCCAGCGTTTCAGGCGCGTGGCACCACCGACATCGGTGAAGCGCGCGGTGTCGTATTCGTAATGCAGATGGCCGCTCTTGTTGAGCAGCTCGAACTTCAGCCGTGCCAGTTCCGGCAGGTCGTCGAAATCCAGTGCGCCGTCGCGATAGATCAGGTGGCGGGCGATGCGGCGCGCATCGGTCAGGGTCAGTCCGTGCAGGTTGCGCACGATCTGGCGCACGGCATCGGGATTGGCTTCCACCCGCCTGCCGCCGTTCTGCGTGGCGTAGTCGCGGGCTTCGTCCTTCACCATCTTGAGCAGCGCGTTGGCGTCCGGCAGGCGCAGCGAGAAACGGGTGGCGAAGGGTTCCAGTGCTTCCGGCAATTCCACCTTGGTGCCGATCAGCGCGATCACATGCGGCTGGCTGCCACGGCGCTGGATCAGGTCGCGTAGCGCGCGCTGGTAGCTGGCATAGCCAAGATAGGGATGCGCATCCAGCAGCAGGTAGATGCCGCGCTGGTTGGCGTTGCGGATGTCCTGCAAGGTGGCGCTGAGATCGGGCGCGATGTGGCTTTCGTCCTCGCGATCCATGTCCATCCGGCGCAGGCCTTCGGTCACCGTCCAGCGGTACAGCGCGCGCCATGCGTGCATCAGGGATTGCCGGAACAGATCGACCACCCGCGCCTCGTCCGGGGTTTCGATCACCAGCAATGGGGTTTCCGCGCGGATCAGCGCGACCAGATCCTGCAATTCGCTCATGGCGGGCACGATAGCGGCAGCCCTGCGATGCCACAATCCACGCATGGACGAAGACAGCACGCAGGCACTGGCCGGCATCCGTGAGCGCGCACTGCAGCGGCTGCGTGCCGCCGGCTGCGGCATCGACGGCAGCGAGGACGCACTCGGCAGGTTGGCGGTGGCCAGCGATTTCGCCATCAACACGCTGGCGACGCAGCCGGAGTTGCTGGCGCGTCTGCGCGAAGATGCTGCCACATCGCTTTCGCCGCCTTTGCTGGATGCCGACAACCGCGCCGACTGGCCGCGCCTGCTGCGGCGCTTCCGGCAGGCGGAATCCACCCGGCTGGTGTGGCGTGACGTGATCGAGGACGCGCCGGTCGATGAAATCCTCGCCGGCAGCACCGCGCTGGCCGATGCCTGCCTGCAACGTGCGCTGTCTGCGCTGGAGGAGGAGTTCGCGCAGCGCCACGGCATGATTCGCGATGCCAATGGACAGCCGCAGCGGCTGGTGGTGTTCGCGCTGGGCAAGCTGGGCGGCGGCGAATTGAACTTCAGTTCGGACGTTGATCTGGTCTATGCCTATGAGCACGAAGGCGAGTCCGACGGCGCGCGCGCATTGGCGGCGCAGGACTACTTCGCGCGGCTGGGCCAGCAACTGGCAAAGCTGCTGGACGAAGTGACGGCGGACGGTTTCTGCCATCGCGTTGACCTGCGCCTGCGCCCGTTCGGCAACGCCGGGCGGGTGGCGCTGTCGTTCACGGCGATGGAGCAGTACTTCCAGAACGAGGGCCGCGACTGGGAGCGCTATGCGTGGCAGAAGGCGCGCCCGGTGGCCGGCGACATCGCAGCCGGTGAACGCCTGTTGCAGGCGCTGCGTCCCTTCGTCTATCGCCGCTATCTGGATTACGGCGCGCTGGATGGCCTGCGCGCGATGAAGGCGATGATCGCCGCCGAGGTGGCGCGCAAGGACATGGCCGACGACATCAAGCGCGGGCCGGGCGGCATCCGCGAGATCGAGTTCCTCGTGCAGGCTTTGCAACTCATCCGTGGTGGGCGTGAACCTGCATTGCGCGAACGCCGCCTGCTGCCGGCATTGCGTGCGCTGGTGGATGCCGGGCATGTCGATGCCGCTGCCGGCGACATGCTGGCGGCGGCGTATCGCTTCCTGCGCAGGCTGGAGAACCGTTTGCAGATGCTGGGCGATGCGCAGACGCACGCATTGCCGCAGTCATTGCTGGCGCGTGTACGCATCGCTGTTGGATTGGGGCATGCGGACTGGGATGCATTGATGCAGGACGTGCAGGCGCAGCGCGAACGGGTGGCGGAGGAGTTCGGCGCATTGCTTGCACAGCGCAGCAGGCAGACGACGGGTGACAGTGACCTCGCGGGTTATTGGCGCGGCTTGCCGGATGCCAGCGAAGCTGCTGCGTTGCAGGCTGCGGGCTTCGAGGATGCAGACGGCCTGCACGCCAGCCTGCGCGATTTCGCCCGTGCGCCCGGCGTGCGCGATTTGTCCGATGCCGCGCGTGCCCGGCTTGACCGGGTATTGCCGGCGCTGTTGCAGGCGGCGTCCGCCTCCGCCCAGCCCGATGCCGTGCTGCGGCGCGTGCTGCCGCTGCTGCATACGGTGCTGCGCCGTGCCAGCTATCTGGCCCTGCTGGACGAACAACCCGCCGCGCTGGGGCGTCTGGTGGGTGCGCTGGCGCGCAGCGCGCTGCTGGGCGAACGGCTGGCCGCGCATCCGCTGCTGCTGGACGAATTGCTGGACGTGCGCATCGCTGGCGAATTGCCGGGGCAGGCCGCGATGCAGGCCGAATGCGCGGCGGCGATCAACGGGCTGGATACCGAAGCCGCACTGGATGCATTGAACGAAGTCCGGCAGGCGTTGAGTTTCCGCATCGCGCTGGCGCTGCTGGATGAACGCATCGACGCGCAGGATTGCGCGCGGCGGCTGGCCGCACTGGCCGACGCGGTGGTCGCCTGCGTGCTGCAACTGGCGCGCGCCGACATGCAGGCCGCGCATGGTGACATCAAGGGCGCGCACTTCGCCGTGCTGGGCTACGGCAGCCTGGGCGGCGAGGAACTCGGCTTCGGTTCCGACCTCGATCTCGTCTTCCTGTTTGATGCGCCAGCGGATGCGGTATCGGACGGCGCGCGCGCGCTGGATGCCAGCCGCTGGAGTGCGCGGCTCGGGCAGAAAGTGGTCGCCCTGTTGGAAACCCGCACCGGCGCGGGCCGCTTGTTCGAGGTGGACATGCGCCTGCGCCCGGACGGTGCCAAGGGCTTGCTGGTGTCCAGTCTTGCCAGCTTCGCCGAGTACCAGCGCGAGCGTGCATGGACATGGGAGCATCAGGCGCTGGCGCGTGCGCGCGGCGTGGCCGGCGATGCGTCGCTGTTGCAGGCGTTTCAGGCATTGCGCGACGATGTGCTGGCCCGCCCGCGTGCAGCCGACGCATTGTGCGATGAAGTCTCGGCGATGCGGCGACGCATGCGTGCGGAGCTGGACCGCAGCGATGCCGCGCTGTTCGACATCAAGCAGGGCGATGGCGGCTTGGTCGATCTGGAGTTCCTGCTGCAGTTCCTTGTGCTGCGCGATGGCGCGGCGCATCCGGCGTTGCGCGCAGCGCGCGCCACGCCTGCATTGCTGGATGCAGCACACGCAGCAGGCTTGCTGGATCAGGCCACGCATGCCGCGCTGCAGGCCGCGCATGCGGTGTTGCTGGATGCTGGCCTGCGCTGCACGCTGGATCGGCGTCCGCGCCGGGTGCCGGCGGATGCGCGCATCGATGCGGCACGTGACGCGATCCGCGAAGCAGTGTGCGCGCAGGGTTTGCGTTTCGATGTGGAAGCTGTGCCGTGAACCGGATCAGGGTGCGGGCGTCGGCGCGACCGTCGAGCAGTTGCTGGCCTTGATCTTGGCCTCGATGGATTCGTAAGCGGCCTGACGTTCGCGTTCGGTATCGCCATTGGTGTAACGGCGCTTGAAGTCGGCATCGTCCAGCCGCCGATACCAGGCATCGCACAACTGCTCGGCCGGAATCGCGCTGCACTCGTCGTATTTCACTTCGCAGGCGCTGCCCATCTGGAAGGCGGAGTTGCCGTCGATGCCGGTGATCGCCAGCGGCGCGCATTTTGGTTCGGGCGTGGCAGTTTCGCCCAGATAGGTTTCGCCCTTCCATGTGGTGCACTGGAACAGCGCGGGCGGCGCGGGCAGGCCGGCGGCTTCCGGCGCGGGTGTGCGCTGCGTGCGCGGACCACCGACCTGGATGAACTCGCCATACACCGGCGCATCCGGCGGTTCATCGACCTTCGGCTTCTGCACCGGTACAGGCACCGTCTTCACCTCGCCGATGCGGCGCACGTCCTGTTTCATGCCGGGCGCGCAGGGCACGCCGTTCTGCATCGTCACCGCGCCCTTGGCATCGGTGCATTTGTAGAGCACGGTCTCCTGCGCGTGCAGTGCCAGCGGCGCGCACAGGAGCAGCAGGGCGATGGCGATCCGGCGCATGTCAGCGGTCTCCGCAGTCGTTGGCAAGGCGCGCGTTGATGCCGCGTTCCTCGATGCGCAGGGCATCGCGTTCCTTCTCCTGCGCGTTGAAGAAACGGGTGCGGATGGCATCGCGGCGATCACGCAGGCGCGAGCAGGTTTCACTCGGCGGCAGGATCACGCAGGTGTCGCGTATCCATGTGCCGCCGCCGGTGGCGACCGGCCAGTTGATCCGGTGCGGCGGCGGACGCATTGGCCTGTCCGGGTGTGGCGGCGGGCCACCGATGTTGTTGCCCAGCGATGTCTGCGATCGCACCACCGGATAGCCCAGCGTCCACAACGGCACCCAGCGCGGATTGCCGGCGTCATCGTCACTGGTATAGCGCTGGCCTTCCGGCGTGGTGCATTCGTACATCGCGCGCGGCGGCACCAGATAGACGGTGGTGTGCTGTGCGGGCGGTGGCGTGGGTGTCGATGCCGTGGATGCCGGTTGCGCCGGCTTTGCGGGTGCATCCACCGGACGCAACATGTCGCGCGCCTGCTGCTTCTGGCCCTTTGGACAGGGCGTGTCGCGCAGCGCCTGCTTGCCGCTGGCATCAAGGCAGCGATACACGGTGACACCGCCACCGGCCTGCGCCTGCACGGTGGCGGGCAGCAGCAGGAGGGCAAGCATCGGCAGCAAGGCGAGGCGCAGCATGCGCCTATCTTGGCGCGTGTGGGCGGCGCGGGGAAAGCCCGTCAGCCGCCGCCGTTCAGCTTAGGCAAACTCCAATGCCGCCGGAATCGCCTTGATGCCGCGCAGCGCGCGCACGATGCTGGCTGCCGCATCGCGTCCTTCCTGCACCGCCGTTACCACCAGATCCGCGCCGCGTACGCAGTCACCGCCGGCAAACAGCTTGTCGTGGCCGGTCTGGTACGGCAGCCGGCCATTGCCGCCGACCAGCAGCCGGCCATTGGCTTGTGCCTGCACGCCCAGCGCCTCCAACCACTTCGGCGCGCGCGGGGAGAAGCCGAACGCGATGATGACCACGTCGGCATCGATGACGGATTCGCTGCCGGGGATGGGCTGCGCATTGCGGCGACCGTTGGCATCGGGCGTGCCCAGTCGCGTTTCCACCACGCGCACACCGCTTGCCTGCCCGCTGCCGATGATTTCCAGCGGCTGGCGATTGAACAGGAACTGCACGCCTTCTTCGCGTGCGTTGGCGACTTCGCGCGCGGAGCCGGGCATGTTGGCCTCGTCGCGGCGATAGGCGCAGGTCACCGATGCCGCGCCCAGGCGGATCGCGCTGCGCACGCAGTCCATGCCGGTATCGCCGCCGCCCAGCACCACCACGCGCTTGCCGGCAAGATTGGGCAGGGCGAGTTGGTCTTCCCAGCCGGAGATCGGCTGGCCCTGCGGGTCGCGCCCGGTGACGATGCGCCCGTTCTGCACGAGGAAGGGCAGCGCCGGCAGCACGCCGGGCATGTCCTGTCCCGGCAGGCCGCCGTCGGTGTAGCGATATGCGCCAAGGCCAAGGAACACGGCATCGAACTGACCCAGCAGTTCGTCGATGCCGATATCACGGCCCACGTCCACGCCAAGCCGGAACTGCACGCCCATGCCTTCCAGCACCTCGCGCCTTGTTGCAATCACCGACTTGTCCAGCTTGAAACTGGGGATGCCGAATTGCAGCAGCCCGCCGATCTGTTCGTAGCGGTCGAACACGGTGGCTTCGATGCCGCTGCGTGCAAGCCGATCCGCACAGGCAAGGCCCGCTGGCCCCGCGCCGATCACCGCCACGCGCTTGCCGGTGGATGCAACCGAAGACAGGTCAGGCCGCCAACCCTGCGCGAATGCGGTGTCGACGATGTACTTCTCCACCGCGCCGATGGTGACCGCGCCGAAGCCGTCATTGAGCGTACATGCGCCTTCGCACAGGCGATCCTGCGGGCATACGCGGCCGCACATTTCCGGCAGCGGGTTGGTTTCATGGCAGAGCGCCGCCGCTTCAGTGATGCGCCCTTCCTGCACCAGTTGCAGCCAGTTGGGGATGTAGTTGTGGACGGGGCACTTGGCTTCGCAATAGGGATTGCCGCAATCAAGGCAGCGACCCGCCTGATGCGATGCTTCGGGTTGCCCGAAGTGCCCGTACAACTCGTCGAAGCTGCCGGCCACGCGCGCGGCAAGCGGCACCTTGGGCGGCATTTCGCGCTGCACGTCGAGGAACTGGAAGACCTGCTTCTTGCTCATGGCACCGCTTCCCACATCGTCCCGAAACGCTGAGATTCGTCATTCCGGCGAAAGCCGGAATCCAGACGTTGGCTTTGCTTTTGCTTCCACGACTCAAGTGCAAAAGCTGGATTCCGGCTTTCGCCGGAATGACGGCACGAATGATTCATGCGGCTCTCCTCAATTCGTGCGCCAGTGCTTCAAGGCTCGCCGCCTTCGGCTTGACCAGCCAGAACTTGCCGAGGAAGTCGCGGAACTCGTCGAGGATGCGTGCGCTCCACGCGCTGCCGGTCAGGCGCACATGCGCTTCCAGCAGGTCGGTGAGGTGCTGGCGGTAGTTGTCCAGGCCTTCAGGCGAGATGCGCACGATGTCGATCAACTCGTGGTTGTAGCGGTCCACGAAATCGCGGTCGAGGTCGAGCACATAGGCAAGCCCGCCGGTGAAGCCCGCGCCGAAGTTGAGGCCGGTGCGGCCCAGCACCGCCACTGCGCCGCCGGTCATGTATTCGCAGCAGTGGTCGCCCGCGCCTTCGATCACGGCGGTCGCGCCGGAGTTGCGCACGGCGAAGCGCTCGCCCGCGCGGCCTGCGGCATACACCTCGCCGCCGGTTGCGCCGTACAGGCAGGTGTTGCCGAGGATCGGCGCATCCTGCGATGCAAAGCGGCTGCCGCGCGGCGGTTGCAGCACGATGCGGCCACCGGCCATGCCCTTGCCGACGTAGTCGTTGGCTTCGCCCTCAAGATGCAGATGCAGGCCACCGGCATTGAACGCGCCAAAACTTTGCCCGGCGCTGCCGGTCAGGCGCAGTTCGATGGGGCGTTCGGCCATGCCGGTATTGCCGTGGTGGCGTGCGATCAATCCGGACAGGCGCGTGCCGATGCTGCGGTCGGTGTTTTCGATGGTGTCGCTGTGTGCGCCGCCGTTGCCCCTGGCAATGACCTCGGCCAGTGCCGCATCCAGCCGTGCCGCCAGGCCATGCGGCGGTGCCTGCAGCGCGGGCGAGCCGCAGTACGCGGTGGCCTGCGTCGGGTCACGCGCCAGCAGCCTTGACAGGTCAACATCGACGTCTTCGCGGGTGGCGCGCAGATGCTGTTCGAGCAGATCGGTGCGGCCAATCGCTTCGTCCAGCGTGCGCAGGCCCAGCAGCGCTAACCACTGCCGCACGTCTTCGGCGATGTTGCGGAAGAACGCTTCGGCGCGTTCCGGCGGGCCGTTGTAGTGGTCGCGGCGCAAGCGGTCATCCTGCGTGGCAACGCCGGTGGCGCAGTTGTTGAGATGGCAGATGCGCAGGTATTTGCAGCCCAGCGCGATCATCGGCCCGGTGCCGAAGCCGAAGCTGTCCGCGCCCAGCAACGCAGCCTTGATGACATCAAGACCGGTCTTCAGGCCACCATCGGTTTGCAGCAGCACGCGCTCGCGCAGTTCGTTGTGTTGCAGCGCCTGCCGCGCTTCGGACAGTCCCAGTTCCCACGGCACGCCGGCATAGCGCACGGAGCCGACCGGGCTTGCACCGGTGCCACCGTCGTGGCCCGCAATCGTGATGAGGTCGGCGCCGGCCTTGGCAACGCCTGCTGCAATCGTGCCCACGCCCGCGTGCGAGACCAGCTTCACCGAGATCAGCGCCTGCGGATTCACCTGCCGCAGGTCGAAGATCAGTTGCGCGAGGTCTTCGATGGAATAGATGTCATGGTGCGGCGGCGGCGAGATCAGGCCGATGCCGGGCTTGGCGTAGCGCAGCCGCGCGATCAGCGGATTGACCTTGCTGCCCGGCAGCTGCCCGCCTTCGCCGGGCTTCGCGCCCTGCGCCACCTTGATCTGCAGCACTTCGGCGTTGATGAGGTATTCCGGCGTCACGCCAAAACGGCCCGATGCTACCTGCTTGATCTTGCTGCGCCTGTCGGTGCCGTAGCGCGCCGGGTCTTCGCCACCTTCGCCGGAATTGCTGCGCCCGCCGAGGCGATTCATGGCGATGGCAAGCGCTTCGTGTGCTTCCGGCGACAACGCACCCAAACTCATTGCTGCGCTGTCGAAGCGGCGCACGATGCTTTCCACCGGTTCCACTTCCGAAAGCGGAAGCGGCGTGTCCGCCAGCTTCAATCGCAGCAGGTCGCGCAGCGCCGCAGGCGGACGATGGTTCACATGGTCGGCATACACCTTCCAGTCGTCGCGCTCGCCACTGCGCACGGCGCGTTGCAGCGACTGCACCACATCCGGGTTGTACTGGTGGTATTCGCCGCCGTGGACGTAACGCATCAAGCCGCCGATTTCCGGCAATGCGTCGTCGTCCCAGCCGTGCGCGGCAAGATGGCGCGCGTCGGCTTCCAAGCGTGCAAAGCCGGCACCGCCGATGCGCGAAGGCGTTTCCGCGAAGCAGCGTTCGACCACTTCATCGGCCAGGCCCACGATTTCGAACAACTGCGCGCCGCGATAGCTGGCGATGCTGCCGATGCCCATCTTCGACAAAATCTTCAGCAGACCCTTCTTCACGCCGCGCCGGTAGCTGCGGCCGATCTGCAACGGTTCGCCGCTGGTCTTGCCGCCGAGAATGCCGCGCCGGCCCAGCGCATGCAGCGTCTGGTAGGCCAGGTACGGATACACGGCGGTTGCGCCAAAGCCAATCAGGCAGGCGAAGTGATGCGGGTCGCGCGCGGTGCCGGTTTCCACGATCACATTCACCGCGCAGCGCAGCCCGGTGCGCACCAGATGCTGGTTGACCGCGCCGGTTGCCAGCAGTGCATGCACCGCCGCCGTGCCGCGACGCGGGCGACGGTCGCTGAGGATCAGGATTTCCGCGCCCGTGCGTGCGGCGTCTTCGGCTTGTGCGCAGATGCGGTCGAGTGCATCTGCAAGCGAGGTGCCGTCATCGAAATACAGGTCGATGTAGCGGTAGGCGTCGGCGAAGCGCGGCAGCGCCAGCAACTGGTGCAGCTTGCGCTGCGACAGCACCGGCGAGTTCAGCAGCACGTGGTGTACGTTCTCCGGGCCATCGTGGAACAGGTTGCCCTCGCGCCCGATCTGGGTGGAGAGCGTCATCACGCACTCCTCGCGCAGCGGGTCGATGGGCGGATTTGTCACCTGTGCAAAGGCCTGCCGGAAGCAGTCATACAGCGGGCGCACGCGCTGGCTGATGGCCGCCATCGGGATGTCGTCACCCATCGAACCGATGGCTTCCTGCTCGGTTTCCGCCAGCGGGCGCAGCACGCCTTCCTGTTCCTCGCGGGTGAGGTGGAACAGTTTCTGGAAGCCGAGCAGGGTGGCGTCGTCGAACGGCGCATCGGTCAGCGCCGGGTCGATCAGCTCGGTGTGCAGGTAGGTCATGCCCTGCTTAAGCCACTGCTTGTACGGCGCGCGCGCGCGGTTGAGCGCATCGATGGCGTCGTTGTCCAGCAGCCGGCCTTCGACCAGATCCACCGCGATCATTTCGCCCGGCCCCAGCTTGCCCTTGGCGATGACGCGCTCCGGCGCGACATCCAGCACGCCGGTTTCCGATGCGATCACGAACACATCGTCATCGGTCAGCGTCCAGCGCGCCGGGCGCAGGCCGTTGCGATCCAGCGCGCAGGCGGCGTACTTGCCATCGCAGGTCACCACGCCCGCCGGGCCGTCCCACGGCTCGGAATTGATCGCGTAGTACTCGTAGAACGCGGCAAGGTCGGCGTCCTTGTATTCCAGCGACTGCGTGGCAGGCGGCATCAGGATGCGCATCGCCTTTGGCAAGTCCATGCCGCCCAGCAGCAGCCACTCCAGCATGTTGTCGAGGCTCTGCGAATCCGAGCCGTGCTGGGTGACTACGGCTTTGAACTCATCCACGTTCAGCAGCGGCGAACGCCACACGTCCTTGCGCGCCTGCGCCCAGCGGCGGTTGCCTTCGATGCTGTTGATCTCGCCATTGTGGGCAAGCCGGCGGAACGGATGCGCCAGCGGCCAGCGCGGCAGCGTGTTGGTGGAGAAACGCTGGTGGAACACCACCGCGCGCGCAGCCAGCTCCGGGCGCGACAGGTCGGGGAACAACTGCCGCAAATGCGAAGGCAGCACCATGCCCTTGTAGCCCAGCAGGCGCGGCGACAGGCCAACGACATGGAAGTCGGTGACATCGTGCAGCGCTTCCTCGCTGCGCCTGCGTGCGAGGAACAGCGCGCGTTCCAGCGCATCGATGTCGGTTGCATCGCTTTCCACGAACACCTGTTCGATGCGTGGCAGTGAACCTTGCGCCAGCTTGCCGCAGGCCGAAGGATCCACCGGCACCTCGCGCCAGCCGCGCACGCGCACGTCGATGCGCGTGAGCTCGTCTTGCAGGGTGTTGCGACATCGCGCCGCGGCTTCGGCATCGCGCGGCAGGAACACATTGCCCGCCGCCACGGCACCTGCGTGCAGCGGGAAACCGGCTTCGGTAGCCAGCGTGCGCACGAAGCCTTCGGCACCGTGCATCAACACGCCACAACCATCGCCGGAAAGCCCGTCCGCCGCCACGCCGCCGCGATGCGCCATGCGTGAGAGTGCATCCAGTGCGGCATCCACGATCATGCGTGAACCTTCGCCCTTGACCTGGGCGATCAGTCCAAAACCACAGCTGTCATGTTCGCTGGCGGGGTCGTAAAGGCCCCGATCCGGGCTATGCCGCATCGTCGTGTTCGTCGTTGGAGGAAGGGGCGGCTCCGTGGCGTGGCGTCCGCCGCAGAACCTATCGCTTCATCCGAATAGAACACATTTTGTGCGTTGCGACAACCGCATCGCAGAAGAATATTTCGTTGCGAAAGAAACCTTTGCGCGCGTTGGCGCAGGCCCCTTTCAGCGCAGGGTCTGGCCCGTGCGTGCGTCGCGGATGGTGGTGGGCTGCGCCAGTCCAGTGGTTTCGCCATCGGCCAGCGCGTCAACGCCTGCAAGGAGGCGCGGGTCAAGTTCGGCGCGGCTGCGTGGTGCCGGCTGGCTTGCGATGTTGGCGCTGGTGGACACCAGCGCGTGGCCGAACTGCTCGCACAGTGCGATCACCACAGGATGCGCAGTGACGCGAACGGCAATGCCCTCATGCGATCCGGTTATCCAGCGCGGTGCATGTTTCGATGCCGGCACGATCCAGGTATTCGGGCCGGGCCAGCTTGCGCGGATGGCGGCGATACGGTCGGCATCAAGCGTGGACAGGTCGATGCAGTCCGCAAGTTGCGCTTCGCTGGCGGCGATCAGGATCAGGCCCTTGGCGACATCGCGCTGTTTCAGCGCAAGCAGGCGCAGCACGGCCTTTTCATCACGCGGGTCGCAGCCCAGACCCCAGACGCCTTCGGTGGGATAGGCGATGACGCCGCCGTTGCGGAGGGTGGTGATGCAGGTTTCGATGGAAGAGGTCTCTGTCATGTCGAATCAGTTTCCCGATTCGTCATTCCAGCGAAAGCCGGAATCCAGTTCTGGCTCTTGATCTGGTTGCTGAGTCCGCAGGAACAAACCAAAGCTGGATTCCGGCTTGCGCCGGAATGACGGTGAAGAAATCAGAATGGCGCTTCGTCGCGTGAGGCTTTCTTGACGATGCGCTTCTTGCCCGGTTCGACCGGCTTGGCGGTCATCACCGACTGTGCCGGTTCGACGCCGGAGATCGACTTGAAGGCCTTCTTCGCAACGGCACGACTTGCTGCCGTCGTCTTCGTGGCTTTCCTGGCGGTCGTTTTCTTCGTGGCGGTTTTCTTCACCGCTTTCTTTGCCGGCTTTTCGGCGGCTACCTTCTTCGCCACAGCCTTCTTCGCGCCGAAGCCGCGCCGTACCGGCTTGCCGGTTTCGGCCAGCAGTTGCAGTGTTTCCTCCAGCGTCAGCGAAGCCGGCTCGCGATCCTTCGGAATCTTGCCGTTGAGCTTGCCGTCGCTGATGTACGGGCCGAAGCGGCCATTGAGCACCTGCACCTCATGCCCATCCCATTCCTTGATGATGCGGTTGCGCGCGATTTCTTCCTTCTCCTCGATCAGGAACACCGCGCGGTCAAGGTCGATGGTGTAGGGGTCGTCTTCCTTCTTCAGCGAGGCATAGGTGCTGCCACGCTTGGCGAACGGCCCGAAGCGGCCAATGCCCACGCTGACTTCTTCATCGTTCGACAGGCCCAGCTTGCGCGGCAGCTTGAACAGTTCCAGCGCATCCTCAAGCGTGATCGTGTGCATCGACTGGCCGGGGCGCAGGCTTGCGAACTCCAGCTTCTCGTCGGTGTCCTTGTCGCCGATCTGCGCATACGGCCCATAACGGCCCAGCCGCACGCTGACCGGTTTGCCGGATTTGGGGTCAAGGCCGAGTTCGCGCGCACCGGTGGCCTGCGTACGATCCACCGATTCGGATTTTTCCTCGACCAGTTGCTTGAACGGGCCCCAGAACTTCTCCATCAGCGGCACCCATTCCTCCTCGCCGGCGGCAACCGCGTCGAGTTCGTCTTCGAGCCTGGCGGTGAAGTCGTAGTCAACGTACTGGGTGAAGTGTGAGCTGAGGAAGTTGGACACCGCGCGGCCCACGTCGGTGGGACGGAAGCTGCGGCCTTCCATCTCCGCGTACTTGCGGAACAGCAGGGTCTGGATGATGGATGCGTAGGTCGATGGGCGGCCGATGCCGTATTCCTCCAACGCCTTGACCAGCGCCGCTTCGGTGAAGCGCGGGGGCGGCTGGGTGAAATGCTGGTCGGCGTGGATGCGATCCAGCGGCACGTTCTGGCCGGGCTTCATCAGCGGCAGCTTGCGGCCTTCGTCCTCGTCCTCGGCGTTCTTCTGATCCTTGCCTTCCTCATACACGGCGAGGAAACCGGGTACCACCACGGTCGTACCGCTGGCGCGGAAGCTGTGTTCGCTGCCTGCGGCCAGTTCCACGGTGACGGTGTTGAGCGTGGCCGGGATCATCTGGCAGGCGACCGCGCGCTTCCAGATCAGCTCGTACAGCTTGCGCTCGTCATCGGTCAAAAAGCGCGCCACCTGTGATGGCGTGCGCAGCGCGGAGGTCGGGCGCACGGCTTCGTGCGCTTCCTGCGCGTTCTTCGACTTGGTCTGGTAGGTGTTCGGCTTGTCCGGCAGCGAGGCGGTGCCGAAGTCGCGCGCGATCACGTCGCGGATTTCGGCCAGTGCTTCGGCGGACAGGTTCACCGAGTCGGTACGCATGTAGGAAATCAGGCCAACCGTGCCTTCCTCGCCGATCGCCACGCCTTCGTACAGCTTCTGCGCCACCTGCATGGTCTTGCGGGTGGTGAAGCCCAGCTTGCGCGCGGCTTCCTGCTGCAGGGTGGAGGTGGTGAACGGCGGCGCGGGGCGGCGCTTGCGCTCCTTGCTGGCAACGTCGGTGACGTGCAACTGCCCGCCTGCGGCTTTCTGGATGCGTTCGCGCGCGGCTTCGGCATCCTCGGCATTGGTGATGGTGAACTGCTCGGCCTTGTTGCCGTCCAGCTTGGACAACTTGGCGGTGAAGGCCTGCGAGGGATGCGCGACTTCGGCTTCGACCGTCCAGTATTCGCGTGCCTTGAAGGCTTCGATTTCTTCCTCGCGCTCCACGATCATGCGCAGCGCAGGGCTTTGCACGCGCCCTGCGGACAGGCCGCGCTGCACCTTGCGCCACAGCACCGGCGACAGGTTGAAGCCGACCAGATAGTCCAGCGCGCGCCGTGCCTGCTGGGCATCGACCAGGTCGCCGGCGATGCTGCGCGGCTGCTGCATGGCTTCCTTGATGGCGCGCGGGGTGATCTCGGTGAACACCACCCGCTGCAACTGCTTGCCGTCCAGCAGGCCGCGCTCTTTCAGGATTTCGGCGATGTGCCAGCTGATCGCCTCGCCTTCGCGGTCCGGGTCGGTGGCGAGGAAGATGCCGTCCGCAGACTTTGCGGCCTTGGCGATGGCATCGACATGCTTCTCGTTCTTGTCGATCAGGTCGTAGCGCATGGCGAAGCCGTGTTCGGGATCGACCGCGCCTTCCTTCGGCACCAGATCACGCACATGGCCGTAGCTGGCGAGGACGGTGAAGTCCTTGCCGAGGTATTTGTTGATCGTCTTGGCCTTGGCGGGCGATTCGACGACGAGCAGGTTCTTGGCCATGTGGCGCGATTCCGGTGGGCGGCGGGGCGGCGTTGCGGGGACGCCGCAGAAGCCAACGCCCGGAGCGGCTGCCCCGGGCGTCTTTTTATAGTGGAATCACGGGCAGGGGCTGGCTGTCAAGCAAAATCGCCCGGAAGTGGACCTCAATGCACCGGTTCCGGCTCGTCCAGGAACATCTGGGTTTCCATCCAGGCGTAGGCGGCTTCTGCCCCGGGCTGGTTGAACAGCACCATCAGCACCACCCATTTCAGGTCGTCCAGTTCCAGTTCGTCCTGATCCAGCGCCATCGCCCGGTCCAGCACCAGCTCGCGCTGGTCGGCGTCGAGGATGCCGTGCTGTTCCAGGAACAGCAAAAAGCCGCGCGATTCGGTATCCAGCTTGTCCAGCTCGGCCCCGTGGAAGACCCGGGTGGGGCCGTTTGCGCGCGGCTGGCCGGGGCTGGGACGCAGCCGGGCCAGGGTGTCCAGCCAGTCGAAGGCGCGCCGGATCTCGGCGGGGGTGAACCCGGCTTCGACCAGTTCGCCCATCAACGGGCCGTCGTGCGCGATGAGGTCGTCGCCGGAGACGATGGCGTCGTTGGTGAAGTAGTGCTCGAACAGGTACAGCAGGACGTCCAAAATGCTTTCTTTCATGTCCCCCTGCCTGCGCCCGGCGGCGCGATGGATGGCGCTCAGCGCCCGATCCGGGCATAGCGGCCATGTTCCGCCGCGATCCGCCCATTGAGTTCCAGCGCCAGCAGCATGGAGGACACCTCGGCGGTCGTCAATCCGGTGCGCTCGACCAGTGCATCCATACCGGTTGGGTCGTGGCCCAGTGCCTGCCACAACAGGTTGTAGGCGGCATCACCCAGTGAAGGCTCCGGCAGGGTGGTTTGAGCGGCCCCGCAGGAGGCCTCAAGACTGCCGCGCAGGGCGTGCGCAAGATCGGCAGCGAGAGGGGCCAGCACCTCCAGCACTTCATCGGGCGAGGCGACCAATTGCGCGCCTTCGCGGATCAGCCGATGGCAGCCGCGCGCCATCGGGTTGTGGATCGAGCCGGGCAGGGCGAATACCTCGCGCCCGGCTTCGGCGGCCAGCCGCGCGCTGATGAGCGCGCCTGACTGCTCGGCTGCCTCGATCACCACCGTGCCCAGGCTCAAGCCGGCCAGGATGCGGTTGCGGCTGGGGAAGTGCTGGCGCAGCGGGCCGGTGCCGGGCGGATGCTCGCTGACGACCGCACCATGGGCTGCAATGCGATCCCGCAATGGGCGATGGCGAGACGGGTAGGCGATGTCCGGGCCGGTGCCGAGTACGGCCACGGTGACGCCGCCTGCGTCCAGTGCGGCGGTGTGGGCAGCGGCGTCGATGCCGGCAGCCATCCCGCTGGTGATGCACAGGTTGGCTTTCGCCAGTGCGGTCGCAAACTGCGCGGCATTGGCGCAGCCGCCGGCGGTTGCGGCGCGGCTGCCGACAATCGCCACGGCCGGCAACCAGAGCAGGGCCGGGTCACCGGCCACGAACAGCATCGCCGGGGGCGTAGGGATCCGTTGCAGCAACGGCGGATAGGCCGCATCGCGCCAGCCCAGCAGGTGGTGGGCGGGATCGTCCAGCCAGCGCATGGCGTGCGCCAGCTGCTGTGGCTCGGGGTTGCGGATGGCGGCGTGGCAGGTGGCTCGCAGCCCGTGGCTGGCCCAGTCGCGGCTGCCGGCGGCGAGTGCAGCACAGGCAGTGCCATGGCTGTCCAGCAGGCGGCGCAGGGCGGACGCGGGCGCGCCACTTTGCAGCAGGCGCAGCAGGGCTTCGGATTCGGCATGGGCAGGCATGCCGCCAGCATCGTCCACAAACGACAACGGCACCCTCGGGCGCCGTTGTCATGTCTGGTAGGAAAACCCCGCGTTGCGGTGTCAGTACGGGGCGTCCGGGTGCTTCAGTTCGTAGCCGACCTGGGTTGGCTTCACGCTGCTCATCACCAGCGCGTAGCTGACGTTGTTGAAGGTGCGGAAGACCATGGCATGGCCGGCGAACTCGTCAGGCAGGCGTACCTTGTTCTCGAACAGGGTCAGCTCTTCATCGCGATCCAGCCCGCTCTTGACCTTGTCGGTGACGGAATCGCCACGACGCCACAGCGAGAACACGGTGCCGTTGTCGATGCCCTCGCGCGCGCCGCCGGAAATGGCGATCACGTCACGGCTGCCGCCCGACCGGTAGCCATCGGCCACCGACAGCACGGTCAGGCGACCGTAGTCCTGCTGCTGCTTGGGCGGATGCGGGAAGAACTGCAGGTCGTAGGGCTGCGCTTCGACCGGGATCAGGCGGTCGCCCACGCGCACCTCACGGCCTTCCTCGTCGATCAGCACGGTGGACGCCTGAATGCCGCCCACTTCGCCACGGGTCACGGTGCCGGTGGACTGGGTCATCAGCTCGTAGCCGAGGAACTCGGTGTGCTTGCTGGGGAACACCACGGTGGTCCAGGGCGAAGTGGTGTCCAGGCGCGGGCGACCACGCGCGTCCAGGTGGCGGGACTGGAACAGGTCACAGCACAGGCCGGCGCGTTCGATGAAGCGATAGCGCTTCTCCGGGCGCACGATCAGGTAGCGCTGGCCGGCGGGAATGCCGTCCAGCCCGCGCACATAGGCCACCTGCCCGCGCGTGCCGCGCAGGCGGTTGTCTTCAAGGCCAACCACGTAGGGCAGCTGGTCGATGCTGTCGGTGACGCGCAAATCCTTGAGGAAGGGCTCGACCTCGGACAGCGGCACGCCGGTCAGCGGGCTTTCCACGCGCGCACCGGGCTGCACGGTGACGCGGTTGAGGTAGGCCAGGCTGAGCACGTCGCCTGGATAGATCAGGTGCGGGTTCTTGACCTGCGGGTTGGCTTGCCAGATTTCCGGCCACAGCCACGGCTTCTTCAGGAAGCGCGCGGAGATGTCCCACAGGGTGTCGCCACGCTTCACCACATAGGTATCGGGATGGTCGCTGCGCAGCTCGACGGCGGCGGCATAGGTCGCGACCGTCAGCAGTGCGGCTGCAAGCATGGTGCGCAGCCCACGCGGCCTGGTTTCAGAATTGCGATCAAACATGGCGGCTATCTCCCCGCTGCCGTTGCAAAAAACCCCCTGGAACCGGATCACTATAGCCCACAATCCAAGGCATCTGGCAAGCGGTTGTTGGGGTTGGGAGCGCTAGAATGCGACCTGTTTCCCGACATTGCTTCCACAGAAGCCCGGATTTGCCCCATGGCCCTGCTCCCGATCCTCGAATTCCCCGATCCGCGCCTGCGTACCAAGGCGGTCGATGTCGATCCTGCGGAATTGTCCACGCCGGCCTTCCAGACCCTGCTGGACGACATGTTCCAGACCATGTACGAAGCCCCCGGCATCGGCCTTGCGGCCAGTCAGGTGGACATGCACAAGCGCTTCATGGTCATCGACGTCAGCGAGGATCGCAGCCGGCCCATGGTGTTCGTGAACCCGCAGATCGTGTCCAGCGAGGGCGGGCAGGTCTATCAGGAAGGCTGCCTGTCGGTGCCCGGCATCTACGCCGACGTGACCCGCGCCGACACCATCACCGTGCGCTTCCTCGACCGCCAGGGCCAGCCGCAGGAGCTGACCACCGACGGCCTGCTGGCGGTCTGCATTCAGCACGAGATGGATCATCTGATCGGCAAGCTGTTTGTTGACTACCTCAGCCCGCTGAAGCGGGAGATGGTGCGCAAGAAGCTGGCGAAGGCGCGCAAGCACGCAGCCTGACCGCATGCGTATCGTCTTTGCCGGCACGCCGGAGTTCGCCGTGCCCTGCCTGCGCGCCGCCGCCAACAAGGCCGACGTCGTGGCCGTCTACACCCAGCCGGATCGCCCCGCCGGGCGCGGACGCGGGCTGACGCCTTCGCCGGTAAAGCTGGAGGCGGTCAAGCGCGGCATCCCGGTCCATCAGCCGGAGAGTTTCCGCTCGGCGGAATCCAGAGCCACCCTGCGCGCGCTGGAACCCGACCTGATGGTGGTGGTGGCCTACGGCCTGATCCTGCCGCAGTCGGTGCTGGACATTCCCGAACACGGCTGCTGGAACGTGCACGCCTCGCTGCTGCCGCGCTGGCGCGGCGCCGCGCCGATCCAGCGCGCCATCGAAGCGGGTGACACCCAGACCGGCGTCTGCTTGATGCAGATGGAGAAGGGGCTGGACACCGGCCCGGTGCTGCTGGCGCAGGCCATCGACATCGGCGCGGAGGAAACCGGCGGTCAGTTGCATGATCGACTGGCCGAACTGGGCGCGCAGGTGCTGGGCGATGCGCTGGGCCTGCTGCGCGCGACGATCCAGTTGCCGGCACAGCCGCAAGCGGTTGATGGCGTGACCTACGCGCACAAGCTGGACAAGGCCGAGGCCAAGCTGGACTGGTCGCAGCCGGCCACGCGGCTTGTCAACAAGGTGCGCGCGTTCAACCCGTGGCCGGTGGCGGAAGCACAACTGGCCGGCGAGCGCGTGCGCATCCACGCCGCCAGCGCGCTGGACGAGGCACACACCGCCGCGCCCGGCAGCGTGCTGCGGGCATCCCGCGAAGGCATCGACATCGCCTGCGGCATCGGCGCGCTGCGCATCCGCAGCCTGCAGCGCGAAGGCGGCAAGCCGGTCAGCGCGCAGGATTACCTCAACGCGCGGCGTGATTTGTTGGGGGCATAGCCGGGTGCCTACCCTTTCCTTTGTGCGTCATCTCGCTTTTGCTCGTCATCCCGGCGAAAGCCGGGATCCAGCCTTTGCAACGGCTCTCGGCCTTACGGTTTGTCGGAAAAACAAGAACTGGATCCCGGCTTCCGCCGGGATGATGGTTGGGAGTTGGCGGTGAACGCAATGCCCGGCGTCGCCGCGCGGATCGCTGCCACGCATGTTCTTGACGATGTACTGCATCGCGGCCGTTCGCTGAAGGCGGCGCTGGCGCAGGCCTTGCCGACATTGCCGGATGTGCGCGACCGCGCGCTGGCGGAAGCAGTGGCGATGACCGCGCTGCGTCAGCACGCCCGCTTCGACGCCGCGCTGGCCGCATGGCTGCAGAAGCCGCTGGTCGCGCGTGACCGCGAATTGCGTGCGTTGCTGCTGGCCGGCTTCGCGCAACTGGAGATGGGCCTGCCCGCGCACGCCGCACTGGACGCCACCGTGGAAGCGGCGCGTGCCATGGGCCGCGCGCATCAGGCCGGACTGGTGAATGCGCTGTTGCGCCGCGCGCAGCGCGAAGGCTTGCCCGAAGCGCAGTTTGATGCCGGCTGGCCCGCATGGCTGGCCGCGCAGGTGCGTGCCGACTGGCCGCAGCAGGCCGATGCCATTTTTGCTGCCAGTGCGCAGGAAGCGCCGATGTGGCTGCGGGTGAATCGCCGCGTGCAGCCGCGTGATGCGTATCTGGCGCTGCTGCGCGATGCCGGCATCAACGCCACTGCCGACGAAACCCTGCCCGATGCGATTCGGCTGCAATCTACGCTGCCGGTGCAGCAGTTGCCGGGTTTCGATGCCGGTGCGGTCTCGGTGCAGGACGGCGCCGCGCAGGCGGTGGCCGATGCGCTTTCGCCATCGTCGCAGGCTCGCGTCCTCGACGCCTGCGCCGCCCCTGGCGGCAAGGCCGCGCATCTGGCCGAACGCGATCCGGCGCTGCGCATCCTCGCGCTGGATGTGGATGCACGCCGCGTGCGCCGCATGCAGGATGCTTTCGCACGATTGCAGTTGAGCATCGACACACGCGCTGCCGATGCCGCGCAACCGGCGATGTGGTGGGACGGCACGCCGTTTGATGCGATCCTGATCGACGCCCCGTGCAGCGCCACCGGCATCGTGCGCCGCCAGCCCGACGTGCTGCTGCACAGGCGGCAGGCCGATATCGATGCCCTCATCGCCACCCAGTCAAAGCTGCTCGACGCGCTGTGGCCGCTGCTCACGCCCGGCGGCACGCTGGTCTATGCCACCTGCTCGATCCTGCATGCGGAAAATGCAGCGCAGGTTGCAGCCTTCCTTGCCCGCACTGCGGATGCAACGCTGGAACCGTTGGGCGACAGCTTCGGCATCAATGCCGGCTTCGGTTACCAGCGCCTGCCGGGTGAAGGTGGGATGGATGGGTTTTTCTGCGCGAAGCTGAGGAAAGCTTCGCGGCCGTGAAACACCGCTTCAGGCGGCGGCAGGTTCCTGCTGGCTGCGTTGCAGGATCGGCTCCCAGAATGCGCGAACATTGCGCTTGTCGAATCCATGGCAGGCGAAGGGCAGGCGTCCGCCGTTCATGGCCATGGCCAGGTGCGGACGCCGATCCATGCAAAACGCCACGGCCTCCTCGTAGGACGGGATGCGCATGTCCGGATACAGGGCCGGGGCGATCTGCGAAAAGTATCGGTCTTCCACATGCAGATCGCGGTCATCGGGATGCGCCAGACGATGGGCGATGTCATCGCGTTGTTCGCGCACGATCCGCAGGAAAGTGGCGACGCGGCGCAGCGAGAATCCGCCATTGCCAACCTTGAACAGATAGTCGTCGTATTTCTTCCTGCGCCGGAACAGGTTCCTGATGCGTAGTTGTGCCCGTGACCAGACATTGCGGGGCGAGCCGATCCAGGGCGCACCGATCCAGTCGTAGCCACGCGCGCACCATGCCTGCAACTGGTCGGAAAACACGTAGGCATCCGTCTGGCAGACCAGCAGATAGTCGTAGTGGATGAAGCGTTCGTAGAGCACTTCCGACAGCATCAACCGGTTATAGCCGGCGATGCCGTCAAAGAACGCCGGGTCGAAGCGTTCCACCCGTGGCTGGATGGCACCAAACAACGGTTGCAGCGGGGCAAGATCAAGACCTTCCGGGCACAGGATCGCCATCGGGTGCCGGCCCAGCACGCGCACGGCGCGCATCAATGCCATCCGGCCATCCGCCGACAGGCAGGTGGTGTGGATGGGAATTGCGACGATCGCGGTCGGTGCCGATGCGGTCATGGTGTGCTGGTGCGTGGACGTTGCGGCGAGGGAGGATCGGCCTGAAGGCGCGTGCGGCCATAATGGCTCATGCCTCCTGTTTCGGAAACGCCGTCCAGCCACCCCTTTCCTGCACGCCCCGTGCGCGTCCTGCATTTCGTCACCGGCGGTTTCTCCGGCGGCGCGACGCAGGTGGCGGTGCAGCTAGTGAATGCCGCGCGCGACAGTGCCACCATCGAACCGTTGCTGGTGCTGCGCCACAAGCGCCGCACGCCGCCGGGGCGCATCGCCGAACTGGAACAGGCCGGCGTGCCGCTGCGGGTGGTGCCGGGCTGGTCGCATGCGGCCAGCATCATTGCGCTGGTGAAAATCTGCCGCGAGTTCCAGCCCGACGTGCTGGTCGCACACGGTTTTTCCGAACACCTGTGGGGCCGCTACGCCGGGCTGCTGGCGAAGGTGCCGCATCTGGTCCACGTCGAACACAACACCCGCGAGCGCTATACCCGCTGGCGGTTGGCGCAGGCGCGCTGGCTGGCGAAGCGCACGGATCGCATCGTGGGTTGTTCGGAGGGCGTGCGTCATGCGCTGCTGGCGATGGGAATGCCGGCGGAGCGCACCATCGCCATTCCCAACGGCATCCGGCTGGAGCCTTTTGCCGATGCCGATGCGCAGCCATTTGCGGCGCGCATTCCCGGCATCGTGATGGTGGCGCGTTTCTCCAAGCAGAAAGACCACGCCAGCTTGTTGCGCGCAGTGGCGCTGCTGCGCGAACGCGGCCTGCATCCGCCGCTGCAGTTCGCCGGTGGTGGCAAGGCCTTGCATCGCAGGCCGCTGGAAAAACTGGCGGCGGAACTTGGCATCGCCGAACAGGTGCAGTTCCTTGGCGTGGTGCGCGATGTGCCGCAGCGGTTGATGACGCATCAGGTCTGCGTGTTGAGCACGCATTACGAAGGCATGCCGCTGGCGCTGCTGGAAGGCATGGCCGCCGGTTGCGTGGTGGTCGGCAGTGCCGTGCCCGGTGTGCGCGAAGTGCTGGAAAACGAAGTGGATGGCCTGCTGGTGGCGCAAGCAGATCCGGCTGCATTGGCCGATGCGCTGGAGCGCCTGTTGCGCAATCCGGAAGATGCCGCACGCATGGCCGCGAACGCACGCAAGGCCGCATTGGAACGGCATGGACGCGAGTTGATGAATCGCCGTTACGAGGCGTTGTTCCTGGAGCTTGCGGGATAGCCGGCCAGGGCTGAGTTCGCTGCTGCGTATCAGCGATACATGTCGTGATAGGGGCTGAGTTCACCGCTTTCCGGTGGCCGCGCGCCGTAGCGTTTGTACGTCCATTGATACTGGGCGAAGTCGCGGCTGGCCACGGCCTCGACACCGGCATTCAGCGCCGCCACGCCGCATTGCGGATCGGCATCGGCGATGCCTTCCGGCGCGGCCTCGATGTGCAGGGCGAAGCGCGGCGGCGAGCTGCCGGGAATGCGCTGGCACCAGCACAGCAGCACCTGCGCACCGCTGCGGTTCGCCAGCCGGCCCAGCAGGGTCATGGTCAGCGCCTGCACGCCGAAGAATGGCGCGAACTCGCCTTCGCCAACCTTCGGTTGCTGGTCGGGCAGGATGCCGACCACGCCGCCTTTCTGCAGGCGCTTCAGCAGGGTGCGAACGCCTGCGGCTTCGGCGCGTACCTGCTCCACGTCGCCGCCGGCATTGGCACGCACGCGGCGCAGGAAGGCTTCGCCGATGGCGGATTCCGGCGGGCGATAGAGAATTGCCAGTGGCGTTTTTTTCGCCAGCCACTGGTTCAGCAGTTCCCAGTTGCCCATGTGCGGCGCGGCCACGATCAAGCCGCGTGCATCGTTCAGCGCGGCATCGAACAAGGCCTCGCCGTGGATTTCGGTGATGCTCGCAAGATTGCGCGAGGCAGGGCGCGTCCATAGCCGCAGCGTCTCGAACGCCTGCCGCGTGGTGGTGCGCAGGATGTCCGCCAGCAGCGCCTCGCGCGCGGCGATGTCCATTTCGGGCCGCACCAGCGCCAGATTGCGCCGGACCACCTTGGCCTCGCGCGCATCCAGCGTGATCCACAGCCGTGCCATGCCGTCCGCCAGTGCGCGCAGCAGCGGCCAGGGCAGGCGACCAATGGCCCAGGCAAGGGCGTAAAGCAGGGCGGCGACGATTTCGGTCATCCCGCCATTGTAGGAGCGGAGCTTGCTCCGCTCAGGTCGCCCGGACCATGCCGGGCAAGCTCGGCATCTACAATGCGGCATGCTTGCCCTGATCCAGCGCGTTTCCGAAGCGAAAGTCACCGTCGATGATGCCGTGACCGGTGCCATCGGCCCCGGCCTGCTGGCGCTGGTGGCGGTGGAGCCGGGCGATGCCGAACCGCAGTTCCAGCGGATCGCGCAGCGCCTGCTGGGCTATCGCATTTTCGGCGACGATGCCGGCAAGATGAACCGCTCTTTGGCGGAGATCGGCGGCGGATTGCTGCTGGTCAGCCAGTTCACGCTGGCCGCAGACACCCGCAGCGGCATGCGCCCCAGCTTCACCACCGCCGCCCCGCCCGCCGAGGCTGAACGCGGCTTCGACCGGCTGGCCGCCATTTGTCGGGACCTGCACCCGCCGGGGGTGGAAACCGGGCGTTTCGGTGCCCATATGGTCGTCAGCCTGGTCAATGACGGGCCGGTGACCTTCCTGCTGAAGGCCTGAGGTCGCCCCGCTTCCCGACGGCATCGCCCGGCAAGGAGGCGGCGCTCCGGTGTATAATGCTTGGTTCCCTCGCGTCGTTTCTGACGCCCTTTTCGACACGGTGCCCGATCCATGGCCAACGAACGGCAGATTGCCCCCCAGTCCGACATCAAGCTCCTGATTTCCAAGGGGCTGGAGCAGGGCTACCTGACCTACGCCGAAGTCAACGACCACATGCCCGACGACATGGTCGATCCGGAGCAGATCGAAGACATCATCGGCATGATCAATGGCATGGGTATCGAGGTGCATGAAGTTGCGCCCGATGTCGAAACCCTGCTGCTTGCCGGCCAGCAGGCCGGTGGCCGCGAGGTCGATGAAACCGCTGCCGAGGAAGCCGCTGCCGCGCTGACCTCGCTGGATACCGAAGGTGGCCGCACCACCGACCCGGTGCGCATGTACATGCGCGAGATGGGCACGGTGGAACTGCTGACCCGCGAAGGCGAAATCGCCATCGCCAAGCGCATCGAGGAAGGCCTGGCGCAGATGAATGCCGCGCTGGCAACGTTCCCGTGCTCGGCGCAGTTGCTGCTGGAAGACTACGAATTGCACAAGGCCGGCAAGAAGCGCCTGGCCGAGATCGTGGTCGGCTTCAACGACGAAGAGCCGGAACCCGAACCGCTGCCCGAAGTGGAAGTGGCGGCCGACGTCGATGACGACGACGATGACGACACCGCTGCCGAGGCCGACGAGCCCGCACCGACCGGCCCGGATCCTGCCGAAGTCGCCACCCGCATGGAAGCGATGGGCGCTGCCTTCACCCGCTTCCAGAAGGCCTATGCCAAGGGTGGCCCGACCGCCAAGGCCGCGCTCAAGGCGCGCGAGGAAATCGCCGAAATCTTCGTCACCTTCAAGCTGCCGCTGCCGCTGACCGACGTGCTGGTCAAGAAGCTGCGCGACGTGGTCAATCAGGTGAAGGAACACGAGCGCCGCATCCTCGACCTGTCCACCCGCGTTGCCAAGATGCCGCGCAAGGATTTCATCAAGGCGTGGGAAGGCAACCAGACCAACCTCGAATGGGTCGATGAACTGCTGAAGCGCAAGCAGAAGTGGGGCTCGGGCCTGCGCGACGTGAAGGACCAGATCATCGCCGAGCAGGAAGCCACCATCGCGATCGAAAAGGCGATGCAGGTGTCGCTGGCCGACCTCAAGGAAATCAACCGCGCGATGGCCTATGGCGAAGCCAAGGCGCGCAAGGCCAAGAAGGAAATGGTCGAGGCCAACTTGCGCCTCGTGATCTCCATCGCCAAGAAGTACACCAACCGCGGCCTGCAATTCCTCGACCTGATCCAGGAAGGCAACATCGGCCTGATGAAGGCGGTGGACAAGTTCGAACACCGCCGTGGCTTCAAGTTCTCGACCTATGCAACGTGGTGGATCCGCCAGGCCATTACCCGTTCGATTGCCGACCAGGCGCGCACCATCCGCATCCCGGTCCACATGATCGAGACCATCAACAAGCTCAACCGCATCTCCCGCCAGATGCTCCAGCAGTACGGCCGCGAGGCCACGCCGGAAGAGTTGGCGAAAGAGATGGACATGCCCGAGGACAAGATCCGCAAGGTCATGAAGATCGCCAAGGAACCGATCTCGATGGAAACGCCAATTGGCGACGACGAGGATTCCCACCTCGGCGATTTCATCGAGGACACCAACGTGATGTCCCCGATCGACGCCACCACCGACATCAACCTCACCGAGACCGTCCGCAACGTGCTGGCCGGCCTGACCCCGAGGGAAGCCAAGGTGCTGCGCATGCGCTTCGGCATCGACATGAACACCGACCACACGCTGGAAGAAGTCGGCAAGCAGTTCGACGTCACCCGCGAGCGCATCCGCCAGATCGAAGCCAAGGCCCTGCGCAAGCTGCGCCACCCGTCGCGTTCGGAAACCCTGCGCAGCTTCCTCGACATCGACTGATCGAAGCCGCGCATTCGCACACGGAAAGCCCCGCTAATGCGGGGCTTTTTGTTGGTTCTTCACCGAAGTCCGGGGATTGGCATCAAAAAGGAACGGCAGATCCGGGTGAAGATGTTTGTGTCGAGCAAACGTCTTCACCCGGATCTGCCGTTCCTTTTTGATGCCAATCCCCGGACTTCGGTGAAGAACCAACAAAAAGCCCCGCATT
>NZ_JASGED010000069.1:0-19208 GCF_047606765.1 Thermomonas sp. | reverse complement strand
CCCTGCCCCGCCTGAACCCCCGATCCCCCGCGATGAACGCCTCCAGCATGTGCGGGATCAGCGTCGTCGCATCGACTGCTTCGCCGTAGGTCTGCGCGTACATGGCGCCTAGCCTCAGTGACGTATTTTTACGTTACGGCTGTTTTTCGATAGCTGGCGATAGTCCTCGAAGGACGTCAATTCACTCCCACTCAATCGTCGCCGGCGGCTTGCCGCTAATGTCATAGACCACGCGCGAGACGCCGCGCAGTTCATTGATGATGCGGTTGCTGACGGTGCCGAGGAAGTCGTACGGCAGGTGCGCCCAGTGCGCGGTCATGAAGTCGATGGTTTCCACCGCGCGCAGGGCGATCACCCATTCGTAGGCGCGGGCATCGCCGACCACGCCGACCGACTTCACCGGCAGGAACACCGCGAACGCTTGCGATGTCTTGTCGTACAACCCGGCCTTGCGCAGTTCGTCGATGAAGATGGCGTCGGCCTTTGCCAGCAATTCGGCGTACTCCGGCTTCACTTCACCAAGGATGCGCACGCCCAGCCCCGGGCCGGGGAACGGGTGGCGATAGACCATCTCGCGCGGCAGGCCGAGTTCCACGCCAAGGCGACGCACTTCGTCCTTGAACAATTCGCGCAGCGGTTCCACCAGCCCCAGCTTCATGTGCTCGGGCAGGCCACCGACGTTGTGATGACTCTTGATGACGTGCGCCTTGCCGGTCTTGCTGCCGGCGGATTCGATCACGTCCGGGTAGATGGTGCCCTGCGCCAGCCACTTGGCGTTCTGCAACTTGTTCGATTCTTCCTCGAAGATTTCGACGAACAGGTTGCCGATGATCTTGCGCTTGGCTTCCGGGTCGGCCACGCCTTCCAGTGCCTTGAAGTAGCGCTCGGCGGCATTCACGCGGATCACCTTGATGCCCATGCCTCCATGTGCGGCGTCCTGCGCGAACATCGCCATCACCTGGTCGCCTTCCTGCCAGCGCAGCAGGCCGGTATCGACGAACACGCAGGTCAGCTGCTCGCCGATGGCCCGATGCAGCAGCGCGGCCACCACGGACGAATCCACGCCACCGGACAGGCCAAGGATCACTTCATCGGAACCGACCTGCTCGCGCACGCGGGCGATCTGGTCGTCGATGATGTTGGCTGCCGTCCACAGCGTCTTGCAGCCGCAGATGTCCACTGCAAAACGGCGCAACAGCGCTTCGCCGGCGGCGGTATGCGTCACTTCCGGGTGGAACTGCACGCCGTAGATTTTCTTCGCATCATTCGCAAACGCCGCAATGCCGAGGCGGTCAGTGCGCGCGGTGACGGTGAAGCCCTCCGGCGCGCGCGCGACGTGATCGCCGTGGCTCATCCACACGTTGCACAGCGCTTCGCTGGTTGCCACCGGCGACAGCAGCGCGTCCTGCGCGATGATTTCGAGCGCGGCATGACCGAACTCGCGCTGGTTGCCGGCTTCGGTCGCACCGCCCAACTGCGTTGCCAGCGTCTGCATGCCGTAGCAGATGCCGAGCAGCGGCACGCCCGCATCGAACACCTCGCGCGGTGCGGCGGGGCAGCCGGCCTGCGTGGTCGATTCCGGGCCACCGGACAGGATGATGCCCTTCGCACCGAACGCAGCGATCTCGGCCGGGTCGTGGTCCCAGGCCCAGATTTCGCAATAGACGCCGATCTCGCGGATGCGGCGGGCGATCAATTGCGTGTACTGCGCGCCGAAGTCGAGGATGAGGAGCTTGTCGCTGTGGATGCTGGTCATTTTTGCCTCCCCTCTCCCTCCGGGAGAGGGGCTGGGGGTGAGGGTACGAGTCATCGGGATACCGGATCGGGTACCGAACCCTCACCCGGCGCTTCGCGCCACCCTCTCCCGGAGGGAGAGGGAAACACCATCAACCCGCGCGGTAGTTCGGCGGCTCTTTCGTGATCTGCACGTCGTGCACATGGCTTTCGCGCTGGCCGGCGCCGGTCACCTTCACGAAGGACGGTTGCTTGCGCATGTCCTCGATGGTGGCGCAACCCACGTAGCCCATCGTGGCGCGCAGGCCACCCACCAGTTGATGCACTACGCCGGACAGCGGGCCGCGATACGGCACGCGGCCTTCGATGCCTTCCGGCACCAGCTTGTCGGCATCGGAAGCATCCTGGAAATAGCGATCCTTGCTGCCCTTCTCCATCGCGCCAAGGCTGCCCATGCCGCGATAGCTCTTGTAGCTGCGGCCCTGGAACAGTTCGGTTTCGCCCGGGCTTTCCTCGGTGCCGGCGAACAGGCCACCGATCATCACGCTGGAAGCACCGGCGACAATCGCCTTGCCGATGTCGCCGGAATAGCGGATGCCGCCATCGGCGATCAGCGGGATGCGATCCTGCAAGGCCTCGGCCACCATGTCGATGGCGGTCACCTGCGGCACGCCGACGCCGGCCACGATGCGGGTGGTGCAGATCGAACCGGGGCCAACGCCCACCTTCACCGCGTCCGCGCCGGCATCCATCAGCGCCAGCGCGGCATCGCCGGTGACGATGTTGCCGCCGATCACCTGCAATGCCGGGAAGTGCCGCTTGGCCCAGGCCACGCGGTCCAGCACGCCCTGCGAATGGCCGTGCGCGGTATCCACCACGACCACGTCCACGCCTGCGGCCACCAGCGCTTCAACGCGCTGTTCGGTGTCGCCACCCACGCCCACCGCCGCGCCCACCAGCAGGCGGCTGCTGGCGTCCTTGGCGGCATTGGGGTTGTCCGATTTCTTCTGGATGTCCTTGACGGTAATCAGGCCGCGCAGGGCAAACTCGTCGTTGACCACCAGCACCTTCTCGATGCGGTGCTTGTGCAGCAGGCCCAGCACTTCGTCGTCGGAAGCGCCCTCCTTCACCGTGACCAGCCGATCCTTCTTGGTCATGATGTGGCGGACGGGGTCGTCCAGCTTCTTCTCGAAGCGCATGTCGCGGCCCGTCACGATGCCGACCAACTGACCGGCGTCATCCACCACCGGCACGCCGGAGATGTTGCGCGCGCGGGTCAGGCGCAGGACTTCGCCGATGGTGGTGTCCGGGCCAACGGTGAACGGCTCGCGGATCACGCCGGCCTCGAAGGTCTTGACCCGTGCCACCTGCGCGGCCTGCGCCTCGGCAGTCATGTTCTTGTGCAGGATGCTGATGCCGCCAAGCTGGGCCAGCGCGATGGCGAGGCGGGCTTCGCTGACCGTGTCCATCGCCGCCGAGACGATCGGCAGGCGGATGCGCAGGTCGCGGGTCAGGCGGGTTTCGAGGGAGACGTCCTTCGGCAGGACGGTGGAATGCGCGGGGACGAGCGAAACGTCGTCGTACGTCAGTGCTTCAGCCTTGATGCGGAGCATCGGCAGTCCCGGGGGAAGTGGGGAAGCGCGTCATTATAGCGCGCTGCAGCCGCGCCGCGAGTCATCACAAGCGACTGCCGGTATCCCTCGCAACCAAGCGAGTATCGGGGAGCGACTTGCGAGGGATACCGGCAGTCGCCCCCAATATCAAACCATCTGGCAGGACTGGCAGGCATCCGCTAGGCGGCTCGAAATGCCGCTGCGCGGACGCCTGCCAATAATCCTGCTTGCATGGGGTCAGCCGGCAGCGTCCGCCAACTCCGCCGCTTCCAGCGTGTTCTGCATCAGGGTGGCGACCGTCATCGGCCCCACCCCGCCCGGCACCGGGGTGATCCAGCTTGCACGTTCCGCCGCTGCGGCGAAGCCCACGTCGCCCACCAGCCGGCCATCGTCCAGCCGGTTGATGCCAACGTCGATCACCACCGCACCCGGCTTCACCCATTCGCCCGGGATCAGGCCGGGCCGGCCCACCGCCACAACCAGGATGTCGGCCTCGCCCACGTGCCGTTGCAACACCTCCGGCGGCGTGAACTTGTGGCAACTGGTCACGGTGCAGCCGGCGATCAGCAGCTCCTGCCCCATCGGCCGGCCGACGTGGTTGGACACGCCGACAATCGTCGCGCTCTGCCCGCGCACTGGCCTGTCGGTGTAGGCCAGCAGCGTGGTGATGCCGCGCGGCGTGCAGGGGCGCAGGCCGAACTGGCGCAACGCCAGATGGCCGACGTTCTGCGGATGGAAGCCATCCACGTCCTTGTCCGGATGGATGCGTTCGATCAATGCGCTGGCATCGCGGATGCCGGGCAGCGGCAACTGGATCAGGATGCCGTTGACCTGCGGGTCTGCGTTGAGGCGGTCGATCAGGGCCAGCAGTTCGGCCTCGCTGGTACCTGCCGGCAGGTCGTGGTCAAAGGCCTGGATGCCGACGATGGAAGCCGCGCGGCGCTTGTTGCGCACGTAGCTCTGGCTGGCCGGGTCACTGCCGACCAGCACCACCGCCAGCCCGGGCCGCGACTTGCCGGCAGCGACGCGGGCGTCCACCTGCGCCTTCAGGTTGAGCAGCAGGTCGTCTGCGATGCGCTTTCCGTCGAGGATCCGGGCAGTCATGCGATGCGGAGGCGTTGCGGTGGGGGCGTGCATTATCACTCACGACGATGACCCGGCGTGCCTGTTGTTGGCCGCGACAGCGCACCGGAACCGTTGTAAGTTACGGACACGGTACGAGGCGGCGTTGACCGTCTATCAAAGGCTGATGGGGGCCACATGGCGATCCAGGGTGAATGTCCGAAGTGCGGCAAGCGCGTCTTGCACGTCAACGTCGAGAGCGTGGTTGGCGTGGTGGACGGCACCAGCAAGGCACGTTGCCTGAGCTACAGCTGCATCCACTGCAACGCCGTACTTGGCGTGCAGATCGACCATCGCGGCAAACCGCGCGCGCGCAGCAAGCCGGCAGCGGACGCCTGACCCGTTCTACTGCGAACCCTGCAACAGGTTCTGCGGCTGCACTGGCTGTGAGTCTCCCTGCGCCGGGCAGCGCGGCACGCCGGAGCCGACCACGCAGTTCACGCAGCAGGTCTGCGGCACCGGTGGAGCGGGCAGCAAGGCCGGCGGCGTCACCGGGCCGAGCTTCGCCAGTTCGTCCTGCGGTTTCAGCTTGAGCAGCGCCGCCCAGTCCTGGCGATTGAAATTGCAGTAGCCCGCGGTGTCGGGCGAACACACCACGTCGCCATCACTGCGCCGGGGCAGGCCCCACAACTGGCCGTTGGCATTGACGTTGAGGATGCGCATGCCAACGGCCTGCTGCACATTGCCGCCAATCGTGTAGGCCTTGCCGCCATCGATGGCAACGATGGCATCGCAATGCATCGGCAAACTGGTCGCGCCGCCGTCGATGGCCTTCACCAGGCCATCAAAGCCATACACCCGATTGCTGCGCACGTAGCAGAGCATGTCGCCCACCGCCAGCGTTGCCGCCATCGGCTCGGTGAAAAGATACGGGCTTCCGGTCGGATTGCTGCGGGCCGCGCGCACGTATTCGTAATGGTTGGGCGATGAGGTGAAACCGGGCACGCCTGCGCGCTGCATCACCCAGCTGATGAAGGCCGCCGACCACGGGTTGTCCACCACGAAGCTGCGACAGCCCAGTCCCGGATACGAGGCATTCATCGCGGCGTGATTGCAGTCCGATGCGCCGGACTTGAATGCCAGCGGCCCCAGCAACCCGCTGGACTGCCAGTAGTACGCCACCTTGCGCCACGGTGCGCCGCCGTCCTTCAGGCCATTGTCTTCGGCTTCGTAGGCGGTCAGGCTTGCCAGCCTGCCATCGGCATCGATGAAGGGGCGATTCCAGCGCAGGTGTTCGTCGCAGGCCACCGCCGCAATGCGGATCGCAACCTGCGCGTCGGACTGACGCTGGCTGAGTGCCGGGCACTGGTCAGCCGCCAACGCCGCGTGTGAGCTCGCCAGCAACAGCATGGCGATGACAAGCCGCTTCCATCCAGCAAACATCATTGACCGCCTCCGGCGCAGAACGCCTCGTAATCGACATATCCGGGAAAAGCGAGATTCGGGGCGCAAACCGGACATTGCGGGTCCGGCAACAGCCGCGTTTCGCGAAAACGCATCGACAGCGCATCGAAGCGCAGCAGCCGCCCGCGCAGCGGCTGGCCGATGTCCAGCAGCAGCTTGATCGCCTCGGTGGCCTGCAGCATGCCGATCACGCCGGGCAGCACGCCCAGCACGCCGGCCTCGGCGCAGTTGGGTGCGTCTTCGGGCGATGGCGGCTGCGGGAACAGGCAGCGATAGCACGGCGCGACGCCGCGATGGCGACCGGCATCGAACACGCTGGCCTGCCCCTCGAAACGATGCACCGCGCCATATACCAGCGGCTTGCCCTGTTTCACGCAGGCATCGCTGAGCAGATAGCGCAGCGGGAAATTGTCGGCACCATCGATCACCGCGTCCACGCCGTCCAGCAGGCGTTCGACATTGGCCGAGGTGACGCGCTCCGGCACGGCCTCGATCCGCGTGCGCGGGTTGAGCGCCGACAGCGTGAGCGCAGCGGATGCCACCTTGGGCATGCCGATGCGCGCCTGCGCATGCAGCACCTGCCGCTGCAGATTGCTCAGATCGACCACGTCGTCATCGGCGATGCGCAGCGTGCCGACGCCGGCAGCGGCGAGGTACAGCGCCGCCGGCGAACCCAGCCCGCCCGCGCCGACCAGCAACACGCGCGCGGCTTCGAGTTTCTGCTGGCCTTCCAGCCCCACGTCCGGCAGCCGCATCTGGCGCGAATAGCGCTGCGCGAAATCTTCGTCGATATCGGGTTTGGTCATCGGCAAACCAGCAGCCTGCCAGGCGTCCGTGCCACCTTCGACCGTACCCACGTTGCGATAGCCCTGCGCCGCAAGCGCCAGTGCCGCCGCCTGCGAGCGCATGCCGCGCTGGCAAATCAGCCAGACTTCGGCATCCACATCCGGCAGGTAACGCGCGGGTTCGTGTTCCAGCGCCTCGCGGGCGATGCCCAGCGCGCCTTCGGCGCAGCCCTGCGCGCGTTCGTGATCGGCGCGCAGGTCGATCAGCAATGCCCCGGCCTGCTGGCGGGCGCGGGCCTGTGCGGGGCCGGCACTACGCATCAGCCGCGCTTGACGTGCCGCATCAGCCGCCGCTTGGATGCGATCTGGCGCTCGGTCAACTCGTTCCTGCGGCCTTCGTAGGGATTGCTGTTTTCCCGGAAGATGAAGCGGATCGGCGTGCCGACCAGCTTGAAGCGCTTGCGGAAGAAGTTTTCCAGATAGCGATGGTAGGTCTGGCTCAGTGTTTTCAGGCGGGTGCCGTGGACGACGAAGGTCGGCGGGCTTTCGCCACCCGGATGCGCGAAGCGCAGCTTGGCGACATGGCCGCGCACCACCGGCGGCGGATTGGCCTCGTAGGCGGCTTCCACGGCGCGGGTCACCTCTGCCGTGCTGAACTGCCGGGTTGCGGACGCATGCGCACGATGGATCGCCTTGAACAGCTCGCGCAGGCCGGAACCGTGCAGCGCGGAAATGCGCACGCGCTCGGCCCATTCGACGAAACTCAGCTTGCGCGCGGCCAGCGTTTCGGCCTGCTGGCGCTCATAGTCGCTGCGCCCGTCCCATTTGTTGATGGCGATGACCAGTGCGCGCCCGGAATCCAGCACCGCGCCCAGCACGGTGGCGTCCTGATCGGTCACGCCTTCGCTGGCATCCAACATCAGCACCGCGACCTGGCACTGTTCGATGGCCTGCAGGGTCTTGACCACCGAGAACTTTTCGACCGCTTCCTCCACCCGCGCACGGCGACGCAGGCCGGCGGTGTCGATCAGGCGGTACTTGCGGCCATCGCGCTCCAGATCGACGGCGATGGAGTCGCGGGTGGTGCCCGGCACTTCGGAGGCGATCATCCGCTCCTCGCCAAGGATGCGGTTAACCAAGGTCGATTTGCCCACGTTGGGACGCCCGACGAAGGCGATGCGCACGCGCTCCGGGTCATCGTCCAGGGTTTCCGCAGCGCCTTCCTCGGGCAACAGCTTGACCGCCTTCGCCAGCAGTTCGTCGATGCCGGTGCGGTGCGCGGACGACACCGCCAGCGCATCGCTGAAGCCATAGCGCGAGAACTCGGCCAGCGCGGCGCGCACGTCGATGCCGTCTGACTTGTTGACGATCAGCAAGGTCGGCTTGGACAGCTTGCGCAGCCAGCGCAGGATGTCGTCGTCCAGTGCCGATGCGCCTTCGCGGCCATCGACGATGAACAGGATCAGGTCGGCTTCTTCCGCTGCCGCGCGCGACTGTTTTGCGGTTGCGCCGGCCAGGCCTTCGTCCTCGCCGGCGATGCCGCCGGTATCGACCAGCACGAATGGCTTGCCCTCGATCAGCCGGCACACGCCGTAATTGCGGTCACGGGTCACCCCCGGCTGGTCGTGGACCAGCGCGTCGCGGGTGCGCGTCAGCGCATTGAACAGCGTCGATTTGCCGACGTTGGGACGCCCGACCAGGGCGACGAGGGGCAACATTGGATCTACCTTTGCGCAGAGGGCGCGGAAAAACACCTGCGGATGAAACGCAACGGCCCCGGCAGGTTAGCCGGGGCCGCGCATGCATGCCAGCCCTAGGCCGGCGTGATGGCTCATTGCAGCGCGAACGCCGCCAGTTCGCCTTCGCTGTCCTGCACGACGACGATGCCGTCTGCCTGCACCGGCTGGCCGATGATCGCCGCGCCCATCTTGGCGCGAGCGGCGAAGGCACCATCGTTCAGCCGCAGCCAGTGCAGCACGCCGTCCAGATCGCCGACCACCGCGTAATCGCCCTGCACGGCAGGCGCGCTGACGTTGCGGTACAGCAGGCCGGTTTGCTGCCACAGGCTGCCGCCGGAGTTCTTGTCCAGCGCACTGACGTTGCCGTCGCGGTCGCTCACGACAATCGCGGAATTGCTGACGCCAACACCACGCGCGCCGCCGTTGTCGCTCTGCCACATCACCTGCCCGCTGGGGCCGTCGATGGCCACCGTGCGCTTCTTGTGGCTGCTGGCGAACAAGGTCGTGCCATCCAGCACGGCGTCGCCATCGACGTCGGCCATGCGTTCCAGTTCGTTGCGGCCTTCCGCCTCGGCGACCACCGCCGACCACAGCACCGCGCCATCGCTCGCCTTCAGCGCAGTGAGCTTGCCGTCATCGCTGCCCACGAACAGGATGCCCGGGCCCAGCGTGATGCCGCCGGTGCCGCGCACGGTGAGCGCAGGGGATTCAACGGCATGGAACCAGCGACGCTCGCCACTGCCGGCATCAAACGCAGTCAGCCGGCCATCGTTGGAATGCACGAACACCATGCCGCTGCCAATCGCGGGCGCGGCGATGATTTCGTTGCCGACCTTGGCCGTCCACTTCTGCTCGCCGGTGGCGGCATCCAGCGCGATCACGTCGCCGTCCAGGCTGCCCACCACCACCAGACCATCCCCGACGCCGGGGCCACCACTCAGGGGCAGATCCGAGGCATGCCGCCACAGCGACTGGCCGGTACGCAGGTCGAAGACCGACACGCCGCCCTCCACCGCCGCCGCATAGACGCGGCCATCAGCGATCACCGGGTGCTGGCCGATGCCCAGCTGCTCCTCGCCCTTGCCGAGCTTCGCAGTCCACAGCCTGCTCACATTGGCGCTGGTGGTGATGTCCACAAGCTTGGTTGGCTCGCCGGTCTTGTCCTTGTTCTTGCCGCCAAACACGTTCTTGATGCTCGTGCAGCCGGACAGCAGGGCCACTGCCATGGTCGCTGCCGCAAGCAGGCGCAGGGAAGGTCGCATCGCCTGGATCATCAGGTCTTGTCCTCGGTATGCGGCGGCGTGCCGCCGGCCTCGATCAGTTTCAGGGTAATCAAACGGTGCTGCGGGCTGGCAACATCCACCAGCGCCAGCGCCTTGAGATACGCCGCCTGCGCCTTGGCGCGGTCGCCCAGCGCGAATTGGGCATCGCCCTGCACGTCCAGCATCGCCGCATCGCGCTCGTCATTCAGCAGCGGCAGTGCCTCCTTGGCCTTGCCGGCGTCGATCAGCAGCCGTGCCAGGCGCTGGTTCAATACCGGGCGCAGGTCGGGATCGACCGTGCCCAGCCCTTGCAGGGTGGCGATGGCATCGTCGCGCTTGCCGGCGTCGGCCTGCGCCTTGGCAAGCTGCAACGCCGCCAGGGTGGCGAGCGTCGGGTTGCCCTTGCTCAGGCCGGCGATGACGGCCTTGCCCTTGTCCTGCGGGATTTTCCCCGCTTCGAACGCGGTCACGGCGCTGCTGTAACTGGCACTGGTCTCGGCCCCGGCCTGCAGCCGCTTGCCCTGCCACCACTGCCAGCCCACGATGGCAGCCAGGCCAAGGGCGACGCCCCCGATCAGGCCGAGTGCGTTGCTGCGAACCCAGTTGCGTACTTGCTCGCTCTGTTCGTGCTCGTTGAGCAGTTCATCAATCGCCATGCTGTCTCTCGCCCGCCCGCCGGGCGGGACGTCTGGAATCGGAAAATTTGGATGCCGCGTGGTATTGCAGACCGCGTTGCTGCTTCAGTCCGACGCCACCAGCGAACCGTCGGAGGATACCGTAAAGCGGGCGACGTTCGCGCGGGCGAAAGGCGTCAGGTCAACGGGACGGCCCCGGTGTTCCAGCTCGACCGCAGCAGCATTGCCGATGGTCAGGCGTTGCACCTGAGCGGCGGTGTAACGGCGTTCGCTGCCGGCCGGCAACAGGCCCTTTTCCAGCGATGCGCCATCGGTGCCGATGACCTCGAACCAGCTTTCGCCACGGGTGCGCAGCACGATGCCGGCATCGGCCGGCTTCACCGCCGGCTTTGCGACCGGCGTCATCGACGCCACCACGGTACGCGGGCCTTCCGATGCGGGCTGCGCGACAGCATCGACCGGCGTGTCCAGCGCGGCCACGCCCGTGTCGGCATCGGACAGGTGCTGGCGGGTCGCCACCCAGGCCGGGATCGCCAGCGACAGGGTCAGCACCACATAGACCAGCCGGCGACCGATCTGCTCGGCCCACCATTGCGCCTTCGGCGTGTGGGTGCGGCTGACCAGCTTTGAAGGTTCAACCGGGCCCACGTCCAGCGCGGCCATCATCGGCGCGGTGGTCAGGCCCAGCAGCCGCGAATAGCTGCGCACCTGCCCGCGCACGAACACCGGCGCACCCAGCCGCGACCAGTCTTCCGCCTCCAGCGAGCACACCACCCGCGCCGGCATTTTCAGCTTGCCGGCAACGTCGTCGATGCTCATGCCGGCAGCCTCGCGCGCGGCGCGCAGGCGTTCGCCACACCCGGCAAGGGCTTGCAGATCAGGGGAAAGCATCGCGGTCATTGCGTGCGCGGCACAGTGGTGGAAGCAGGCGGAAGCGCCTGTAAACGTGAAAGATAGCGCGAAGCGGCCACATTGTCGCCCAGTTTTTGCTCGATGCCGACGGCGAGCTGCAAGGCGTCGCGGTCGGACGGTGCCAATTCCAGCCAGCGCTCGACGAAGGCGCGCGCTTCAAGGGCACGCCCGCTGTCGTATTGCAGATGGGCCATGCCGGACAACGCAAGCAGGTTTTTCGGGTCGATGCCAAGCGCCGCGCGCCAGCCCGCCTCCGCGCGCTCCGGCAAGCCGGCCTTGCGCGCGCAACTGCCCGCGTTTACCAGCGCCGAGGCCGGTGATGCATAACTGCCATCGGCCAGCGCGCGATCGAACCACGCCAGCGATTCCTGCGGCTGCCCGTTGGCGCACAGCCAGCCACCGTAATTGTTGGCATACACGCCCTTGTCGGGCATGACTTCCACCGCCTGCCGGTAATGCGCGCCTGCGGTCTTCGCATCGCCGCGCGCGTCCGCGATCAACCCCAGCAGCGTGTGTGCATCAGCGGAGCGCGGTGCCAGTTCCAGCGCACGCCGGGCCTGCCGCTCGGACTGCTGCAACTCGCCGCGCTGGTAGAGCGTGGTGGCCGACACCAGCAGCAAAGTGGCATCACCCGCACCTTGCCGCTGCTTCTGATTCTTGCCACTGACGTCGTAGGTCGGCGCGACCTGCGTGTATTCGCCGCGCTTGGCGCTGGGACGGATGAAGGTCAGGCGCTCCATCGCCCGGCAGCCCACGATCAGCATGCAGGAAAGCGCCAACAGGGCAATGGCTTCACGCCGCATCGGAAACTCCTGTCGCTTCAAGACGCTTGCGGTGTTCGGCGGAACGGCGGGTGCGATCCATCACCTGCCCCTTCAACTGGCCGCAGGCGGCATCGATGTCGTCGCCGCGCGTGCGCCGCACCGGCGCGATCATGCCGGCGTTGTTGAGCTGCTTCTGGAAGGCGCGGATCGCCACGTCGTCCGGGCGCTCGAAGCGGGTGCCGGGGAACGGGTTGAACGGGATCAGGTTGACCTTGGCCGCGTCCTTCATCTGCACGCGGCGGTCGAACTCGCGCATCAACTTCACCAGTTCGCGCGCGTGCTGCGGCTGGTCGTTGACGCCACGCATCAGGGTGTATTCGAAGGTGACGGATTCGCCCTTCTTGCGCGTGGCATAGCGCACGCAGGCGTCCATCAGTTCGGCGATGGGGTATTTCTTGTTCAATGGCACCAGCGTGTCGCGCAGCTCGTCGAACGGCGCATGCAGCGACACCGCCAGCGACACGTCGCTCTCCGCCGCCAGCCGGTCGATCATCGGCACCATGCCGGCGGTGGACAGCGTGACCCGCTTGTTGGCCAGGCCGTAGCCAAGGTCATCGCGCATGATGCTCATCGCGCGCACCACGTTGTCGAAGTTCATGAGCGGCTCGCCCATGCCCATCATCACCACATTGGTGAGCCGGCGCTGCTGGTGCGGCACGTTGCCCAGATGACGCGCGGCCACCCACACCTGGCCGATGATTTCTGCGGTGGACAGGTTGCGGTTGAAGCCCTGCGTCGCGGTGGAGCAGAACGTGCAGTTGAGCGCGCAGCCCACCTGCGAGGACACGCATAGCGTGCCGCGCCCCTTGTCGGGGATATAGACGGTTTCGATGGCGTTCTTCGGATCCATGCCGAGCAGCCATTTGTGGGTACCGTCGGTGGATGCCTTGTCGAACACCACCTGCGGCGCGCGCACCACCGCGCGCTCTTCCAGCTTGGCGCGAAGCGCCTTGCCGAGGTCGGTCATGTCCGCGAATTCGGTGGCGTAGCGGTGATGAATCCACTTCATCACCTGATGCGCGCGGAACTTCTTTTCGCCCAGGTCTTCCTCGAAGAAACGCTCCAGACGGGCGCGGTCGAAATCGAAGATGTTTGTACGTGCATTCGTGCCGGCATTCACCGGCACGGACGGTTGCGCAGCACCGGCCTCGCCCACGAGGGCGATGTCGATGACCGGTGTGCGCGTATCGCTCATCGAAGGATCAGCGTGCGTAAACGTCGGTGGCCGGGAAGAAGTAGGCGATCTCGATCGCCGCGTTCTCCAGCGAGTCCGAACCGTGTACCGCATTGGCGTCGATGCTTTCGGCAAAGTCGGCGCGGATGGTGCCCGGCGCTGCTTCCTTCGGATTGGTGGCACCCATCAGCTCGCGGTTCTTCAGCACCGCGTTCTCGCCTTCCAGCACCTGGATCATCACCGGGCCGGAGATCATGAACTCGACCAGCGCGTTGAAGAACGGACGCTCGCGATGCACGGCGTAGAAGCCTTCGGCTTCCTGGCGGGACAGGTGCTTCATCTTCGCGGCCACGACCTTCAGGCCGGCCTTTTCGAAGCGGGAATAGATTTCGCCGATGACGTTCTTGGCGACGGCATCGGGCTTGATGATCGAAATGGTGCGCTCCAGCGCCATGGGAAACTCTCCGGTTGGCGGGCCGGCGAATCGCGTCGCTGGCCCGAAGATAACAGAAAAACCCGCGTACTGGCGCGGGTTTGGCCGACATGGCTGCGGCCAATTCTAGCTGATTTGCGACCGCTTTCCCACGCCGGTGGCGCAATCTTGTTGACGGCCTGGCGGATTCCAGCCTACGATCAAACAAGCGTTTGATTCGACGCCGGAGGGGCCTGCGATGAGCCTGCAACACTTTTCAACCAAGGACCGGATCCTGCATGCGGCGGAGGAGCTGTTCGCCCAGCAGGGCTTTGCGTCCACCTCGCTGCGGCAGGTGACCAGCCGCGCCGACGTCAACATCGCGGCAGTCAATTACCACTTCGGAAGCAAGGACAATCTGGTCAACGAGGTGTTCCGCCGGCGCATGGACGACATGAGCGCGCAGCGCCTGTCGGCATTGCGCAAGGCGGTGGAGACCAGCCCCGGCGAACTGGAGCCGGTGCTGGCGGCATTCGTGGAGCCCGCGCTTGCGATGGCGCAGGACCGCCACGGCGGCGGTGCCTTCATCCGGGTCATCGCCCGCGCCTATGCGGAAAGCAACGACAGCCTGCGCAAGTTCCTGTCCGACCAGTACGGCCATGTGCTGCGCGAGTTCGCCAAGGCCATCGCCGGCTGCGTGCCGGGGCTGGGCAAGGAAGAGTTGTACTGGCGGCTGGACTTCCTGTCCGGCGCGCTGACCTATGCGATGGCCGACTTCGGCCTGATCAAGCGGCCCGCCGGCACCTCCGAGGCCACCCATCGCCAGCGTGCCGCACGTGCGCTGATCCGTTTCGCCGCTGCCGGCCTGAAAGCCGAAGCAGCCTGATCGATTTCACTGATTCATCAAGGAGATACGCAACATGTCTCAGAAATTGCTTGTACGCCGTGCTGCCGTGCTCGGGGCTGGCGTGATGGGCGCGCAGATCGCCGCGCACCTGACCAATGCCGGGGTCGATACCGTGCTGTTCGACCTGCCCGCGAAGGACGGCCACCCGGACGGGATCGTCCACAAGGCGCTGGCGAACCTTGCCAAGCTCTCCCCCGCCCCGCTGGCCAGCAAGTCGCTGGCCACCGCGATCACCGCCGCAAACTATGAGACGGGCCTCGACCAGCTGAAGGACTGCGACCTCATCATCGAGGCCATCGCCGAGCGGATGGACTGGAAGCAGGACCTGTACAGGAAGATCGCCCCGTTCGTGCCCGCCCACGCGGTGCTGGCAAGCAATACATCCGGCTTGGGAATCAACAAGCTGGCGGAAGTGCTGCCCGAGGAACTGCGCCACCGCTTCTGCGGCGTCCACTTCTTCAACCCGCCGCGCTACATGCATCTGGCCGAGCTGATCCCGGCCAAGACCACCGAAGCCGGCGTGCTGGAAGGGCTGGAAACCTTCCTGACCAGCACCCTCGGCAAGGGCGTGGTTTATGCAAAGGACACGCCGAACTTCATCGGCAACCGGATCGGCGTGTTCTCGATCCTGTCGGTCATCCACCACACCCGCCAGTTCGGGCTGGGCTTCGATGAAGTCGATGGCCTGACCGGGCCGCTGCTGGGCCGCCCGAAGTCGGCGACCTATCGCACCTCGGACGTGGTCGGCCTGGACACCATGGCCCACGTCATCAAGACCATGGCCGATACCCTGCCGGACGACCCGTGGCATGCCTATTTCACCTCGCCGGACTGGCTGCAGGCGCTGATCGGCAAGGGCGCGCTGGGGCAGAAGACCGGCGCGGGCATCTTCCGCAAGGTCGGCAAGGACATCGTCGTCCTTGATCTGGAAAAGCAGGATTACCGCGCCGCCGACCGCGCTGCCGCGCCGGAAGTGGTGGACATCCTCAAGCTGAAGAATCCGGCGGAGAAGTTCGCCAAATTGCGCGAAAGCCAGCACCCGCAAGCGCAGTTCCTGTGGGCCTGCTTCCGCGACCTGTTCCACTACAGCGCCTTCCATCTGGCCGACATCGCGCAGACCGCGCGTGACGTGGATCTTGCCATCCGCTGGGGTTACGGCTGGTCGCTGGGCCCGTTCGAAACCTGGCAGGCCGCCGGCTGGAAGCAGGTGGCGCAGTGGATTGCCGATGACATCGTGGCCGGCAAGGCGATGAGCAGCGCCCCCCTGCCCGACTGGGTGTTCGACGGCCGCGAAGGCGTCCACGCCGCCGAGGGCAGTTACAGCCCGGCGAAGAACGCCAAGCTGCCGCGCTCGTCGCTGCCGGTGTACAAGCGCCAGCGCTTCCCCGACCCGCTGCTGGGCGAACGCTTCCCGCAGGGCGAGACGGTGTTCGAGAACGACGGCATCCGCCTGTGGACGGATGGCGACGACATCGCCGTGGCCAGCTTCAAGACCAAGATGCACACGGTCTCCGACGCGGTGCTGGACGGCCTGCAGGAAGCCATCGGCATCGCCGAGAACAAGTTCAAGGGTCTGGTGATCTGGCAGCCGAAGGAACCCTTCTCCGCCGGTGCCGACCTGGCCGGCGCGCTGGGCGCATTGCAGGCCGGCCGGCTTGCCGAGTTCGAAGCGATGGTCGCCAACTTCCAGGCCACCAGCCAGCGCATCAAGTACGCGCAGGTGCCGGTGGTGGCGGCGGTGCGCGGGCTGGCACTGGGCGGTGGCTGCGAGTTCCAGATGCATGCCGCACGCACGGTTGCGCACCTTGAAAGCTACATCGGACTGGTGGAAGCCGGCGTTGGCCTGCTGCCGGCGGGCGGTGGCCTGAAGGAACTGGCGGTGCGCGCATCCCAGGCCGCAGGTGCGAACGGCGACGTGTTCGCCGAATTGAAGAAGGTGTTCGAAACCGTGGCGATGGCGAAGGTGTCGGCCTCCGCGCTGGAGGCGAAGGAACTGGGCCTGCTGCGCGCCGCCGACAAGGTCGCCTTCAACGCCTTCGAACTGCTCTACATCGCCAAACAGGAAGCCGCCGCGCTGGCCGAAACCGGCTACCGCCCGCCGCTGCCGGCACGCGCCGTGCGGGTTGCCGGCGACGTGGGCATCGCCACCTTCCGCATGCTGCTGGTCAACATGCTGGAGGGCCGCTTCATCAGCGAATACGACGACGAAATCGCCACCCGCATTGCCACCGTGCTGTGCGGCGGCGAGGTGGATCGCGGCTCGGTGGTGGACGAGGACTGGCTGCTGAAACTGGAGCGCAAGCACTTCGTGGAACTGGCGCAGCAGGAAAAGACGCAGGCGCGGATCGCGCACATGCTGAAGACCGGCAAGCCTTTGCGGAATTAATCAAATCGTCACCCCGGCGAAAGCCGGGGTCCAGCCTTTGGATACGCCAAGCAAAGAGCTGGATTCCGGCTTTCGCCGGAATGACGGACCCCATTGATCGGCGTGTGTGAATCAGGAGATTCCATGAGCAAGCAAATCCAGGACGCCTACATCGTCGCCGCCACCCGCACCCCGGTGGGCAAGGCACCCAAGGGCGTGTTCCGCAACACCCGTCCCGACGACATGCTGGCGCACGTGCTGCGCAGCGTGGTGGCGCAGGCACCGGGCATCGACGTGAATCGCATCGACGACGCCATCATCGGCTGCGCCATGCCCGAGGGCGAGCAAGGCATGAACGTGGCGCGCATCGGCGTGTTGCTGGCCGGCCTGCCGGACACCGTGGCCGCGCAGACCATCAACCGCTTCTGTTCTTCCGGCCTGCAGGCGGTGGCGCTGGCCGCTGACCAGATCCGCCTTGGCAATGCCGACCTGATGCTGGCCGGCGGCACCGAGTCGATGAGCATGGTGCCGATGATGGGCAACAAGGTCGCCCTCTCCCCGTCCGTGTTCAACGACGACCACGTCGCGATTGCCTATGGCATGGGCATCACCGCCGAGAAGGTCGCCGAAGAATGGCAGGTCAGCCGCGAACAGCAGGACGCCTTCGCCGTGGCATCGCACCAGAAGGCGCTGGCCGCAATCGCTGCCGGCGAGTTCCGCAGCGAAATCACACCGTATGAAATCACGTCGCACATCCCCGACCTTGCCGGCAATGCCATTCGCCTGAAAAAGCTGCTGGTCGAAAACGACGAAGGCCCGCGTGCCGATACGACAGCCGAAGGCCTTGCCAAGCTGCGCCCGGTGTTCCGCAACGGCGCGTTCGGCGGCAGCGTGACCGCCGGCAATTCCTCGCAGATGAGCGACGGCGCAGGCGCGGTGCTGCTGGCTTCGGAACAGGCGATCAAGGATTACGGCCTGACCCCGCTGGCGCGCTTCGTCAGCTTCAGCGTGGCCGGCGTGCGCCCGGAAGTGATGGGCATCGGCCCGATCGCCGCAATCCCGAAGGCACTGAAGCAGGCCGGATTGAGCAAGGATCAGCTGGACTGGATCGAACTGAACGAAGCCTTCGCCGCGCAGGCGCTGGCGGTCATCAAGGATTCGCAGCTCGACCCGGCCAAGGTCAATCCGCTGGGCGGCGCCATCGCACTGGGCCATCCGCTGGGCGCAACCGGCGCGATCCGCACGGCCACTCTCGTCCACGGCCTGCGCCGTCACCAGCAGAAGTACGGCATGGTGACCATGTGCATCGGCACCGGCATGGGCGCGGCGGGCATCTTCGAAGCGGTGTGATCGGTAGGGGCAGGCCCCCGTGCCTGCCCGCTCTCATCGCGACCCGAACAGGGGCAGGCACAGGGGCCTGCCCCTACGCGCGCCTGTTCTGTTGCTGCGCAGGCACAGGGGCCTGCCCCTACGCAACCGGGATGTCGCGGCCAGCTCTCGACCACACCCATCTCGTCCAGCGCGTTCTTCATCAGGTCGCGGGCGGCATCGCTGAGTTTTTCGTGATCCAGCGCGTAGCGGATCGTGGCTTCGATCAGGCCGATGTGGGTGCCGCAGTCGAAACGGGTGCCTCGGAAACGGAAGGCGTCCACGCGCTCGGCTGCAAGCAATGCGGCGATGGCGTCGGTCAACTGGATTTCGCCACCCGTGCCCTGCTGCGTGCGTTCCAGCAGTTCGAAGATCGCGGGATTGAGGATGTAGCGCCCGACCACCGCAAGATTGCTGGGCGCATCGGCGGGCTTGGGCTTCTCGACGATCTGCGCGATCCGCCCGGCCTGCCCGTCAAATGCTTCGGTGGCGACGATGCCGTAGCTGCCGGTCTGCTCGCGCGGCACGTCCTGCACCGCCACCACGCTGCCACCGCTGGCCTGCGCATGATCGGCCATCTGTTTCAACGCGCCATCGCCACGGCTCCAGATCAGGTCGTCGGGCAACAGCACGGCAAAAGGCTGATCGCCCACCACCGGCTTCGCGCAGAGAACGGCATGACCCAACCCCAGCGCCTCGGCCTGGGTCACGAACACCGCGCGCACGCCTTCCGGCAGCACGTTGCGCACCAGGTCGAGCTGCTCGTGCTTGCCGGATTTCTCCAGCTTCTGTTCCAGCTCGTAGGCCTTGTCGAAATAGTCCGCCACCGCGTGCTTGTAGCGGTTGGTGACGAAGACCAGCGTGTCGCAACCGGCCTCGATGGCCTCATCAACTGCGTACTGGATCAGCGGCCTGTCGATGATCGGCAGCATTTCCTTCGGCACGGTCTTGG
>NZ_JASGED010000068.1:0-13193 GCF_047606765.1 Thermomonas sp. | reverse complement strand
GCGCCTGTAAGCCGGGGAATCCCGGCAAAACGCGCCGAAATCGGCGCATAACCCAAAGATCGAGGGCGGTTCATGCGAAAACCAGCGGAAAGACCGCCTTCAAACCCAGTTGTTCAGAACTTCCCTATCGGGACTAGGGCGCAGTCGGTGCAAGCCGTGGCGGAGCGTAGGAAAACCCGGCGCCGCGCGCGTTATGCTGCGCGCATTGAAAGCCGGAGTGCATGCGATGAAGATGGTGATGGCGGTCATCAAGCCGTTCAAGCTCGACGATGTGCGCGAAGCGTTGGCCGAGGCGGGCGTGGCCGGCATCACTGCCACCGAGGTCAAGGGCTTCGGTCGCCAGAAGGGGCATACCGAGCTTTATCGCGGTGCCGAATACCTGGTCGATTTCCTGCCCAAGATCAAGCTGGAAGTCGCGGTGGCGGACGAGCAGGTCGATGCGGTGGTGGAGGCGATCATGAAAGCCGCCGGTACCGGCAAGATCGGCGACGGCAAGATCTTCGTCTGGGATCTGGAAAAAGTGGTGCGCATCCGCACCGGTGAGCTGGACGCCGACGCGCTGTAGCGGTTCAGGATTCCGCGCGGTCGCGGCCCTGCGACTTGGCGCGATACAGCGCGGCGTCGGCGCGGGCAAGCAGGGTTTCGCGGGTGTCGCCCGGCTGTGCTTCGGCGATGCCGATGCTGGCGGTGATGTGCAGTTCGGGATCGATCTCCGGCAGGCGCACCGCGCGGGTGGCCTGCAACAGGCGCTTGGCGATGGAATGCGCCAGCGTGAGCGGCGCGTCGGAACAGACCACAACGAACTCCTCGCCGCCGATGCGGCCCAGCAGGTCGTACTCGCGCAACTGCGTCTTCCATGCATTGGCAACCGCGCGCAGCACGGTGTCACCGGCGGCGTGACCGTAGCGGTCGTTGATGGCCTTGAAATGGTCGAGATCGAGCATCAGCACCGACAATGCCGTGTGGTTGCGCGCCACTCGTGCCAATGCGAGGTCGGTGGTGGTTTCGGTGGTGATGCGGCTGGCTGCGCCGGTCAGTGGGTCGGTCATCGCCAGCATGCGCAGCCGGCGTGAGTTGCGATGCTGCCGCCAAGCCAGCATGGACATCAAGGCGATCAGCAGCAAACCCAGCAGCAGTGCCAGCCGCTGCCAGCCACGCACGCGCTGCAACGAGGCGACACGCTGCCGCTGGGTCTCGGCATCGGCGCGCAGCTTGTCGTTTTCCATCTCGCGGGTGCGTGCCTCGTGTTCGTAGGCCAGCAGCCGGTTTTGTTCCAGCTGCATCTTGCGCTGCAAGCTGGCCTGCAATTCGCTGTAGCGCTTGAAGCTGGCCAGTGCCTGCGCGTTGAGGCCCAGCGCTTCCTCGCTTGCAGCCTGCGACCGGTAAAGCGTGGCCAGATAGCGTTCATTGCCGTCGTTCTGGATCGGCGGCAATGCCTGATGGAACAGGGACAATGCCTGCTGGTGCTGGTTCTTGCCGGCCAGGGCCATGCCGGTGAGCAGCAGCAGCCTGCCTTCGTCCTGGTTGTTCCCTGTTTCGGTGTAATAGGCGCGTGCCTGCTTCAGCATGGCCAGTGCGGCATCGTGCCTGCCCTGCGACACCTGCACCAGCGCAAGGCCCAGCCGCGCACTGGCGGCACTGAAGTCGTCGCCTTGCCGCGTCGCGACTGCGATCGCGCGCTCGAACGCCGCCTGCGCCTTGTCCGGCGCGCCTGCCTCGTCGTGCAGGTAACCCAGCTGGATCAAGGCACCTACCATCCGCGGCCAGTCGCGTTTCGACTCCAGTCGCGTCGTCAATTGGTTCAGGTACGACTCGGCGTGTGACCAGTCGCCGATGCGGCGATAGACGATGGCGAGCCGCACCAGCAGGGCATCGACCTCATGGTTGATGCCGGCGTCGCGGAAGGCGCTGCGTGCGCGCTGGTAGTCCACCAGCGCCTTGGCCTGGTCGCCCAGCTGCGAGAGCAGGCTGCCGCGATACATCAGGATTTCCCCGAGCAGTTGCGGCTCCTGTGCTTTTTCCACCAGCGCCACGGCCCTGTCCGCTTCGACCAACGCCTGCTTGGGGCCTTGCAGTCCCAGCACATGGGCGATCCGGCAGATCATGGCGCGGCCCTGCGCCTGCTGATCCTTCACCGCCTGTGCGCGGCGCAGGGCTTCGTCGGTATAGGCCAGCGCCTGCTTGGTATCGGCCCAGTAGGTACTCAGGCAATAGACCGAGCGCATGCGTGCATCGCGCACCTTGTCGCCTGACGGGAGCAGGGTGCGCAGCCGTTCGAGGTTGGCGTTGGCGGTGTTGGGAGGGGCATCCAGCGAGGCTGGGCCGGTGATCTGCGCGTACAGCGCGTCGAACTTCTGGGCTGAGGGATCTTCATCGCGCGCCTGCGCGAGCGGGGACAGGGACAGCAGCATCGCCAGCAACAGTCCTGCTCGTCGTCGCTTCAATCGATCCATCCGCATCCCCCTCAAACCAACGTGCTCCAACTTGGCATGCCGCGTACAGCCTGCATGGCTGTCGTGATGATGCGACGTAAAGCCGGTTTTCGCCAGTCGCGCCGTTCAGCCGGCCAGTGCTTCCGCCACGAATGGCGGCAGCGCTTGCGCGCCCTTGTGCAGGTCGGCGCTGTAATACTGCGTGGCGAAGGGTTTTGCGCGGGCGTCTGCCTCGCGGAAGCCGAACCCTGCGCCGGCGGCCTTCTTCGCCATCGTGCAGCTCCACCAGCCGGTCGGGTAGCAGGGCTGCGGGAACGGCAGGGTCTGGAAGCTGGCAAAGCCCGCCTTGCCCATTTCCGCGCGCATTTCCTTGATGAGGTCGAGCAGCACCAGAGGCGACTCGCTCTGCTGGACGAGGATGCCGTCGTCCTTCAGCGCGCGGTGGCAGCTGGCGAAGAAGGCCTTGTTGAACAGCCCTTCCGCCGGGCCGACCGGATCGGTGGAATCCACGATCACGATGTCCACGCTGCCGGGTTCGCAGTTCGCCATGTAGGCGATGCCGTCATCGAACAGCAGTTCCGCGCGCGGGTCGTTGTTGGATTCGCACAGCTCGGGGAAATACTTTTCCGCCATCCGCGTCACCTGTTCGTCGATGTCGCACTGGGTGGCCTTCACCACGCCGGGGTGGCGCAGCACTTCGCGCAGGGTGCCGCAGTCGCCGCCACCGATGATGACAACGCGCTTCGGGTCGGCGTGGGTGAACAGCGCCGGGTGCGACATCATCTCGTGATAGAGGAAGTTGTCGCGGGTGGTGAGCATCATCGCGCCGTCGATCAGCATGACGTTGCCCCAGTCGGTGCTCTCGTAGATTTCGATGTGCTGGAACTCCGAGCGCACCTCGTCCAGCTTGCGGGTCACGCGGAAGCCGATCGACGAGCCGGCCTTGTCGAAGTGTTCGTGCAGCCAGGTCGTCTGGGTCATGTCGGAGGTTCCATGCGGATGAGGCGGGGCGCGGATTGTAACGGAGCGGGCGTTACCACCGTGACCGCAGGCCATACAATGCCGGCTCCCCAGCCGTTGACGTTGCCACGATGACCCACTGGTCGCCCGATCTCGCCCGCAAGACCTATTCGATCCCGCACTGGGCGGACGGCTATTTCGACGTCGATGCGCAGGGCCGCATCGTGGTGCGGCCGAAGGGTGCGGACGGCCCGGAAATCGCGCTGCCGGAGGTCGTCGATGCCTCGCTGGCGCAGGGCGGCAACCTGCCGGTGCTGGTGCGCTTCACCGACATCCTCGGCGACCGCCTGCGCAAGCTGCAGGCCGCGTTCGCGCAGGCGCAGCAGGACTGGGACTATCCCGGCGGCTATACCGCCGTCTATCCGATCAAGGTCAACCAGCACGCAGGCGTGGCCGGCACGCTGGCTTCGCACAACAGCGAGGGCTTTGGTCTTGAAGCCGGCAGCAAGCCGGAACTGATGGCGGTGCTGGCGCTGTCGCGGCCCGGCGGTCTGGTGGTGTGCAACGGCTACAAGGATCGCGAATACATCCGGCTGGCGCTGATCGGCCGCAAGCTCGGCCTGCAGACCTTCATCGTCATCGAAAAGCCCTCCGAGCTGAAAATCGCGCTGGAGGAAGCCGCCGCGCTCGGCGTCAAGCCGGGCCTGGGCGTGCGCATGCGGCTGGCGTCGCTGGGTTCCGGCAAGTGGCAGAACAGTGGCGGCGACAAGGCCAAGTTCGGCCTTGACCCGCGCCAGTTGCTCAACCTGTGGAAGCAGTTGCGCGACGCCGGCATGGGCGACTGCCTGAAGCTGCTGCACTTCCACATGGGCAGCCAGATCAGCAACGTGCGCGACATCGCCGCCGGCATGCGCGAGGCCACCCGCTACTTCGTCGAGCTTTCGCGGCTTGGCGCGCAGATCAGCCACGTCGATGTGGGCGGCGGCCTGGGCATCGACTACGAAGGCACGCGCAGCCGCAGCTACAACTCGGTCAACTACGGCATCCATCACTATGCGTCGAGCATCGTGCAGCCGCTGGCCGAGGCCTGCCGCAGCGAAGGGCTGACACCGCCGCGCATCGTCACCGAATGCGGCCGCGCGATGACCGCCCACCATGCGGTGCTGGTCACCAATGTCAGCGAGGTGGAGCGCGCACCGGAAGGCCGCGTGCCGGAGCCGCACGATGACGAATCCAACCCGGTGCGCCAGCTGCGTGAGTTGCATGAGGAAATGGCGCAGCGCCCAGCGGTGGAGGTGTTCCATGAAGCCACGCAGGCACACGCCGAAGGCCTGAGCCTGTACGCGCTGGGCCAGCTTGATCTCGTCCAGCGCGCGCGCATCGACGACCTGTTCTACGCCATCGCCCATGCGGTGAAGGCGCGCCTGACCTACGACGAGAAGAGCCACCGCGACCTGCTGGACGAACTCAACGAACGGTTGGTCGACAAATACTTCGTCAACTTCAGCGTTTTCGAATCGATGCCGGACGTGTGGGCCATCGACCAGGTGTTCCCCATCGTGCCCATCGAACGCTTGGACGAAGCCCCGACCCGGCGCGGCACCATCTGCGATCTCACCTGCGACTCCGACGGCAAGATCGACACCTATGTCGAAAACGAAGACCTCGACACCTCGTTGCCGCTGCACGAACTACGCAAGGGCGAGAACTATCGCCTCGGCTTCTTCCTCGTTGGCGCGTATCAGGAAATCCTCGGCGACATCCACAACCTGTTTGGCGATACCGACGCCATCGAAGTACGTTGCGATGGCGAGGGTTACGCCATCGGCCAGCAGCGCCGCGGCGACACCACCGACGTGATGCTGGACTACGTGGGCTACAAGCTGGACGACCTGCGTCGCCGCTACCGCGCGATGGTTGGTTCCGCCACCGAGTTGAGCAAGGCCGAGGCGGAGCGTCTCAACGAAGCGCTGGAGCGCGGCCTGACTGCTTACACGTATCTGGACGACACGCCGCCGGTTTAAATCGTTTGGGGCAACCACGGGATGCGGGGCAACCACAGGGGGTTGCCCCTACGGGGATGTTGGGGGTTTTCCGATGTGAATCGGTGTGGGGTGTGTCCACGATGGACGCATGCCATTCGATCCCGCCATGCACCATCGCCATTCGATTCGCCTGCATGGGTACGACTACGCCCGGCCTGGCGCATATTTCGTCACCGTCTGCACACAACACCGCGAACGCCGATTTGGCGAAATCATGGATGGCGTCATGCAGTTGAATCCCGTGGGGGAGATGGTGTGGCGCATATGGGATGCGATGCCCACCCATTGCCCCGGCATTGAAATCGATGCATTCATGGTCATGCCCGACCACATGCACGGCATCATCCAAATCTGCCCATCCCCACGTCGCCATGAATCTGTAGGGGCAGGCCTCCGTGCCTGCCCATCCCCACGTTGCCATGAACCCGTAGGGGCAGGCCCCTGTGCCTGCCCATCCCCACGTTGCCATGAACCCGTAGGGGCAGGCCCCTGTGCCTGCCCGGATCACGAACACGGGCAACCGGGGCAATCACGGGGTGCGGGGCAACCACAGGGGGTTGCCCCTGCGTCATTGGCGAGGGCGGTGCATCACCTGAAATCCATGACGACGCATGCCTACATGCAAGGCGTTCGGCAATGGGGATGGCCTGCATTCCAAGACAGATTGTGGCAACGCAATTATTGGGAACGCATCATCCGCAACGAATTGGAATTGGCATGCATCCGCCAATACATCCGCGACAACCCCAAGTATTGGAATCCATGACCCGCATGCCCGTTGGGGCAGGCCCCTGTGCCTGCCCCAATCACGAATACGGGCAACCATGGGGTGCGGGGCAACCACAGGGGCGCGGGATCCACCCGCAGATCATCCCAACGCCCACACGCTGTTTGGATCGCCTTTGCGGCCGCGTCGCAACGTGGCGCGGGCCATCCACCAGAAGGCGAGGGCCATCAACAGCGCGGTGGCATCGACGAAGAAACGATGCCAGTGACCACGCGCGAATGCGGCAAACAGATGTTCGCCATTGCCCAGCCAGGCGGCAAAAGGAATCGCGGCGGTGAGCAGCGCACACAGCCACAGCAGTTCATGCCCGGCGCGTGCCGGCGGACGGATGCAGGCCCAGAGGATGCTGGCGAAGAACACGACGAAGTAGCTGCGCGACACCCACGCTTCCGGCAGCCATGCGCCGGCGAGGAGGGTGGCGGACACGCCGGCCATGCAGCCCAGACACACGCCCAGCGTCAGCGCCGCCATCACCCTGGTCTTGAACGGTTGTTCCACTTGCCGTCGCTTGCGCCGCGCTTCGATCCACAAGAGGTTGCCGCCGTAGAACAGGAAGGCGCCGGCCAGCCCCAGCAGGAAGTACAGCCACTTCACTGCGTAATGGCCGAAGTTGCCGAAGTGCAGCGCGGTGAGCGAATTGAGGAAGGCGCGGCCCGGCGTGTACTGCGTCGGTTCCACCTTGGCGACAAACTTGCCGCTGGCGGCATCCAGCACCACCGCTGCGGCACTGGCGAGTCGCCGCTGATCGGCATGCCCGAACACGGCCACCTGCGCATTGGCATCGCCGGGATCGTGGAAGCCGAAGGAGTCCGGTTCCAACTCGGGAAGTTCCAGCTTCGCGCGGCGCAGCACGTCGGCCAGCGGCAGCATCGGTGCGCGCACGCCTGCCGGCTGCACATGCGCTGATGCTTCCAGATCGTGTTCCAGGATCGTCAGCAGCTTGTTGTCGTACACGAGGAACTGGAACGGTGCCAGCAGGATGAAGCCGATGCACAGCACCGCGCCGCTCCACGCAAACACCACATGGAAGGGCAGCGACAGCATGCCGACCACGTTGTGCGCGTCCTGCCACATGCGTTTCAGGTTCTTGCCGACGCGCAGTGCGAACAGGTCCCTGAAGAACACCGGCGCGTAGATGACCACGCCGCTGACCAGCGCCAGTCCGTACAGCACGCAGACGATGCCGAACAGATAGGTGCCGACGGTGCGCGGCAGGCCGGCGGTGAAATGCAGGTCGTAGATGAACTGCACGAAGCCGGCGCGGGTGTTGGCTTCGGTGAGCTTGCCGGCATCGTCCAACACGTATTCCTTGCGGCTGCCGTTGCCTTCATCGAACCAGTACGCCGCTGCGCGCGCGCTGCGCGTGCCCGGCAGGGTGAGGAACAGTTCGCCTTCGTCATCGCCATGTTGGGCGAGGACGGCATCCAGCAGCGCTTGCGATTGCGCGAGTGCATCGCCGGTTTGCACGTCTTGCGATGCGGGCTGCTGCCAATCCTGCAACTCGTGGGTGAACACGGTGACCGCGCCGGCGTAGAAGGCGATGAACAGCGCCATGCCGGTAATCAGGCCGATCCACGTATGCACGGCAAGGAAGCTGCGCAGGGTTGCGGCCTTCATGCCGGCAACTCCGCGGCCCAGCCCAGCGTCTTCGCAAGATGGATCAGCGCGAAGCACAGCGCGGTTGCGCCGCCCATCCACAGCCACGCGCGCAGGCCGGTCTTGAACACGAAGGCCAGCGACATCGCGCCGATCCACACCGGGAACGCCATCAGCAGCCACGGCAGGGTGACGACTTCAATGCGGCCCGGCCACAGCAGCGCGATCAGCCCGATCAGCCCGACCGCCAGCGGAAAGCCAAGCAAACCAGCAGCCAGCGACTTGCCCCACATCAGCCTGCACTCCTGCGCGCCTGACGCCATGCGTCGAGACACGCATCAAGATATGGCAGGCAAACCGCTGCCAGCATGATCGCGGTCAACGCCGCGAACACGCCGGCCCATGTGCCCAGCGCGACGATGGCCGCAGCGGTTGCAAGTGCCGCACACAGCCACGCCGCAACACGCACTGCACGTGCGTGATCGCGTGCGCGCGGCCACAGGCGTTGGTGGGCCGTCGCCAGGTAAAACCCCAGTGCGGCCAGCAGGGAGAAGAGAAGCCAGGCTGCGGTCATGTTGGTGGCGGACTTCGCAATTACCAGTGGTATTCCAGCCCGACGCCAACCACGCGCGGTGCGCCGAGGATGACGTTCGGCGAGCCGGTCCAGGTGTACTGGACGTAGTGTTCGTCAAGCAGGTTGTTGGCGAACAGACAGGCGCTCCAGTTCAGGGCTTCGTAACCGAAGCGCGCATTCACCAGCGTGCGTCCCGGCAGGCGCGCGGAGTATGTGCCGATGTCGGCGTCAACGGCGCTGCGATGGCTGGCATTGAGGTTGGCGACCCAGCCGTTGCCGAAGCGCAGGTTGCCGCCGGCGGCGAATGTCCAGCGCGGCGCATAGGCGAACTCCGCGCCGGCGAAGTTGTTGACCTGGCCACCAACGACGGTGTCGAACTCGTCGAAGCGGGTGCGCGAGTGGCCCAGCGATGCGTACCAGTCGAATGCACTGGAAACGCGGTGGTTGGCCTCCATCTCGAAGCCGTACAGATGCGCCCTGCCGGCATTCACCGTGTGGAAGTCGTAGTCGTTCAAGCCGAAGTAGGCGGTGACCTGCTTGTCCTTCCAGTCGATGTAATACAGGTTGGCGTTGAGTGTCAGCGCATCGTCCAGCCATTGCGACCGCAGCGACAGTTCCGCGTTCCAGGTGGATTCCGGGTCATAGGCGTAGTTCTGCCCGCGCGCCAGGTTGTACGCCGAACCGCCGGAGCGGTAGCCACGCTGGATCACGAAAGCCGTGGATACGTCATCGTTGAACGCATAGCGCAGGCCCAGCTTGGGCAGGAAGGCGTTGAACGTGCGCGGCACTTCCGGCGTACTGCTGCCGGCCTGTGCCACCATCGCCAGCACGGCCTGGTTGATGCCTGCGATGGCCGGTGCCAGCGCCGTGCCGAATGCCGCCGGGTCGGGCAGGGTGCCTGTGAAGCTGGTGACGGTTTCCATTCCCAGCCGGTATTCCTCGCGGTCGTAGCGGAAGCCGCCCAGCAAGGACAGGCGCGGGCTGAAGTCGAATTCGAAATCAGTGAACAGCGCGCGGTTCTGCGAGCGCGAGCGCGCATCACTGGCGTAATCGACCGGGATTGCCGGCAATGCCTGCACGTACAGGCCGGCGACGTAGCCGGCGGTGCCAGCATCCAGCCCCGCACCTTGCAGCACGGCGGCGATGGTGGCCTCGGGCGTGACCACGCTGGTCGGCGAGATGGTGGCGTTGTCCATCTCGCGGCGCGCACCATACAGGCCGATCAGGCCGCGCAGGCGTTCGCCCGTGTAGTGCAGGCGCAACTCCTGCGAGAACGTGCCGTAGTGTTCGTCGGTGTCGCCGTGGGCGATTTCCACTTCGGTCAGGTCGGTGTCGTAACCGCGCAGCATGTCGGTGTCCGACCAGGCGGTGATCGAGGTCAGCGACCACGGGCCGGACAGTGCGTAGTCCACTTCCAGCACCGCAAGCTCGCCAACTGCATCGCTGCGGCTGGGATAATTCGAGGTGTTGATGCGGTTGTCGTAGAAGTCCGGCACGTCGTTGCGCGAATAGGCGTACATGTACGGGCCCTGGCGGTCATCGCGCATCCACGACAGGCGTGCGGTCAGGTTTGGCAGCGCAGTCGGCGTCCACAACAGCTTGGCGCGGAAATTCGTTGATTCGCGCGCATCCTCGGGCACGTTGCGGGTGACATTGCGGATGAAGCCGTCGAAGTCGCGGTCTTCCACGGCAACCCGGAACGCCAGTTGGTCTGCCACCAGCGGGCCACCAAAGGCGGCGGCGATGCGGCGGTCGGACGGGTCACTCCACAGCACGCGGGCGCGGCCACTCCAGTCCATGCTGGGGTCTTCGCTGCGCAGGACGATGGCACCGGCCAGTGCGTTCTCACCCTGGATGGTTGATTGCGGGCCGCGCAGGATTTCCACCTGCGCGATATCCCACATGTCGGTGGGGCCGGCATCGCTGACCTGGCTTGGGAGCGCGGCACCATCCACATAGACCGTGGCCAGCGGATTGGGCGCGCCGGCCTCGTTGCCGATGCCACGGATGCTGAAACCACGGTCGCCGAACATCTGGGTGACGTTGGCGGTGCGGTTGATGATGTCCAGCAGGGAGACGATGTTTTCCTGCTCGATGCGCGTGGCCGTGGTCACCGCCACGCTGGAGGTGGTGTCCTGCAGATCGCGGTCGGACTTCTCGCCGGTGACCACGACCTTGTCCAGCGTCGTGGCGGTCTTCTGCTCCTGCGTCGTGCCGCTATCGGCGGATTGGGCGAAGGCAGCGGAAGCAGGAAACAGAGCCGCGCACAGGGCGACGGCAAGGCGGGTAGCGCGCATGCGAAAACTCTCCGGAAATGGGGCGGAGGAATGGCATGGCGGTAGCCGTGCCGGCTGCTCCGGGCAGCCGCGATTCATGGATCGCAACGCAATCCTAACAGAATGCGAACAATTCGTATTTAGGTTTCACATGTCATGCACGAGGCGCAGGGCAACGCCATGTGGCAACCCGGCGTCGGGGCAACCCCGTATGGCAACCAACGCAGGGGCAACCCCCTGTGGTTGCCCTGAAACCGGGCAGGCACACAGGCCGGGCAGGCACAAGGGCCTGCCCCTACGTCAGGCGGGACAGGGCCGCTTCAAGAATGGGTTTGGCCCAGTCCGGCGTCTGCCTGAGCGTGGCGGCATCCGTCGGCCATGTGATCTGCCCGTCTTCCATTTGCAGTAGCAGACGGGGGTCGGGCGTTGGCGCACCGACTGTCGCGTCGATGCTGTTGTCGTACACATGCAACTGCGTGATGCGTGGCAGCAGTGCGGCCAGGTTCTTGATGGAGGCGACATAGCGCTCGCGGATCTTCGCCTCGGGAATGTCGTGACCGCCACGACTGACGCGGTAGCGCACACGGGCGATGTGGTGTTCAGGCGAATCCAGTCCGCAGAACCACATGGCGATGTCATGCGTGCGTGCGGCTTCCCGCAGTTTGCTGGCGATGGTGTTGCCGCCCAGCGTGGTTTCGAAGGCGTAGTCCGTGCCGCCTGCGATGGCGGCTTCCAGCCTGCGCAGGCCTTCCTTCCATGCCGCCGAGTTGGCATCGCGCAGCGTGCTGCCCGTGGCGTCCATCAATTGCCGGGTGAAGGTGTCTGGATTGAACCAGTCCATTCCGGCGCGACGCAGCGCCGTGCCGCCGATGGAACTCTTGCCGGCACCGTTGACGCCGGCAAGCACGAAGATGCGCGGGCGCGGCATGAGGTCAGAACTCGTCGCCGGTGAAAATCTTTCCCTCGTAGCTGAAGGGCTTGTCGAAAATCGACATCAGCTTGTCACCCGCGCCCGGCTCGTTGAGGCAGGCCAGGCGCTCGTCGAACTGGCGACGCAGCGTTTCCAGTTCGGCCTGGCGTTGGGCGCGTCCAATCTCCGCGGCTGCAAGCATTTCGTCATAGTCTTCAAGCGAAAGCAGCACGGCTTCCGGGTGGCCGTGATTGGTCACGATGATCTTGCCCTCGCGGTTCACCACCTTCATCACCCCGCGCCAGCCCAGCTTCTTCACGTCCGAAGCGGGGGTCTGCGGCAGGGCGTCCAGCGGCTTGAGGGCGGGAAGGGCGGACATGGCGGCACTCCAAATGGGATTACAAGGCCAATATACCCCTTTTGGATATTTTTCCCTGAATGGGAAAAATCAGCCGCGATGTACCTGAAACCCCGCAAACGACTGCGATGTCGGCATCAGTTCGATCCGGTTGATGTTCAGGTGCGGTGGCAGTGTCGCCACCCAGAAGATGGTGTCGGCGATGTCCTCGGCGGTCATCGGGTTGGCACCGGCATAGAGCGTGTCCGAGGCCGCTTGGTCGCCATGGGTGCGCACCACGGTGAACTCGGTTTCGGCCATGCCCGGTTCGATGGCGGTCACACGCACGCCGGTGCCGTGCAGGTCGGCGCGCAGGCCCAGCGAGAACTGGCTGACGAAGGCCTTGGTGCCGCCGTAAGCGTTGCCGCCGGTGTAGGGATAGGTGGCGGCGATGGAACTGATGTTGATGATCGCGCCCTTGCGCGGGATCAGTGTGGGCAGCAGGGCGTGGGTCAGCGTTGCCAGCGCGGTGATGTTGGTGTCGATCATGGTTTTCCAGTCGGACAGCAGCGCGTCCTGCGCGGGCTTCGTCCCCTGCGCCAGGCCGGCGTTGTTGACCAGCAGGTCGATGCCGCGAAAGCGCTCCGGCAGTGCGTCCAGCGCGGCGCGCATGGCGGCTTCGTCGCGAATGTCGAAACAGGCGGCGTGCAGGGCGTCGCCGAGTTCGGCGCGCAGGGCGTCGAGGCGATCAGCGCGGCGACCGGTGGCGATCACCTGCCAGCCGGCGTTGATGAAGCGGCGCGCGGCGGCGCGACCGAAGCCGGCGGTGGCGCCGGTGATGAGGGCGGTGCGGGGCGAGGATGCGTTCATCCGCGCAGTTTACGGCCAGCGCGGGTGGCCCTCAGTTGGTCTTGACCGCCATTGCCGGCAAGCCGCCGTTTGCCAGTTTGGACTTGGCGTCGGCCAGTTCGCTGGCGCTGCCGTACGGACCCATGCGCACGCGATAGACGGTCTTGCCGCCGATCTGGGCGGATTCCACCCGCGCGTTCAGGCCCAGCAGGGCGATCTTGGCCTTGACCGCTTCGGCATCGCCGGATGCGCCGAAGGCACCGGCCTGCAGGATGTAGCGGGCACCGCCTGCATCATCGGCAGGCTTGGCAGGCGCGGGTGCCGGTGCGGTGGCGGGTGGCGTTGCCGGCGTGGTCGTGGCGGCAGTCGGTGCGGCGGCGGGCTCGCCGACCGGTGGGGGCAGGGCGGCGGCATCGGCACCTGCGGC
>NZ_JASGED010000067.1:0-20109 GCF_047606765.1 Thermomonas sp. | reverse complement strand
CGACACAAACATCTTCACCCGGATCTGCCGTTCCTTTTTGATGCCAATCCCCGGACTTCGGTGAAGAACCAAGAAAAACCCCGCTGGAGCGGGGTTTCCTGTACTGCTATGTGGTGCCCAAGAGGGGACTCGAACCCCTACGACTTGCGTCGCTACCACCTCAAGGTAGTGCGTCTACCAATTCCGCCACCTGGGCTGATGCGTGGATTCTCGTGTTACTTGCCCTGTGCGGGCGTCGGTGCGGGCTGCTGCGCCGGAGTGGCTGTCGCCGGCTGTGCCGGTGCGACGGGAACCTGCGGGACGGCCTGCGCCGGAGCTGCCGGCACCTGCGCCGCCGGGGCCTTCTGTGCCGGCTTGGCGGGCACGGCCTGCCCCATCACGCCGGCATCGGGCGCGGCGGCAGTGCCAACCTTGGCACCCTTGCTGGCGTACATCGCCATGCCCATGCTGATGACGAAGAACACGATGGCAAGCCACTTGGTGCTCTTGCTGAGGAAGTTGGATGCGCCGCGCGCGCCGAACACGGTGGCGGATGCACCGCCGCCAAAGCCGGAGCCGGCCTGCGCGCCGGAGCCACGCTGCATGAGGATGAGGCCGATCATCGCGATCGCCACCAGCACGTACACCACATTGACCAGTTGCAACAGCATCTTGCGTCGTTCTCTCGTGTGTCAGGCCGCCGCGCGGGCGATGGCCAGGAAATCCGCAGCCGCCAGTGAGGCACCGCCGATCAGTCCGCCGTCCACGTCAGCCTGCGCAAACAGGCTGGCCGCGTTGTCCGGCTTCACGCTACCCCCGTACAGGATGGGCAGCGAGCCGGCGATTGTAGCATCGCGCGCGGCCACTACGCCACGGATGAAGGCGTGTACGGCCTGCGCCTGCTCCGGGCTGGCGGTGCGCCCGGTGCCAACAGCCCAGACCGGCTCATAGGCCACCACCGCGTCGCGGAAGGCCTCAACGCCGGCCAGTTCCAGCACTGGCTGCAACTGGGCCGCGATCACCGCCTCGGTCTGGCCGGCCTCGCGCTGTTCCAGGCCCTCGCCCAGGCACAGGATCGGGCGCAGCCCGGCACGGACGGCAGCCTGGAACTTCAGCGCCACCAGTTCACTGGTTTCGGCGTGGTACTGGCGGCGCTCGGAATGCCCGACCAAGCCGTACTTCGCGCCCACATCCACCAGCATTGTGGCCGATACCTCACCGGTGAAAGCGCCCTGTTCATTGCTGCTCACGTCCTGCGCGCCAAACGCCAGCGGCGTGGCCTCGAAGTCCTCGATCAGGTCGCTCAGATACGGCAGCGGCGGCAGGATCACCAGTTCCACGCCCGCCACGGGCGCGGCAGCGACCTGCCCGACCAGCGCGGTCGCGAAAGCACGGGTGCCATGCAACTTCCAGTTTCCGGCAACGATCCTGCGGCGCATGCGTGGCTCCTTACTTCAGCTTGATCTCGCGCAACCGTTCTTCCAGATACCCCTGCGCGGTGATCGGTTCGGGATAGCGGCTGGGGTTGTCCGGGGTGATGCAGGACGGCAGCACGTCGATCAGGAAATCCGGGTTGGGGTGCAGGAAGAACGGCACCGAATAGCGCGGCTTGCGCGCTTCCTCGCCCGGCGGGTTGACCACGCGATGCGTCGTGGACGGATACACGTGATTGGTCAGGCGCTGCAGCATGTCGCCGATGTTGACCACGATGGTGTCGGCATCGGAAGTGAACGGCACCCACTCGCCCTTCTTCGACAGCACTTCCAGGCCGGCGGCGCTGGCGCCGACCAGCAGGGTGATGAGGTTGATGTCCTCGTGCGCGCCGGCGCGGACGTTGGGGATGTCGTCGGCGGTGATCGGCGGATAGTGGATCGGGCGCAGGATCGAGTTGCCGTTGTCGGTCTTGTCGGCGAAATAGTCCGCCGCCAGCCCGATGTGCAACGCCAGCGCCGACAGCACCTGCGAACCCAGCGCATCCAGCGACTGGTACAGGCCGTAGCCGACGCGCCTGAATTCCGGGATCTCCGCCGGCCATTGGTTTTCCGGCATCTCCGCCGCGTATTTCGAGTCGCGCGGGATCTCGCGGCCGATGTGCCAGAACTCCTTGAGGTCGAAGTATTTGGAGTCCTTCGCGGTTTCCACGCCGAACGGGGTGTAACCGCGCGCACCGCCGCCGCCGGGGATGTGGTACTGCTTTTTCACGTCTTCCGGCAGCGCGAAAAACGCCTTGAAAGTGGCGTAGGCCTCGTCGATCTGCGCCTGCGGGATGCCGTGGTTGCGGATGCCGGCAAAGCCCCATTCGCGGTAGGCCGCACCGAGCTCGTTGATGAAGGCCTGACGGTCTTCGAGCGATGCCGGATGGGTGAAGCGGCGGATGTCGAGGGTGGGAATCTGGCTGGTGGACATGGGTCTGGCCTGCTTGCCGTTGTCGATGCGGAGCATGCTCCGCTTGATTCTGGATTGCTGTCGCATGCGTGCGGAGCAAGCTCCGCACCTACGGTACTACGAGGTCTGGGCCGCAGCAGCGCGCACCGCATCCGCCAGCGTGGCGAGTGTGGAATCGACCAGCGCGGCATCGTCGGCCTCCACCGTCACCCGCACCACCGGCTCGGTACCGGAGGCGCGCAGGAAGGCGCGGCCCTTGCCTTCGACCGCGCGCTGCGCATCGCGCAATGCCGCCTGCACGCTGTCCGCGTCCGCCGGTTTGCTGCCGCCGGCATAGCGCACGTTGATGGTCTTCTGCGGCACCTTGCGCAGGCCGGACAGCGCCTGCGCAAGACCGATGCCGTTGCGCTGCAAAACTTCCAGCACCTGCAACGCACTGACGATGCCGTCGCCGGTGCTGGCACGATCCAGACACAGGATGTGACCGCTGGCCTCGCCGCCGAGCACGCCATCGTTCGCCAGCAACTGCTGATGCACGTAGCGGTCGCCGACCTTGGCACGGACAAAACCGATGCCGCGCTCCCCCAGCGCACGTTCGAAACCGTAATTGGTCATCAGCGTGCCGACCACCGGCCCGCGCAGACGCCCGGTTTGCTGCCAGTCGCAGGCCAGCACATACAGCAGGTCATCGCCGTCACGCACCTTGCCCTGCGCATCGACGAACAGCACGCGGTCGCCGTCGCCATCGAAGGCGATGCCCAGATCGGCACCGGTCGCACGCACGCGCTCTGCCAACGCTTCGGGATGGGTGGAGCCAACGCCATCGTTGATGTTCAGGCCATTGGGATCGACGCCAATGGTTTCGACGCGCGCGCCCAGTTCACGCAGCACCAGTGGCGCAAGCTGGTAGGTCGCGCCGTTCGCGCAATCAATCACGATGCGCATGCCTTCCAGGTTGAAGCCGCGCGGCACCGAGTTCTTGCAGGCTTCGACATAGCGGCCGATGGTGTCGCGGGTGCGCACCGCCTTGCCAAGCCGCTCCGATGGCACGGTGCGGAACGGTTCGTCCAGTGCGGCTTCGATGGCAAGCTCGGTGGCGTCGTCGAGCTTTTCGCCCTGGGCGGAGAAGAACTTGATGCCGTTGTCGTGATGCGGGTTGTGCGAGGCGGAAATCACGATGCCGCCATCGGCGCGCATCGAGTTGGTGAGATGCGCAACGGCGGGCGTCGGCATCGGCCCCATCAGTTGCACGTCCACGCCGGCAGCGACAAGGCCCGCTTCCAGCGCGGCTTCAAACATGTAGTTGGAAATGCGCGTGTCCTTGCCGATGACCACCATCGGCTTGCGCCACTCCTGCTCCTTGCGCGCGGCGGCGACCAGCGCGTGACCGTAGGCATTGCCCAGGCGCAGCACGAAGTCGGCGGAAATCGGGCCTTCGCCAACGCGCCCACGGATGCCATCGGTGCCGAAATACTTGCGGGCGCTCATGCCGCCTCCGCGTCGTCCGCCGGCACCGGCTGCTTCATCAGCATCGCCAGCAGATGCGCAAGACGATCACGCATTTCGCGGCGATCCACGATCTGGTCCACGGTGCCGTGTTCCAGCAAAAACTCGCTGCGCTGGAAACCTTCCGGCAGCTTTTCACGCACGGTCTGTTCGATCACGCGCTGGCCTGCAAAACCAATCAACGCGCCCGGCTCGGCGATGTTCAGATCGCCCAGCATCGCAAAGCTGGCCGACACGCCGCCGGTGGTCGGGTGCGTCAGCACGGAAATGTAAGGCAGCCCCACCGCACGCAGCCGGCCCAGCGCCGCCGAGGTCTTGGCCATCTGCATCAGCGAGAACAGGCTTTCCTGCATGCGCGCGCCGCCGCTGGCGCTGAAATTGACGAAGGGGCAGCGCAGTTCCAGCGCACGCTCGGCGGCCAGGGTGAAACGCTCGCCCACTACCGAACCCATCGAGCCACCCATGTAGGCGAAGTCGAACGACGCCGCCACGATGTCCTGCCCTTTCAGCTTGCCTTCCATCGCGATCAGCGCGTCGCGCTCGCCAGTGGACTTCTGCGCGGCCTTGATGCGGTCGGTGTACTTCTTCTGGTCCTTGAACTTGAGGACATCGGTGGGGCCGAGCTGCTCGCCAATCTCGTGGCCCAGGCCATCGTCCAGCAACGCCGCCAGCCGCGCACGCGCGCGGATCGGCATGTGGAAGCTGCACTTGGGGCAGACCTCGAGGTTTTCCTCAAGCTCGGGCCGGTACAGCACCGCGCCGCAGCTCTCGCATTTTTCCCACAGGCCTTCCGGCACGCTGCGCTTGCGATCCACGCCGGTTTCGGTGCGGATGCCGCTGCCGGGCATCAGTTTCTTGAGCCAGCTCATTCGTTTCGATCACCTTTGGGTCGAGCGCGACCGTGCGCGCGTCATCCCGGCCAGAGGCCGGCCCTGTCCCGCCAGTCTAGCCCAGCGCCTGCCGCAGGGGCCGCAGGAAGGCCCCGGCCCGCGCCGCTGCGTCATCGGCATCGGCCGCGCCTTCCAGCGCCGAGACCAATGCGCTGCCCACCACCACGCCATCGGCATGCGCCGCCATCGCCGCCGCGCTTTGCGCATCGCGGATGCCGAAGCCGGCATACACCGGAATCTTCGCCATCGCCCGCACCTGCTGCAGATGGCGGGCGGCATCGCCCACATCCAGCCTGTCCGATGCACCGGTCACGCCGGCGAAGCTGACGTAGTAGAGATAACCGTCGGCCTGCTCGCACAGACGCGCCATCCGCGCCGAAGGCGTGGTCGGCGATGCCAGCGAAATCAGCGCCAGGCCATTGCGGGCGAAAGCGGCGCGGTATTCATCGGCTTCCTCCGGCGGCAGATCGACCAGCAGCATGCCATCCACGCCGGCCTGCGCTGCATCGGCGGCAAACGCCGCTGCGCCGCGAATCTCGACCGGGTTCAGGTAGCCCATCAGCACCACCGGCGTATCGCCGTCGCGTTCGCGGAAGGCGCGCACGCAATCCAGCACGTAGCGCGGGCCGGCACCGCGCAGCAGCGCGCGCTCGGAACTGCGCTGGATCACCGGGCCGTCCGCCATCGGGTCGGAGAACGGCACGCCCAGCTCGATCACGTCCGCGCCGGCATCGGCCAGCGCGTGCATGACCGGCACCGTCGCCTCAAGTGACGGATCACCTGCCGTGACGAACGGCACCAGCGCCTTGCGGCCGGCCGCGCGCAGGGCGTCCAGCCGCTGCTGCAGTCGGGTCATTCGTTGGCAGCGTTGGACGGCGGCACCGCGCCGGCAGCGGCCACATAGTCACCCGCCGGGGTCGGCGCGCTGTTGCCAGCGCCGTTCGCACCGGCATCCTTCAGGCGACCGATCTTGACGCCGGCAGCCTTGTAATCCTCGGCCAGCTCGGAATCACCCACGTCGATGCCGCGCTCCTCGCCGATCCCGTCCAGATGCTCGTTCAGCATGCGGCGGTACATGGTGCTCATGTAGTCAAGGAAAGCCGCGCGCTCTTTCGCGGCGTCGATCGGCTTCACGCTCAGCAGGAAGACGTGCGCATTGAAGCGCGCGGCGGCAAACAGGATCGCCAGGCTCGGCCCCTTCGGCCCGACCTTCCTGGTGTGGGTATCGGCCAGTTGCAGGTATTCGTTGACCGCTTCGAGGAAGGCCGGATCGACCTGGTTGCTGCCCTGCTGCCCTTGCTGGGCCTGTTCATCGGCCATGGCCGTGCTCCTTGGAAAATCGTTGGGTTAGCCGGGTATTGTCGCCCAGATGGGTAGCGCGAGCCAAATCCGCCCGCTCAGAGCGACAACCCTTCCCGCGCGGCGATGGTATGCACGTCCTTGTCGCCGCGCCCGGACAGGTTGCACAGCACCAGCTTGTCCTTCGGCAGCTCGTGGGCCAGCTTGATCGCCTGCGCCACCGCGTGGCTGGATTCCAGCGCGGGCAGGATGCCCTCGGTGCGGGTCAGGCGATGGAACGCGGCCAGTGCTTCGTCATCGGTCACGCCGACATATTCGGCGCGGCCCGTGTCCTTGAGGAAGGCGTGTTCCGGCCCGACGCCGGGGTAATCGAGGCCGGCGGAGATGGAATGGGTTTCGGCAATCTGGCCATCGTCGTCGCAGATCACGTAGGTGCGGTTGCCGTGCAGCACGCCGACGCGCCCCGCCGCCAGCGAGGAGGCATGGCGACCGGTTTCGATGCCGTCGCCCGCCGCCTCCGCGCCGACGATGCGCACGGACGGATCGTTGAGGAAGGCATGGAACAACCCGATGGCGTTGCTGCCGCCGCCGACGCAGGCGGTGATGGCGTCCGGCAAGCGGCCATATTCGGCCAGCATCTGCGCGCGCGCCTCGCGCCCGACCACGGCATTGAAGTCACGCACCATGCGCGGGTACGGATCGGGGCCGGCGACGGTGCCGATGATGTAGAAGGTGTCGCGCACATTGGTCACCCAGTCGCGCATCGCTTCGTTCAGCGCGTCCTTGAGCGTGGCCGAGCCGCTGGTGACGGGCACCACGGTCGCGCCCAGCAGCTTCATCCGATAGACGTTGATCTTCTGGCGCTCGATGTCGGTCGCGCCCATATAGACCACGCATTCCAGGCCCAGCCGGGTGGCGACGGTGGCCGAGGCCACGCCATGCTGGCCCGCGCCGGTCTCGGCGATGATCCGGGTCTTGCCCATGCGCGATGCCAGCAGCGCCTGCCCGATGGTGTTGTTGATCTTGTGCGCGCCGGTGTGGTTCAGGTCTTCGCGCTTGAGCAGGATCTGCGCACCGCCCACTTCGCGGCTGAGGCGCTGCGCGTGGTAGATCGGGCTGGGCCTGCCGACGTAATGCTTCAGGTCCTTGTCGAAGGCATCGATGAAATCCGGATCGACACGCGCGGCCTCGTAGGCAGCGGCCAGTTCATCCAGTGGACCGATCAGGGTTTCGGCGACGAAGCGCCCGCCGTGGCGACCAAAATGGCCGGCGGCATCGGGGTAGGCATGGAAATCGATGGCCGCATCCGGCGCGGCCAGGGTGCTGGAAGCATTCACGCTGAAGTCTCCGTGGAACAGGTTTGCAGGCTGCGGCGGCAGCGCCGGCAGCACGAGGAACGGCAAACGTGCGAGCCGCGTTACCGCACCGCTGCCGCAGGCACGCGCCGCCAGCGGCGCAGCGAGCGGCCAAAGGGTGCAGTGGGTCGATGCTGGGTCTTCATGGCGTGGACATAGCCTACCCGATCAGCGCGGCAGCGTCCGCCGCGCGTACGGCTTCAACGAAACGCCGCATCAGTACGCCGTCCTTGATGCCGGGCGCGGATTCGATGCCGCCGGCCACGTCCACGCCCCATGGACACGCAGCGCGGATTGCATCGCCGACGTTGTCCGGCGTCAGCCCGCCGGCCAGCAGCCACGGCTTGTCAAGATCGGCAGGAATGCCGGCCACGTCCAGCCGCTGCCCGCTGCCACCGGCCTGCCCCGGCGCATGTCCATCCAGCACGAAACCCGCCGCATTCGGCCAGCGTGCGCGCAGCGCTTGCCCATCCAGCATCGCGCCGCCCATGCCCACGCCCTTCAGGTACGGCAGGCCGAAGCGGCGGCAGAAGGCATCGTCCTCGCTGCCGTGGAATTGCAGCAGCGTGGGCTGCGCATGGGCAATCGCGACGCGCACTTCGCGCTCGTCGTTGTTCATGAACAGCGCCACCAGATCGACCATTAGCGGCAGCGCCGCGCGCAGCGCCTCTGCGCGCGCCACCTCCACGCGGCGCTTGCTCTGCGCAGCGAAGATCACGCCCACCGCATCGACGCCCAGCTCACCGGCAAGACGCACGTCGCCGGGGCGGGTGAAACCGCAGAACTTGATGCGGGTGCGCAGCGGTGGCGGTGCTGCTTCATTCATCACCACAAACCTCCTCCGGCAAGCCCCAGCTTCGCGGGTATTTCGGGCCGAGGAACAGCAACCCGGCGGCAGGCGCAGTCGGCCCTGCAACGGTGCGGTCGCGCCCTTCCAGCAGTTCGGCGATCCATTCGGCCGGACGCTCGCCGCGCCCCACCACCAGCAGCGAGCCGACGATATTGCGCACCATGTGATGCAAGAAAGCGTTGGCCTGTACTTCCACCACCACTTCGTCACCCACGCGGGTCACGGAAATCCCGTGCAGGTTGCGGCGCGCATGCGTGGCCTGGCACTGCACGCTGCGGAAGGCGGAGAAATCGCGTTCACCGGGCAAGGCCTGCGCCGCTTCGTGCATGGCATCGGCATCCAGCGGCATGCGTTCCCAGCCCAGATACTGGCGTTCCAATCCGGGCCGCGCGCTGCGGTTGAGGATGCGGTAGCGATAGCGGCGCGCGCGTGCGGAAAAACGCGCGCTGAAGTCCTCGGCCACCGGCACGCACCAGCGCACCGCCATCGTCGGCGGCAGGTTGGCGGTGACGCCCAGCACCCAGCCCCGCGCATTGCGGGTGGCTTCGGTATCCAAATGCACGACCTGACACATGCCGTGGACGCCGGCATCGGTGCGGCCCGCACAAACGGTGTCGATTCGGGCATCGGCCACTTTCGACAGCGCGATTTCCAGCGCGGTTTGCAGGCTGCCATCCGGCTCCTGCGAACCGGCGGCACTCAGCCGCTGCCAGCCGGAAAAGCCGCTGCCGTCGTACTCGACGCCGAGCGCAAGCCGCATCCTGCCGCCGTGCGCCTTCAGCCCAACTCGCGCAGCAGGCGCGCGGCCTCGGTGCGCGCCGCCGGGTCGGTGTCGTCCAGCAGTTCCAGCAGCAATTGCTTGGCCGTGTGCTCGTCACCAAGGTCCAGGAACGCGCGCGCCAGCTTGAAACGCTCCTCCGCGCTGGCCGGCGCGGCCACCGCCTGCACGTCCGGCAGGGCATCCTGCAGCGGCACGAAGCGCGGTGTGGGTGCCTCCGTTGCAGGCTTGGGCGTTGGCGCAGTGTCGGTCTTCACCCAGCCGGAATGCCAGGTGGGCGTTTCGATGCGCGGCGGCGCGGGCGGCACATCGGCCAGGTCGATGGTCACCGGCGCAGGCCTTGCAGGCGGCGAAGCGGCCGGTTCGGAAGCGGTTTCCTCCGCTGTTGCTTCCTCGCGGGTGGGCGGCAGCATGCTGGCTGCAAGCGCACTGCTGTCGAAGCCGCTGCGTCGCACCGGCTCGGCATCACCCGATTTGCGACGCCGCCCCAGCAACCACGCCAGCAGGGCCAGCACCAGCAAGCCGATGCCGCCCCACAGCCACGGCATCATGCTGCCGCCGTCGTTGCCAGCATCCGCCGGCTGCGCGGTAGCGGCCTTGTTGTTCGATTCGGCCAGCCGCTGCTGGGCGGCTGCCAGTTCGCTGTCCTTCATCGACAGCAGCTTCTGCTGCTCGTCCTTGAGACGTTCCAGTTCGGCCACGCGCTCCTTCAGTTCGCCAATTTCGGCGGACTTGGCGGCGATGTCCTCGTCCTTCTGCTGCAATTGTTGCTGGAGCATGCTGCCCTCGCCCCCGGCGGCGGTGCCGGATCGTGTTCCCGTTGCCTTGCCCGGTGCCGTTGGCGGCACGATCTGCAGGCGCGCCTCGCTGCGCGGTGCTGCCGTGGTCGCCGCCGCTGCTGCGGGCTTCGCTGGTGGCGCGGCAGGTGGCGCTGACGGTTTTGGTGCTGCCGCTGCGACAGCCGCCTGCGCCACTGGCGCTTCCGGCTGGCGCACCACGCGCCGCGCTTCGCGCCACACGCGCATCTGCTGGCGCACGATTTGCGCGGCCTCGCCGGCATCGACCTGTGCCACGTCGGCATGGGTCGGCAGGCGCAGCACCGCACCGCGCTTGAGGCGGTTGATGTCATCGCCGAGGAAGGCATCCGGATTTGCGCGCAGCAGGGCCAGCATGGTCTGCTCCAGGCTATAGGCGGCGCGCACGTCCAGCCCGCTGGCGATCTTCGACAGGCTTTCGCCCGCCTTCACCGGCCCGTACTCCGCCGAAGCAACAGGTGTTGCGGCGACCGATGCAGGTGGCTCTGCCACTGGCGGCGGCACGGGCTGCGGGGCAGGCTGCGTGGGTGCCGGCGTTGGCTGCGCGGTGGGCTGTGCAGGCGCGGCATCGGGCGGCGGCAGCGCCGGTTCATCGCGCTGCACCAGATTCGGCTCAGGCAGCGCGGGCGCTTCGATCGCCGGCTGCAATGGCGCGTTGGCGGCATCGGGGGCATCGACCAGCGCCGAATACTCGCGCACCAGCCGGCCCTGCCCCCAATCGACTTCGATCAGGAAGTTGAGCGAGGCCTGATCGACCGGCCTGCTCGTGGTGACCCGGATCACCGGCCTGCCGCGCGCATCACTGCCAAGGCTGAATTGCAGGTCGGCAGCGATGCCGGAGGGCGGCGCAAGACCAACCCGGCGGAAAGTTTCGGGCGATGCCAGCCGCGCCTGCAACGCTTCCAGCTCACCCGGCGTGGTCGAAACAATCGGGATTTCCGCCAGCAGCGGCTGGTTGCGGCGCGACTTGACCTGGATCTGGCCCAGCCCCAGCGCCCATGCGTTGCCAACGGCCAACAGCAGTGCCGCCGCGATTGCCGCCTTCCGCAATGTCTTTATCACGCGCGCTCCCGAGCCTCGCCCCGCGCTGACTCTAGCCGCGCGCGGCCTTCGGCGGCAAGCCGTCCGCCACCAGCAGCTCGGCGATCTGCACCGCGTTCAGCGCCGCACCCTTGCGGATGTTGTCGGCCACCACCCACAGGTTCAGCCCGCGCGGGTGCGAAAAATCCTCGCGGATGCGGCCCACGAACACCGGATCCTTGCCCGAGGCATGGGTGACCGGGGTCGGGTAACCACCCGCCTTCTGCTCATCCACCACTTCCACGCCCGGCGCGTTGCCCAGCAGTTCGCGCGCCTGCTGCGGGCTGATCTTCTTCCTGGTTTCGATGTTGACTGCCTCGGAATGGCCGAAGAACACCGGCACGCGCACGGCAGTCGGGTTCACCTGGATCGAGGCATCGCCCAGGATCTTCTGCGTCTCCCACACCAGCTTCATTTCTTCCTTGGTGTAGCCATTGGGCTGGAACTCGTCGATGTGCGGGATCAGGTTGAAGGCGATCTGCACCGGGAACTTGGCAGGCTGGATGTCCTGAAAGCTCAGCAACTCGGCGGTCTGCTTGCCCAGTTCTTCCATCGCGCTGCGACCGCCGCCGGAGACCGACTGATACGTGGCGACGTTGATGCGTTCGATGCCGTATTCGCGATGGATCGGTGCCAGCACCGGCATCAGCTGCATGGTCGAGCAATTGGGATTGGCGATGATCCCGCGCGGGCGATTGCGCGCGGCTTCCGGGTTCACTTCGCTGACCACCAGCGGCACATCGTCGTCGTAGCGGAAGGTCGAGGAGTTGTCGATCACCACCGCGCCTGCGGCGGCAAACTTCGGTGCGTATTCCTTGCTCACCGAACCACCGGCGGAGAACAGCGCAATGTCGATGGATGCCGGATCGAAGGTCGCCAGATCCTGCACCAGCACTTCGTCATCGCCAAACGCGACGTGGCCACCGGCGGAACGCTCCGACGCCAGCGCCACGATCTGGCTGACCGGGAACTTCCGTTCGGCAAGGATCGACAACATCGTTTCGCCCACTGCGCCGGTCGCACCGACCACGGCCACCTTGTACTGATTACTCATTGTTTTTTTGCCTCGAAGATGTTGGATGCGGCGCATCAAAGCGCCTGCGGAAAATGATTGCGATTGCGTGCTGGTTCGCGGCGCGTCGCTGCCCGTGGGGGCGTAGCCGGCGGCGCGCCGCTATCGTTTGGTGTCGATGATTTTTTCGCCCGGAATGCGCGGCGACACCTCGCCCACGTCCCCGCACTGCGCGCGATGGCGTAGCGCCTGATCCATCAGCACCAGCGCAAGCATCGCCTCGCAGATCGGCGTGGCGCGAATGCCGACGCAGGGGTCGTGGCGACCGGTGGTAATCACATCGACCACATTGCCTTCCACGTCCAGCCCTTCCACCGGCAGGCGCAGGCTGGAGGTCGGCTTGAACGCCACCGACACCACGAGCTGCTGCCCGGTGGAAATGCCACCAAGGATGCCGCCCGCGTGATTGCTCAAAAATCCGTCCGGCGTCATCACGTCGCGGTGTTCACTGCCCTTCTGCGCGACGGATGCAAAGCCATCGCCGATCTCCACGCCCTTCACCGCATTGATCGACATCATCGCGGCGGCAAGCTCGCCATCCAGCTTGCCGTAGATCGGCTCGCCCCAGCCCGGCGGCACGCCATCGGCAATCACCGTGATGCGCGCACCGACCGAATCACCGGACTTGCGCAGCGCGTCCATGTAGGTTTCAAGCTCCGGCACCTGCTCCGCGCAGGGCCAGAAGAACGGATTGGCTTCAACCGCGCTCCAGTCGTGCGCACGCGGCACCACATCACCAATCTGCGTCATGCAACCACGCACGGTCACACCGCGCTGTGCCAGCCACTTCTTCGCGATAACCGCCGCCGCAACGCGCATCGTGGTCTCGCGCGCGCTGCTGCGCCCGCCGCCGCGCGGATCGCGGATGCCGTACTTCTGCCAATAGGCGTAGTCGGCATGGCCGGGGCGGAACTGCGCGGCGATGGCCGCATAGTCCTTGCTGCGCTGGTCGGTATTGCGGATCAACAGTGCAATCGGGGTGCCAGTGGTGACGCCTTCATACACGCCGCTGAGGATTTCAACCTCGTCCGCCTCGCGCCGCGCCGAGGTATGCCGCGTCTTGCCGGTGGCGCGCCTTGCAAGATCGTGCGCGAAGTCCTCCGGCGCAATGGCAATGCCCGGCGGGCAACCATCCACCACGCAGCCGATGGCCGGCCCGTGGGACTCGCCGAAGGTGGTGACGCGCAGCAGATGGCCGAAGGTATTCAACGTGAGGGGTCGGTGCGGGGTGCCCGCTAGCTTAACGCGCCCGCACGCCCGGCAGCGCGCCCATGAGCGTCATCCTGCCCGCTGCGACATGACGCTTGGGAATGACATACCGACCGCCGAGCATTCTTCCTGCGTACCGCCTCTGCTCGGGGGAAGGCGATGAATACAGTTCAGTGACCGTGGAATAATCAAACCAGCAACCGCTCCACCAGCGCCAGATACAAATCCGGCAACCGCTCCAGGTCGGCGACGCGCACATGCTCGTCCACCTTGTGGATGCTGGCATTGACCGGGCCGATCTCGATGCACTGCGCGCCGAGTGGGGCGATGAAGCGGGCATCCGAGGTGCCGCCGCCGGTGCTTTCCTCGGGCGTTGCACCGGAAAACTGCGCCAGCACGTCGCGTGCGGCACTGCGCAGCGGGCCTTCGGGTGTGTGAAAGGGTTCGCCACCGCGATGCCAATGGATGGCGTAGTCCAGTCCGTGCGCGTGCAGGATCGCTTCGCATTCGGCTTCCAGTTGTTCGGCGCGCCAGTGCGGGTTGTAGCGCAGGTTGAACAGCACCTGCAGTTCGCCGGGAATCACGTTGTTTGCGCCGGTGCCGGCGTGGATGTTGCTGATTTGCAGGCTGGTGGGCGGGAATGTTTCGTAGCCATCGTCCCAGCGCTTTGCGGCTAGTTCCGCCAGCGCGGGCACGGCCTGATGGATGGGGTTGCGGGCTTTCTCGGGATAAGCAACGTGACCTTGCACACCGCGCACTGTCAGCGTTGCCGACAGCGTGCCGCGCCGGCCCACGCGCAGCAGGTCGCCAAGTCTTTCCTTCGATGACGGCTCGCCGGTGATGCACCAGTCGATGCGCTGGCCGCGTTCGCGGAATACATTGGCCACCTTGCGTACGCCGTCGATGGCATCGCCCTCTTCGTCCGAAGTCAGCAGCAGTGCCACCGTGCCGGGATGCTCAGGTTTTGCCGCGACGAAACGCTCCAGCGCGATCACGAATGCCGCCACGCTGCCCTTCATGTCCGCAGCGCCGCGTCCGTACAGCACGCCGTCACGCACTTCGGGCGCAAATGGATCGGAAGCCCATGCCTCGCGCGGGCCCGGCGGCACCACGTCGGTATGACCGAGCAATGCCAGCACCGGGCCACCGCTACCGTGGATGGCCCAGAGGTTGTCCACCTCGCCAAAGCGCAGGTGTTCGATGGCGAAGCCAGCGGCGTGCAGGCGCTGCGCGATCAACTGCTGGCAGCCGGCATCGTCCGGCGTCACCGAATGCTGGGCGATCAGCTCACAGGTCAGTGAAACAACGTCGCTCATCTCAGCCTACGCCGAACAGTTTCTTGAATCCGTTGTCGGAAAACCCCTGCGACACGCTGCCATCGTCCAGCACCACGACCGGGCGGCGGATCAGTTGCGGGTATTCCTTCAGCAATAATTTCCACTCGGCATCACTGCCTGGCGTCTTGCGATTGGGCGGCAACTGCCGCCATGTGGTCGATGACTTGTTGATAAGCGCATCCCAACCACCAACGGCGTCCTTCCATGCCACCAACGTCTCCGGTGATTGCCGTTCGTCGCGGTAATCCACGAAGGCGTGTTCGACGCCGAAGCGCTTGAGCCAGTTCTGCGCCTTCTTGCAGGTGTCGCAGTTTTTCAGTCCGTAGAGTGTCGTCATCAGGCCCCTCATCCGCCTTCGGCACCTTCTCCCCGCGCAGCGGGGAGAAGGAAGAAAGTGTATGCCCTCCCCGCACAGCAGGGAGAAGGAAGAAAGTGTATGTCCTCCCCGCGCGGCGGGGAGAACGAAACTAATCAGCCAGCCCGCGCAGCAACTCGTTCACGCTGGTCTTGCTGCGCGTCTTTTCATCCACCTGCTTTACGATCACCGCGCAGTACAGCGAATGGCTGCCGTCCTTCGCCGGCAACTGCCCGCTGACCACTACGCTGTAGGGGGGCACCGAGCCGTAGCTGATTTCGCCGGTTGCGCGGTTGTAGATTCGGGTGCTCTGGCCGAGGAACACACCCATGCCGATCACGCTGTGATGGCCAACGACGAAGCCTTCCACCACTTCCGAGCGCGCGCCGATGAAGCAATGGTCTTCGATGATGGTCGGTGACGCCTGCAATGGCTCCAGCACGCCGCCGATGCCGGCGCCGCCGGACAGGTGGCAGCCCTTGCCGATCTGCGCACAACTGCCGACCGTGGCCCAGGTATCGACCATCGTGCCCTCGCCCACGTAGGCACCGATGTTGACGAAGCTGGGCATCAACACCACGTCCATGCCGAAGTAGGTGCCGCGACGTGCCACCGCACCGGGCACCACGCGCACGCCGGCGGCACGGAACTTCGCTTCGTCATAGCCTGCGAAGCGCGCTTCCACCTTGTCCCAGAACGGTGCGGGCTTTGCCTCGACCACGGCCATGTCGTTGCTGCGGAAATACAGCAGCACCGCCTTCTTCAGCCATTCGTTGACCTGCCAGCCGCCATCAGGCTTGGGTTCCGCAACGCGCAATTCGCCACTTTCAAGGCCGGTGATCACGCGCTCCACCGCCGGTTTCACCCTGGCCGCGATTTCGTCAGCACCCAGCGCGTCACGGCGCGCCCATGCGTCTTCGATTTCGTTGCGCAGAGTGTCGATTGCAGCGGTGTCAGTCATCGTGTGTCTCCATCGTCGAGTACGGCCAGCAGTGCATCGCGCAATGCGTCGCGCTGGGCCAGTTGCAGTGGGTGGTCGTGTTCGTCGCTGACCAGCAGCAAGTCTTCCGCGCGTTCGCCGAAGGTGGCGATGCGCGCGTCGTGTACGCGCAGGCGATGCTCGCGCAAGACGCGGGCGATGTCGGCCAGCAAGCCGGGGCGGTCGTTGCAGACCAGCCCGATGCGGGTGCCGCCCGCAATCTCGGTGAAATCCAGCTGCGGCGTGATGCGGAAGTGACGCAGATGGCGGGGCTGGCTGCGCCGCGCCGGGCGCATTTGCCGCAGGTCGCCAGACAGCGCGCGCGCAAGCGCTTCCGCCAGTTCCGCCGGCACCGAAACCTGGCGCGTGTCGGCGGGCAAGACCTGGAAGGTATCGAAGATGGTGCCGCCTGGGCCATCCAGCACGCGCGCCTGCAGGATGCCCATGCCCAGCCGATCCAGCGCGATCACGATGGCGGCAAACAGGCCGTCCTGATCGCGCATGTGTACCAGCACTTCCATGCCGTCACGGCCCGGCAGCGCGCGCGCGGCCACCACCGGCTGACCCGGCGCAACTTCGTGCAGGGCGGCTGCCTGCCATGCAATCTGGTCGGGCCGGCTGCGCAGGAAGTTCTCGCGCGGCATCCGCGCAAACATCGCATCGATCGCATCGCCATCGTGACCAGCCGCAGACAGCAGCGCGCGTGCCGCTTCGCGGTTTTCGGCGATGCGCTCCGGCTCCGCAACCGGATGCCCAAGCCCGCGCCGCAGCGCCAATCGCGTGGCAGTGTGCAGGTCGGCCAGCAGGCGATCCTTCCAGCCGTTCCACAGCTTTGGCGAGGTGCCGGCAATGTCCGCGCAAGTCAGCAGGTACAGGTAATCCAGCCGCTGGCGGTCGGCGACGATGCCGGCAAAGCGATGGATCACCTCGGGATCGGTGATGTCCTGCTTCTGCGCGGTGGTGGACATCAGCAGGTGGCGCTGCACCAGCCATTCGACCAGCGCAGTGTCGGCTTCGGACAGGTCATGCGCCTCGCAGAATGCGCGCGCATCGACCGCGCCAAGTTCGGAATGATCGCCGCCCCTGCCCTTGCCGATGTCGTGGAACAACCCGGCCAGCAGCAGCAGTTCCGGCTTGCGCAGCGAAGGCCAGACGCGATGGGCGATGGCGAAGCGTTCGTCTTCCTCGTTCGATGAAAACTTCGCCATATTGCGCAGCACCGCCAGCGTGTGCTGGTCCACGGTATAGACGTGGAACAGGTCGAACTGCATGCGCCCGGACACCTGCTGGAATGCGGGAATCCAGCGCCCCAGCACGCCCAGCCGGGCCATGCGTTCCAGCGTCTTGACCGGCTGCGGGCCGCGCAGCAGTTGCATGAAATCCTCGCGCAGCGCCGGGCTTGCCTCTTCGTACGACGGCACCTGATGCAGCGCCTGCGCCAGTTCACGCGCCGTCTGCGAATGCAGGCCACGCAGATCGCGGTCTGCGGCCCATGCCGAAAACAGCGCAAACACATGCGCCGGGTCGCGCCGCAGCCAGTCCGGTGCGCGTGCAGCCAGATAACCGCGACGGCGTTCGAAATCGGCGTCGATGGGTTCCGGTTCGGAAGCGCCATCGAAATGTTCCTCGAAGCGTTGCAGCAGGCGTTCGTCGATGCGGCGCACGATGCCGGCGCTGCGATAGAAGCCCTGCATCATCTTCTCGACCGCGAGCGAAGCTTCGTCATCGACGAAACCCAATCGCGCAGCAAGCAGCTTCTGATGATCGAAGCGCAGCCGTTCCTCGCGCCGGCCCGCGACCAGATGCAGGCCGTAGCGCAACCGGCACAGCGCGCGACGTTCGCGCTCCAGCGCGAGCGCTTCATCGCGCCCGAGATGGCCCAGATCGACCAGTTGTTCCAGCGCCTGCACACCGAAGCTGCGCTGCGCCAGCCAGCCCAGCATGTGCAGGTCACGCAGGCCGCCCGGGCCGTCCTTGATGTTCGGTTCGAGATTGTCGGAGGTGTCGCCAAAGCGCGCATGGCGCAGGCGTTGCTCCTCGGTCTTGGCATCGAAATACGCGCGCGGTGGCCACACGCGCTCGGGCGCGATCGCATCGCGCAGGGCGCGGATTTCCTCTTCCCACGCAAGCAGTGGCCGGGCTTCGATCAACGCCGTCAGCACGGTCTGGTCAGCAGCGGCCTCGGTGCATTCCGTCGCACTGCGCACCGCCTGGCTGGCATGCAGGCCGGCATCCCAGACCAGCGTCAGGAAGCGCGCCAGCGCCGGTTGATGCGCCTGCTGTGCTTCGGGTTCGGCCAGCACCAGCAGGTCGATGTCCGACTGCGGGAACAGTTCACCGCGCCCATAGCCACCCACCGCGAACAGGGCCAGCGGTGCATCGTCCTCAATGCAGCGCCGCCATGCGGCGCGCACCAGCACATCGGCTGCGCGCGCGCGCAACGCGATCAGGCGGTCGGCAAGATCGCCGGCATCAAAACGGCGCGCAAGCCGTGCATCGGCCTGCGCCAGCTTTGCCCGTGCATCGGCAGACCACGCGGCATCGCCTTCCGGCCCCGGAGCAGGCTCGGTCGCTGCCGCATGCGGTTCGACCGAGGCGTGCATGCTCACAGGTCGTTGTCGTCGCCCGGCACGCGGGTCAGGATTTCCACGCCATCGGCCGTCACTGCCACCGTGTGCTCCCACTGCGCCGACAGCTTGCGATCCTTGGTCACCACCGTCCAACCGTCCGGCAGCAGCCGGCAGTGGCGGGTGCCTTCGTTGATCATCGGCTCGATGGTGAAGGTCATGCCTTCCTTCAGCACCACGCCCTCACCCGGCCTGCCGTAATGCAGCACCTGCGGATCGTCGTGATAGACCTTGCCGATGCCGTGGCCGCAGTATTCGCGCACCACGGAAAAGCGCTGGCTTTCCGCGTATTGCTGGATTGCATGGCCCACGTCGCCCAGCGTCGCGCCCGGCTTGACCATGCGGATGCCGCGGAACATCGCTTCGCGGGTCACTTCGACCAGCCGCTTTGCCATCACCGAAGGCGTGCCGACGACGTACATCCGGCTGGTGTCGCCATGCCAGCCGTCCTTGATGACGGTGACGTCGATGTTGACGATGTCGCCATCCTTCAACACCTTGGCCTCGCTCGGGATGCCGTGGCAGATCACGTTGTTGACCGAGGTGCAGACCGTCTTGGGATAGCCGCGATAGCCGACGTTGGCCGGGATCGCCTTCTGCACGTTGACGATGTGGTCATGGCAGATGCGATCCAGCTCCTCGGTGGTGACGCCCGGCTTCACGAACGGGGCGACCACTTGCAGCACCTCGGCGGCCAGACGGCCAGCCTCGCGCATCTTCTCGATCTCGGCAGGGGTCTTCAGGTTGATGCTCATGGGCGGATTATCGCGCATCCGTCCCCCGGATTGCTCCGGGAAGGGAATCAGGTCATAATTCCGGGGCTTTACCGCCGCCACGACGGGCGCACCGTCGAATCATGCTTCAAAAATACGCACCCATCGACAACCCCTGCGCCGGGGTGCCTCGCAAGAGGTTCGGACGCAGTGACGATGGGGAGGCCCAACCCCGGAATCCAGCGCCCATGCCGCACGGCACTTCGGCGCAGCGCCATCATCCAACCGGCGCGGGTTCCACATCCAGGAGTTACTGCAATGCCCCAGATCACCATGCGCCAGATGCTGGAAGCCGGCGTCCACTTCGGCCACCAGACCCGCTACTGGAACCCCAAGATGGCACCGTACATCTTCGGTGCCCGCGGCAAGATCCACATCATCAACCTCGAAAAGACCGTCCCGCTGTTCAACGACGCGATGAACTTCATCAGCGGCGTGGCCCAGAAGCGCGGCGTGATCCTGTTCGTCGGCACCAAGCGCAGCGCGCGCGAGGCGATCAAGGAAGAAGCCGAGCGTTGCGGCATGCCGTACATGACCCAGCGCTGGCTGGGCGGCTCGCTGACCAACTTCGCCACGGTGAAGAAGTCGGTCGCCCGCCTGAAGGAACTGGAAGCCGCGGAAACCGACGGCACCTTCCAGAAGCTGGTCAAGCACGAAGTGATGGGCCTGCGCCGCGAGCGCGACAAGCTGGACGCTTCGCTGGGCGGCATCAAGGACATGAACCGCCTGCCCGACGCCCTGTTCGTCATCGACATCGGCCATGAAGACATCGCCATCAAGGAAGCCAAGAAGCTCGGCATCCCGGTGATCGCCGTGGTTG
>NZ_JASGED010000066.1:0-11100 GCF_047606765.1 Thermomonas sp. | reverse complement strand
CGAAGGCCGGCTGACTCATTTCGCCTTGCGCGTGCTGCCGGGACGCATGCTGCGCGCCACCTCCAGCAGCGCACCCTGCTGCCGCGTGTTGAGTGCGCGATAGGCGGCAAGCAGTTCGTGCTCGCCCTTGGTGCGCGCCGGGTCAAGCGTGCTGGCGAGTTCCGACAGCAACGCACCGGCAGGCACACCGAAGGTGCGCGCCAGCGCGTCGATCTGATCCTTGCCGGGCAATTTCTCGCCCTTCAGCCATGCATTGACCGTGCCGATGCCTGCACGCGGGATGGCGGTGGCAAGATCGGCAACCGTCATGCCGGTTGCCCTTGTCAGCAGTCGCAAGGTGGTGTCGATGGACATCGCATTCCCTCAGGATGGGTCGTGCGCCGAGTGTAGGGCGGGTTGTTGCCCGCCGTCACCGCTGCCGGTTCAGCCGAATGCCAGCGAATACCACTGCGTTGCGTCTTCCTGCCAACCAGCGGCGCGATACAGCGCACGCGCGGCTGCATTGTCGGTGGCGGTTTCCAGCGCGATGCCCGCCGCGCCGTCCGTGCGTGCAAAGTCCGCTGCGGCAGCAAGCAGGTCGCGGGCGATGCCCTTGCGGCGTGCTTCGGCATCGACATACAGATCGTTGAGTATCCATGTCTTCGCGGTGCGTACCGAAGAGAACATCGGATACATCTGCACGAAGCCCACGGTCGCGCTGTTGCGTTTTGCGACCAGCACCACCGATTCGCCAAAACGCAGGCGTTCGCGCAGCCACTGGCGTGCGCGTGGCAGGTCGGACGGCTGGCCGTAGAACTGGCGGTAGGCATCGAACAAGGCGCTGAGTGCGTCGAGGTCGGCGGGGCCGGCGCGGGTGATTGCGGTATCCATCGGGGTCATCCTTCCTGTGCCAGCCGCGCCAGTTCCTCGGCCTGCCGTTCCTGTTGCAGGCGCACGATCAGCGGATCGAGTTCGCCTTCGATGATGTTGGGCAGGTCGTACAGCGTGAGTCCTTCCACGCGGTGGTCGGTGATGCGGCCCTGCGGGAAGTTGTAGGTGCGGATGCGCTGGCTGCGGTCGCCGCTTCCCACCTGCAATTTGCGGTCGGCGGCGGTGGCGGCGGCGCGCTTTTCCAGTTCGGCTTCGATCAGCATTGCCTGCAGGCGCTTCATCGCCTTGTCGCGGTTGGCGTGCTGGCTGCGTTCGGTCTGCGATTCCACCACCACGCCGGTCGGGACGTGGGTGATGCGGATCGCCGATTCGGTCTTGTTGACGTGCTGGCCGCCCGCGCCGGAGGAACGGAAGGTGTCCACCTTCAGGTCGGCGGGATTGATGATGATGTCGAAGTCGCCGGCTTCCAGCGCGATGATCGCCACCGTCGCCGCCGAGGTGTGGATGCGGCCCTGCGATTCCGTTGCCGGTACGCGCTGCACCCGATGGGTGCCGGATTCGTATTTCAGTTTTGCGTAGGCGCCGTCACCTTCGATGCGCGCCACGATTTCCTTGTAGCCGCCGTGTTCGCCGGGATTGGCCGATTCCACTTCGACCCGCCAGCCGTTGCGCTCGGCATAGCGCGAATACATGCGGAACAGGTCGCCGGCGAAGATCGCCGCCTCGTCGCCGCCGGTGCCGGCGCGCACTTCCAGATACAGGCCACCGTCGTCGCGGGCATCCTTCGGCACCAGTTGCGCCAGCAGTTCGCCTTCAAGGTGCGTCAGGCGCGCCTTGGCAGCGATGATTTCGTCATCGGCCAGTTCGCGCAGCTCGGGATCGGCGCGCATCGCCTCGGCGGCGGTGAGGTCATCGCGGGCGCGTGCTTCGGCGGCAAGTGCATCGGCCACCGGTTGCAGGCTTGCGAACTCGCGCGACAGGCTGCGGAAGCGGTTCTGATCCGCAGCAACTGCTGGATCGGCCAGCAGGCGCTGAACTTCCTCGCGCCGTTCCAGCAGCGCTTCCAGTTTGCGGCGCAGGGCAGGGGTCATGCGTCGGTGTCGCCTGCGTCGGTGGCGGGAAACATGCGTTCCGCCGCGCGCGCCAGATCGCCATCGCCGGTCAGCGCGGCTTCGCGCAGGGCCACGGTGGGCGCGTGCAGCAGGCGATTGGTCAGCGTATGTGCCAACAGATCAAGCGCCTGTTCCGGCGGCATGCCGGCGGCAAGTTGCGCGCGTGCCTTCGCCAGTGCTTCGGCGCGGGCCGCGTCACCGTGGGCGCGCAGGCGCAGCAGCGGTTGCTGGCGGCTGCTGGCCTGCCATTGTTCGATGAAGCGCGCGGTCTGCAGTTCGATGATCGCCTCGGCCTGGCCTGCGGCTTCGCGGCGGCTGCGGCGGTTGTCCTCGATGGCGCGTTCCAGGTCATCGACGGTGTAGAGGAACACGTCGCGCAGGCCGGACACCGCCTGGTCGATGTCGCGCGGTACCGCCAGATCAAGCAGCAGCATCGGGCGATGCTTGCGCAGGCGCAGCGCATGTTCCACCTGCGGGCGATGCAGGATCGGCGTGCGCGCGGCGGTGGCGGAAATCACGATGTCGGCTTCAAACAGATGCTTGTCCAGCTCGGCCAGCGGCAGCGCGATGCCTCCGTGGCGGCTGGCGAGCTCCTGCGCGTGGGCCAGCGTGCGGTTGGCGATCAGCAGGCGCTGCGTCCTGGCTTCGACCAGATGGCGCGCGGCCAGTTCGATGGTTTCGCCGGCACCGATCAGCAGCACGCTGGAATCGCTCAATCGGGCAAAGCTGTCCTGCGCCAGCCGTACCGCGACCGAGGCGACCGACACCGGATTCGCGCCGATGCGTGTGTCGGTGCGGGTGCGCTTGGCGGTGGCGAAGGCCTGCTGGAACAGGCGATCCAATTGCCCGCCCAGTGCGCCGGCCTCGCGCGATGCCGCCCACGCCTGCTTCACCTGCCCGAGGATTTGCGGCTCACCCAGCACCAGCGAATCCAGCCCGCTGGCAACCCGGAACAGGTGGCGCACGGCGTCGGCATCGCAGTGCCGATACAGATAGGCATGCAGGTCATGACCATCGCGCGGATGCGTGGCAAGCCAGTCGGCCAGCGCCTGCCCGTCATCGTCCGCATGCGCGTACAGCTCGGTGCGGTTGCAGGTGGACAGCAATACCGCCTCATGCACCTGCGGCAGCGCGCGCAGCGATGCCAACGCCGGCCCCAGTGTTTCCGGGGCAAACGCCACCTGCTCGCGCAGGGAAACCGGCGCGGTCTGGTGGTTGATGCCAAGGACGTGGAGAGGCATGCAGGACGTATCCGTTCAGGTGCCTGCGCTAAGCTGCGGGCCCAATCCACCATTGTACCGGCCCACTTCCATGGCATACCCGCAACGCATCGCCCCGCGCCTGCTGCTGCCCGCACTGCTGGCATGTGCCGCCATCGCCAACGCCGCGCCGCAGGCAGGCAAACCCGGCACGGTCGATCCGCTGGAAGCCAGCATCGCCGGCGAGTTCGCATTGCAGGCGGGACAGTTGCCGGAAGCGGCGAAGCGTTATCTGGAAGCGGCGCGCGCAGCGCAGGACCCGGTGCTGGCCGAACGCACCGCGCGCATCGCCCTGCTGGCCGACGAGGACGCACTGGCCCGCGAGGCATTGGAGGTCTGGAACGCATTGCAGCCCGATGGCGGACAGGCGCAGCGCATGCTGGCGGCGAGTCTGGCCTTGCGTGGCGGCAACAAGCGCGCCGCGCGCCGTGAGCTGCACGCGCTGATGGCGCAGGACGGTGGCTGGCAGTCCGCGCTGGCGGCGCTGATGGGCGCGGTCGGCAAGCAGCAGAAACTGGTGGTGGCAATGACCCGCGAAGTCGTCGAAGACGGCGCGCTGCCCGACGAATTGCAGCCGTGGCTCGGCTTCGGCGGGCTGGCCCAGCGGCTGGAGCAGCCGAAGCTTGTGGATCACATCGTGCAACAAGTGGTGCAGCGTTTCCCCGGCGAGCCGCGCGTCGCCCTGCTGCGTGCGCAATTGCTGCGCGAGGATGGCAAGCGGGATGAAGCGCGCGGGTTGTTGGCCGGGCTGGAAGATCCCGCGCGGCTGTCGCCGCCGTTGCGCTGGGCGCTGGCTGCCGAATACGACGCATTGGGCGATGCCGGCAAGGCCGCGCAGGTGTTGGCATTCGGCACGCAGGAAGACAGCAGCTACGCGCAGCGCGCGATGCTGCTGGACAAGGCCAAGGACAAGGCGGGGCTGGCCGCGTTGTATGACGAACTCAAGCGCGGCGCGACCGAGCCCAACCCGATGCGCCGCTTGCTGCTGGGCCAGTTGGCGGAATCGCTGGAGCGTCACTCCGAAGCTTTGGACTGGTACGCCAGCGTGCCTGGCGATGACGCACAGGTGATCGCCCGCCTGCGTCGCGCCAGCGTGCTGCATGCGATGAAGCGCAGCAAGGATGCCTATGACGCCCTGCATGCGATCCAGTCGGATGCGGTACTGGACGATGAAGCCCGCCGTGGCGGCTATCTGCTGGAAGCCGAACTGCGGCAGAAGGACAAGGACGCCGCCGCCGAGCAGGACGTATTCGCACGCGGGCTTGCCGCCTTCGCCGACGATCAGGTGCTGCTGTATTCGCGTGCGCTGATGTGGGAGCGGATGGACGACATCCCGCGCGCCGAGGCCGACTTCCGCCGCATCCTGATGCTGGCCCCGGACGACGTCGCCACCCTCAATGCGCTGGGCTACACGCTGGCCGACCGCACCACCCGTTACCGCGAGGCGCTGGAGTTGATCGACCGCGCGCGCGTGGCCGAACCGGGCAACGGCGCGATCATCGACAGCTACGGCTGGGTGCTGTTCCGCCTTGGCAAGAAGCGCGAGGCGCTGGAACACCTGCGCCACGCCTATACGCTGCAGAAAGACCCGGACATTGCCAGCCACCTCGGCCAGGTGCTGTGGGTGCTGGGCAACAAGGACGAGGCGCGCAAGTATTTCGAAGAGGCGCGCAAGCTCGATCCCGAAAATCGCTCGCTGCAACGTGCCTTGCAGGAAGTCGGAGAGCCGGCGGCGTGAGCCTGCGCATCGTCACCACAGCCTTGTGCCTGACGCTGGCCGGTTGCGCTGCGCAAGCGGTGAAGCCTGCAGCGGGCGATGCCATTGCCGGCGAAGCCGCGCAGCGCGAACGCGCCGCCGCGCTTGGCCTTGCGACCGGTGATTGCGGTGCGCCGGGCTGGTCGATGGCGGGGCGCGTGGCGCTTTCCGCCGGCAAGGAAGGCGGCAGCGGTCGTCTTGAATGGACGCAGGGTGCGGGCCTGCTGCGCCTGCAATTGTCCGCGCCGGTCACCCGGCAAGGCTGGTTGCTGGAGGTCGATGCCGAAGGCGCGACGCTGCACGGCCTGCCCGATGGCACCCGGCATGGCGATGATGCGGCACGGCTGTTGCGCGAAGCGGTGGGCTGGGACATCCCGGTTGCTGCGCTGGGTTGCTGGCTGCGCGCGGTGGCGGCGGGCGAAGCGGCGTTCGGGCAGGCGCAGATCGATTACGGCACTGACCTGCTGCCGCAGCGGATCGGGCAAGGTGGCTGGACGATCGAATACACCGGCTGGCAGCCCGACCCGTTCACCCGCCTGCCGATGCCCTCGCGCATCGAAGCCCGCAACGGCGACAACCGGGTGCGGCTGGTCGTGGATCGCTGGGGCGTGGAATGACGGGTTTCCCGGCGGATGCCGGCTGGAGCGCATGGCCGGCCCCGGCCAAGCTGAACCTGTTCCTGCGCATCACCGGGCGCAGGCCGGACGGCTATCACCAGTTGCAGACCGTGTTCCGCCTGCTGGACTGGGGCGATACGGTGTATCTGCGCGCGCGCGCGGATGGCGTGATTGCCCGCGTCGGGCCGGGCGTGCAGGGCGTGGCCGAGGCTGACGACCTGCTGGTGCGCGCAGCCAAAATGCTGCAATCGGAAGCCAATTGCAGCCAAGGTGCCGATATCGGCATCGAAAAGCGTATTCCGATGGGCGGCGGGTTTGGCGGCGGTTCGTCCAATGCTGCGACCGTGCTGGTGGCGCTCAATGCGCTGTGGAGGCTGGGTTTCGATGCCGACCGGCTGGCCGCGCTGGGCCTGCGGCTGGGCGCGGACGTGCCGGTGTTCGTGCGCGGCCACAACGCATGGGCCGAAGGCGTGGGCGAGGCGCTCACGCCCATCGATCTGCCGCCGGCGTGGTACGTACTGGCCAGCCCCGGCGTACACGCCGCCACCGCTGAATTGTTCCAAGCCCCTGATTTGACGCGCAATGCTGCGCCCGCGACAATAGCGAGCTTCCTTTCCGGAACATCCCCGTCAGGGGCCGCGCTCGACAATGCGTTCGAGCCGGTGCTGCGCCGCCGTGAACCCGCCGTCGAGGCCATGTTCGCCACGCTTGCACGCATCGGCACGCCGCGCTTGACGGGTTCGGGCAGCGGTTGCTTCGTCGAGTTCGCCACCCGCGAATCCGCCGAAGCGGCGCTCGCCGCATTGCCATCGGGCCTGCTCCCATCGAGCAGGTCTGCCTGGTTGGCACGCGGTGCGGAACGGTCGCCGCTGCTGGATGCAGTGGAGCAACACATTCTAGGGGCGTCGCCAAGCGGTTAAGGCACCAGGTTTTGATCCTGGCATGCGTAGGTTCGAATCCTTCCGCCCCTGCCATCTCGCACATCCCGTTCCAATCAAACCGTTCCAATCACCCGCACGGCCAGAGCGACGCGGAGCCACCGACATGCAAGACGAACGCAATCTGCTGGTCTTCTCGGGCAATGCCAACCGGCCCCTGGCCGAGTCGGTGTGCCGCGAGCTTGGCATCCGTCTGGGCAAGGCGCTGGTCAGCCGTTTTTCCGACGGCGAAGTGCAGGTGGAAATCGAGGAGAACGTGCGCCGGCAGGAAGTGTTCGTCATCCAGCCGACCAATGCGCCGACCGCCGAGAACTTCATGGAACTGCTGGTGCTGGTGGATGCGCTGAAGCGCGCCTCGGTCGCCAGCGTCACCGCCGTGGTGCCGTACTTCGGCTACGCCCGGCAGGATCGCCGCCCGCGTTCCTCGCGCGTGCCGATCACCGCCAAGGTGGCTGCGAAGATGTTCGGCGCGGTGGGCACGGATCGCGTGCTGACCGTTGACCTGCATGCCGACCAGATCCAGGGCTTTTTCGACATCCCCGTTGACAACGTCTATGCCTCGCCGCTGCTGCTGGCCGACATCTGGCGCGCGCACGGCACCGACAACCTGATCGTGGTCTCGCCCGACGTCGGCGGCGTGGTGCGCGCACGCGCCATCGCCAAGCGCCTGGACGATGCCGACCTCGCCATCATCGACAAGCGCCGCCCGAAGGCGAATGTCGCCACGGTGATGAACATCATCGGCGATGTCGAAGGCAAGACCTGCGTGCTGGTCGATGACATCGTTGATACCGCCGGCACCTTGTGCGCCGCTGCGGGCGCGCTGAAGGAGCGCGGCGCGCAGAAGGTCGTGGCCTATTGCGTACACCCGGTGCTGTCGGGTGCGGCGCTGGACAACCTGAGCCGCTCGCAGCTGGACGAACTGGTGGTCACCGATACCATCGCGCTGTCCGCTTCCGCGCGCGGTTGCCCGAAGATTCGCCAGCTCAGCGTGGCGGAATTGCTGGCCGAAACCATCCGCCGCATCGCCTTCGGAGAATCCGTCAGTTCGCTTTACGTGGACTGACATCCCCACTCACCTGGTCGCGGGTGAGTGTCCACAACCGCCGCGAGGCGGTTTCATTGCAACGAAAGAGAGTGAAACAACATGGCAACGACACATGAAATCCAGGTCGAGCGCCGCGAGGTTGGAGGGAAGGGTGCGAGCCGCCGCCTTCGCCACGCCGGCAAGATCCCGGCCATCGTCTATGGCGGTGAGCTTGAGCCCGTCAGCATCCAGCTTGACCACGAGAAGGTCTGGCTGGCCCAGCAGAACGAGTGGTTCTACTCGTCCATCCTTGACCTGAGCCTGGGTGGCGACGTCCAGAAGGTGCTGCTGCGTGACATCCAGCGCCATCCGTTCAAGCAGATCATCATGCACCTGGACTTCCAGCGCGTGGACGAAAATGCAGCCCTGCGCGCGCAGGTGCCGCTGCACTTCCTGAATCAGGACAAGTCCCCGGCGGGCAAGACCGCAGGCATCCTGGTGCTGCACGAGTTGAACGAAGTCGAAGTGAGCTGCCTGCCGAAGGATCTGCCGGAGTTCATCGAAATCGACCTGTCCGCGCTGAACGTCGGCGACATCATCCACCTGTCCGAGCTGAAGCTGCCGGCGGGCGTGGAACTGCCGGCGCTGAAGCTGGGGAAGGAACACGACGTGGCCGTGGTGATCGCCAAGCACGCCAAGGAAGAAGAGGTGGATGCCGCCGCGCCGGAAGCTGCCGAAGTGCCGGCGACCAAGGCCACCAAGAAGGACGACAAGTAATCGCGTTGTTCGTCATTCCCGCGAAAGCGGGAATCCATGGACTTTGTATTTGTACCGTATGACGTCCATGGATCCCCGCCTGCGCGGGGATGACGAGCTAGGGCAATTTCGTTCCAATGGCTGGTTTGCGCCTCATCGTCGGGCTGGGCAATCCCGGTCCCGAACACGCCAGAACCCGGCACAACGCCGGGTTCTGGTTTGTTGACGCCCTTGCAGAGCAACTGGGCGGGCGTTTCGGGCTGGAAAGCAAGCTGTTTGGCGAAACCGCGAAGGTCGAAATCGCGGGGCAGCCGGTCTGGCTGCTGAAGCCGGCCACCTTCATGAACCTGTCCGGCAAGTCGATCACCGCAGCCCTGCGCTACTGGAAGATCGAACCGGACGACATGCTGGTCGCCCACGACGAGCTTGACCTGCCGCCCGGTGTGGCGCGGTTGAAGTTCGACGGTGGCCACGGTGGCCAGAACGGCCTGCGCGACACCATCCGCCTGCTTGGGCATGGCAAGTTCCATCGCCTGCGGGTTGGCATCGGCCATCCCGGACACAAGGACAAGGTCACGCCGTGGGTGCTGGGCAAGCCCGGACGCGATGACGAAGCGATGATCCTGCGCGCCATCGACGATGCCCTCGGCGTCATGCCGCTGGCCGTGCAGGGCAATTTTCCCGATGCGATGACGCGGCTGCACACGCCGCGTTCGCAATGATTTCTTTCGCGTAGCAAAGCGCTGCGCGGTAACGGAGCAAGACGCGACATGGGCATCAAATGCGGCATCGTTGGCCTGCCGAACGTCGGCAAATCGACACTGTTCAACGCGCTGACCAAGGCCGGCATCGCCGCCGCCAACTTCCCGTTCTGCACCATCGAGCCGAACGTCGGCGTGGTGCCGGTGCCGGACCCGCGCCTGAACGCGCTGGCCGAGATCATCAAGCCGCAGAAGGTGATCCCGACGGCGGTGGAGTTCGTCGATATCGCCGGTCTGGTGGCCGGTGCCGCCAGCGGTGAAGGCCTGGGCAACAAGTTCCTCGCCCACATCCGCGAGGTCGATGCGATCACCCATGTGGTGCGCTGCTTCGAGAACGACGACGTGATCCACGTCAGCAATCGCATCGACCCGATCGCCGATATCGAAACCATCGACACCGAGCTGGCGCTGGCCGATCTCGAATCGGTGGACAAGGCCATCGCGCGCTTTGAGCGCGTCGCCAAGAGCGGCGACAAGGATGCGAAGGTGAAGATCGAGATCCTGCAGCGGCTGCGCGCCGCGCTGGATCAGGGCAAGTCCGCCCGTTCGGTTGGGTTGGACGAGGAGGAAAAGGCCGCAATCCGCGACCTGTTCCTGCTCACCCTCAAGCCGGTGATGTACGTCGCCAACGTGATGGAAGACGGCTTCGAAGGCAATCCGCATCTGGACGCCGTGCGCGCCCGCGCCGCGGAAGAGGGCGCGCAGGTGGTGCCGGTGTGCGCCGCCATCGAGGAAGAACTGAGCCAGCTTGACGATGCCGACCGCGACGATTTCCTGAAGGATCTGGGGCTGGACGAGCCGGGGCTGAACCGGCTGGTGCGCGCGGCCTATACGCTGCTGGGCCTGCAGACCTACTTCACCGCAGGCGTCAAGGAAGTGCGTGCATGGACGGTCAGGGCCGGTGCCACCGCGCCGCAGGCCGCTGCCGTGATCCATACCGACTTCGAGAAGGGCTTCATCCGCGCCGAAACGATCGGCTACGACGACTTCATCAAGTATCGGGGCGAAGCCGGGGCGCGGGATGCGGGGCGGCTACGCCTTGAAGGCAAGGAATACCGCGTTCAAGAGGGCGACATTCTCCATTTCCGCTTCAACGTCTGATTGCGCCTGCTGCGCTCGCGCATGCGGGCGCGCGGCGGTGCTCGCCGCCTCATGGGCCCGCAAGCCCACATCGGCAGCTGCGCTCTTCGCGCATCCCGCCTGCGCTTCACTCGCCACGGCGCAATGCTTCTGGCAGGGCCTTCGCCCGCTTGCCGATTTCCTGTCAGCCGGAAAATCCCGCATCTAACCGTTGACAGTCCCGCAGGCGGGGGTCAAAATTGCGGGCTCTTTGGAGGGGCTGCTTGCCTTCCATCGAAACAATTCGGAGGGATACCCAAGCGGCCAACGGGGGCAGACTGTAAATCTGCTGGCTTACGCCTTCGGTGGTTCGAATCCACCTCCCTCCACCAGGTTCCAAGGTTATTGCTGTATCAGGTCGTTGGGTTGTAGCAGGGCCAAGGCGCGTAGCGCCGCAGCCATCCACCTCCCTCCACCAGCTTCACAGGATTTCGCGGTACCCATCGGTCTTACCAGCCGGTGGCGCAACACGGCAGGGCCTCCCGGCGCGGGAGTAGTTCAATGGTAGAACTGTAGCCTTCCAAGCTACTAGCGCGGGTTCGATTCCCGTCTCCCGCTCCACCATTGCATTGCAAGGCCCCGCTGCAAAAACCTGCTCACGTAGCTCAGTCGGTAGAGCACCTCCTTGGTAAGGAGGAGGTCGATGGTTCGATTCCATTCGTGAGCACCAACACAGGCGGATGCGTCCGCCGGCGGCGTCGCAGGCGCCGCCGCCGTTCCACCAGCAGTCACCAACTCCATACCGTCATCGAGACAGGCAGCCATGGCAAAGGGTAAGTTCGAGCGCACCAAGCCCCACGTGAACGTGGGCACGATCGGTCACGTGGACCACGGCAAGACGACGCTGACGGCGGCGCTGACGAAGGTGGGTGCGGAGCGTTTTGG
>NZ_JASGED010000065.1:0-17447 GCF_047606765.1 Thermomonas sp. | reverse complement strand
CCGACCGGTGGGGGCAGGGCGGCGGCATCGGCACCTGCGGCCACGGCTGCCGCAGCAGCGGCGGTTTCGCGTGCGGCGCGGGCTTGCGCCGCCGCTTCGGCGCGGGCGCTTGCGGCCAGTTCGGCATCGCTCATCGCCACTTCCTCGCCCGGCAGCAGGGTGTAGAAGTCGTACTGGGTCTGCTTCGGCTTGTTGTCCGCATCGACGGGCTTGGCGATGGTGCCGCTGGTGGGCGCGGTATCGGGCGCGATGGCTTCGCCGGCCTCGCTGATGGCAGCGGGCAGCGCGTCGGGGTTCGGCTTGGGACGGAAGAAGCCGTCGCCACCTTCGGATTTCAGCAGGCGCGGCACCAGCAGCACCGCCAGCAGGGTGACCAGCACGCCGATGACCAGCCATGCCCAGCCTGGCAGGCCGTTGGATTGGTTGCGTCGCGCCTGCGACTTGCCGCGTCGTGCCGCCATTACATGCTCTCCGGTGCCGATACGCCCAACAAGTCAAGGCCGTTGGCCAGAACCTGCCGCGTGGCCAGTGCCAATGCAAGCCGCGCATCACGCAACGCAGCGTCCTCAACCAGCACCGGCGAGGCGTGATACCAGCCGTGGAAGGCATTGGCGAGTTCGCGCAGGTATTGCGCGATCAGATGTGGTTCCAGCGTCGTGCCTGCGGCTTCCACCACTTCGGCATAGCGCGACAGTTCGCGCATCAGTTCCTGCGCCGGCGCATCGTCGAGCAGGTGCAGCGAGGCCGCGCCGTTGCCGGCATCGAACGCATAGCCCTTCTCGCCGGCCTGCCGCAGCAGGCTGCAAACGCGCGCGTGCGCGTACTGCACGTAGAACACCGGGTTGTCGTTGCTCTGCGAACGCGCAAGGTCGATGTCGAAGGTGAGCTGCGAATCCGGCTTGCGCGCGACCAGGAACCAGCGGGTTGCATCGCGCCCGGCTTCATCGATCAGATCACGCAGGGTGAGGTAGGAACCGGCGCGCTTGGACAGCTTCACTTCCTCGCCGCCGCGCATCACCGTGACCATCTGGTGCAGCACGTAATCGGGATAACCTGTGGGGATGCCGCAATCCAGCGCCTGCAGGCCCGCACGCACGCGCGCCAGCGAGCCATGATGATCCGCGCCGAGTTCGGTCACCGCGCGCTCATAGCCGCGCTGCCACTTGCTCAGGTGATAGGCCACGTCCGGCACGAAATAGGTGTAGGTGCCGTCGGACTTGCGCATCACGCGGTCCTTGTCATCGCCGAAGTCGGTGGTGCGCAACCACAGCGCGCCACCGTCCTCAAAGGTGTGGCCCTTGGCGATCAGCGTGCGCACGGTTTCCTCCACCTTGCCATCGGCGTACAGCGAGGATTCCAGATAGTAGGTGTCGAAGGACACGCCGAACGCGGCCAGGTCGTCGTTCTGCTCGCGGCGCAGATAGGCAACGGCGAACTTGCGGATGGCATCAGTGTCGTCGGCATCATTCTTGCCGGTGGTGACATGGCCTTCGACTTCGACCGAATCACCGCGCAGGTAGGCGGCAGCCACGTCGGCGATGTAATCACCGTTGTAGGCATCCGCCGGCCAGTCGGCATCGCCCGGCTTCACGCCCTTGGCGCGCGCCTGCGTCGAACGTGCGAGATTCTCGATCTGCACGCCGGCATCGTTGTAATAGAACTCGCGCTTCACGTTCCAGCCGTTGGCGGCCATCACCCGGGCGATGCAGTCGCCGATTACACCCGCACGTCCATGACCGACATGCAGCGGGCCGGTGGGGTTGGCGGACACGTATTCCACGCCCACGGTCTTGCCGCCGCCGCTGGCGTTGCGACCGAACGCCGCGCCTGCCGCGTGGATGTCGCGCACCTGCTGCTGCCACGCGGCGGGGGTCAGGTGAAAGTTGATGAAGCCGGGGCCGGCGATGTCCACCTTGGCGATGGCGTCCGAAGCCGGCAGCGCTTCGACCAGTTGCTGCGCCAGCGCGCGCGGATTGCCGCGCGCCGCCTTCGCCAGCAGCATCGCCGCGTTGGTGGAGAAGTCGCCGTGCGCGCGCTCCTTCGGTCGCTCGATCACGAAATCGGGCGAGGCAGACGTATCTGCATTGGAGCTGGCGGGCAGGGTGCCTGCACTGCGCAGGGCGGACAGACCCTGTTCGATCAGGGCGCGGAGCTGGGCTTTCACGAAAACTCGAAGCTGGGTTTCAAACGGTCGGGCATTGTACGCGATGGGGTCGCGGGCATTGGTCTGCTGCCTGGCCTACTTCGGCGTCACAAACCCGATCGGTCGCCGCTTGGGTTCGGGCGGGGTCATGAGCTGGCGAATGGCCTCGAACACGATCTTGAACTGGTCGTCGTATTTGCGTTCCAGCGCTGCCAGTTGGCGTGCCAGTTCCTTGTTTTCTGCAAGGATTCGGCGCATCCGCACGAATGCACGCATGATTTCGATGTTGACCGCGATTGCACGCGGACTTTTCAGCACGCCGGACAGCATGGCAACGCCTTGCTCGGTGAACGCATAGGGCTGATAGCGGCGCCCGCCCCAACTTGAGGTCACAATTTGTGACCTCAAGTTTTGCAGCTCGTCTTCGGATATCTGGAACATGAAGTCATCCGGGAACCGCTCGATATTGCGTTTCACGGCCTGATTCAGAACCCTGACCTCCACGCCGTAGAGCACCGCCAGATCGTCGTCGAGCATGACCTTCTCGCCGCGAATCCAGTGGATGCAGGACTCGATGCGTTCAAGTGGCTGCTCCGGTGCCTTGGTCGTCATGTCCTCATCTCCATGTTGGGTTCAGGCACCTCACACCAACCCCCGCTTCGCCATTGAAAGTGGTGGCCCGTCGCCGATCACGAAGTGGTCCAGCAACTTCACGTCCACCAGCGCCAGCGCCTGCTTGAGGCGAACGGTCAGGGCGCGGTCGGCGGCGCTGGGTTCGGGATTGCCGCTGGGGTGGTTGTGCGACACCATCACCGCTGCCGCGCCGTGCGCCAGCGTGCGTTCCACCACGGTGCGCGGGTGGATTTCGGCGCTGTCGATGGTGCCGTGGAACAGTTCCTCGCAGCCCAGCGAGCGGTAGCGGCTGTCGAGGTAGAGCACGGCGAAGACTTCATGCGCGCGTCCGCGCAGGCGTTGGGCGAAATAGACGCCCGCCGCGTCCGGATTGCCCAGTGCCTCGCCGCGTTCCAGTTGTGCGGCAAGGTGGCGATGCCCCAGCTCCAGTGCCGCCGCCAGCGCGCAGGCGCGGGCCGGGCCGATGCCGTGCAGGCGGGTCAGCGCCTTCGGTTCGCGGTCCAGCAGCGGGCGCAGGCCACCGTGTTCGGCCAGCAGGTCGCGCGCGCTGGTCACGGCGTCGCGGCCGGCGGTGCCGGAGCCAAGGAAGATCGCCAGCAGTTCGGCATCGGACAGGTTGCCGGGGCCATGCGCCAGCAGCCTTTCGCGGGGACGTTCGGTTTCTGGCCAGTCGCGGATGTGCATGTGGGCAGCGTGCATGGCGCGATCACGCGGCGGCATCGGCGAATGGGCCGGCATCGGGTAAGCTGAATGCCCACTCCACGGTCAGGGAATTGCCCGATGCATGCCGCCAACGGCAACCTGCGCGACCGCCGTGTGCTGCTGTGCGTGTGCGGCGGCATCGCCGCGTACAAGAGCGCCGAGCTGGTGCGCCGGCTGCGTGATGCCGGGGCCGAGGTGCAGGTGGCGATGACCGAAAACGCGCAGCGCTTCGTCGGTGCGCAGACCTTTCAGGCGCTGTCGCATCGGCCTGTGCGCAGTTCGCTGTGGGACGCATCCGCCGAGGCCGCGATGGGCCATCTGGAACTGGCCGGCTGGGCGCAGCAGGTGATCGTGGCGCCGGCCACCGCCAACACCATCGCAAAACTCGCGCACGGCATGGCCGACGATCTGGTGTCCACGCTGTGTCTGGCGACCGACGCGCCCATCGCCATCGCGCCGGCCATGAACCACCGCATGTGGCGGCACCCGGCCACGCAGGCGAACGTCGCCACCTTGCAGGCGCGCGGCGTGCAGGTGATCGGCCCGGACGACGGCCCGCTGGCCGAAGGCGAATCCGGCCCGGGGCGGATGGCCGAGCCGCTGCGCATCGTGGCCGAGCTGGGAGCCGGCGCATGAGCGCGTTGCTGGCGGGCCGCAGGCTGCTGGTCAGCGCCGGGCCGACCTATGAGGACATCGACCCGGTGCGTTTTCTGGGCAACCGCAGCAGCGGCAAGATGGGGTTTGCGATTGCGGCGGAGGCGGCAGCGCAGGGTGCCGAGGTGCTGCTGGTGGCCGGCCCCGTGCATCTGCCCACGCCGCCGGGCGTGCAGCGTGTCGATGTGCGCAGCGCGGCGCAGATGTTCGATGCAGTGATGGCTGGGCTTCCTTGCGATGCCTACATCGGCGCGGCGGCAGTGGCCGATTTCACCCCGCGCGCGGCGTCCGCGAACAAGCTCAAGAAGCAGCCGGGGCAGGACACCCTGACCCTGGAACTGGTGAAGACCCGCGACATCCTGGCCGAGGTCGCCGCGCACGCGCAGCGGCCTGCGCTGGTGGTGGGCTTCGCGGCGGAAACCGACAACGTGGCCGACTACGCGCGCGGCAAGCTCACGCGCAAGCGGCTGGACATGATCTGCGCCAACCGCGTGGGCCAGCAGGGCAGCGGCTTTGAAAGCGACGACAACGCGCTGCTGGTGATCGACCACGCCGGCCAGCGCGCGCTGGGCCCGGCACCCAAGGCGGAACTGGCGCGCGACCTGCTGGCACTGGTCGCGGCCAGGCTGGAGAACTGAATGCACGCGGCTTCGCACATGTTGCAGGTGAAGGTGCTGGATGCGCGCTTCGGCGCGCAATGGGAGCTGCCGGCCTATGCCACTGAACACAGCGCCGGCATGGACCTGCGCGCCGCGCTGGATGTGCCGCTGGCACTGGCACCGGGGCAAACCGCGCTGATCCCGTCCGGGCTTGCCATCCACATCGGCGATCCGGGGCTGTGCGCGGTGATCCTGCCGCGCTCCGGGCTGGGCCACAAACACGGCATCGTGCTGGGCAATGGCACCGGCCTGATCGATGCCGACTACCAGGGGCCACTGATGATCAGCACCTGGAATCGCAGCGACGCGGCGTTCACCATCCAGCCCGGCGACCGCATTGCCCAGCTGGTGTTGCTGCCCATCGTGCGCGCAGTGCTGCAAGTGGTGGATACTTTCGGGGAAAGTGCGCGTGGCGAAGGTGGCTTCGGCCATACCGGCGTGCGCTGACTGGGGAATGCAGATGGCTCTGTTCGGCTTGGGTGGCAAGAAGGACGAAGGCGACGGCGACGAGGTGCGGCGCAAGCTGCAGATCGACCCGGCGCAGGCGGCGCGTTCGCTGCCGCTGCTGGTGGCCCTGCTGCTGGCGCTGGGCGTGTGGTGCCTGTTCGCGGGCGGGTTGCGCCTGCGCGATGACGCCCGCCATCAGAACCTGGAGATGGCGCGGGACGATGCGGTATCGGCAGTGCGGCGCACGCTCAACGATGAACGCCAGCAACTGGCGAAACGGCTGGCATCCGAAGGTTTCAAGACGGCGCTGGCGGCGGACGATCATGCGGCGGCGCTGGCCGTGCTGAAGAAGGACTGGGAAGGCCTCAAGCGTGCCGAATTGTGGCCGGCGGACATGAACGCGCTGTACGACGGCTTGCCGGGCAAGGGCTTTGGCACGCTGGCCGTGTCGGAGGCGGCGCTGTTGGAAGGCAAGCCACAGGCGCGGATCGTGCGCAACGGCAGCGAGCAACAGCTGGCGCTGGCGGCACCCGTGAACGGCAAGGTAGGGCCGATGGTGGTGTATCTGGAACTGCCGCTGACCCGCATGCTCAGTGGGGTGGAAGGCCCGGTGGTGCCGGAAAAGACCTATCTGGCCCTGCGCCAGGGTAGCCGCAGCGTGATCGAGCGTGGTGATACCGCACTCAACAATGCCGCCGAAGCGATGGCGGCGAAGGTGCCGGACAGCGACCTGCGCATTGCCGCCTCGGTGCCCGATCCCGCTGCCACGCCATTCCAGCTGGGCGGCATGGCATCGGTGGGGCTGGGCAGCATTCTGGTATTGCTGGCGGCGTGGCTGTGGGTGATCGTGCGCCCGCGCTTGCTGGGCCGGCGTGGCGGTGTGGCCGCAGAGGTCGAAGGCCCGACTCTGGCCGAATTGCAGATCGAAGCGCCGCCGGTTGATCGCCGGCCAGTACCGGTGGAAACGACGGAAGCGCACGAGCGCCTGCTTGGTGACATCGAACCGGAGCTCCCGCCGCGAGGCCCGGTGGTCATCGACCATCGCATCTTCCGCGCCTACGACATTCGCGGCCAGATCGGCCTGTCGCTGGATGCCGGCGTGGCCGAACTGATCGGCCAGGCCATCGGCTCGCTGATGGCCGACCAAGGGCTGGAGGACATCGTGGTCGGTCGCGATGGTCGCCTGTCCGGCCCCGAACTGGCGCAAGGCCTGATTACCGGCCTGCGCAAGGCCGGTCGCAACGTCATCGACATCGGCATGGCACCCACGCCGGTGGTGTATTTCGGCTGCTACCACCTGCGCACCGGCTGCGGCGTGTCGATCACCGGCAGCCACAATCCGCCGGATTACAACGGCTTCAAGATCGTGGTCGGCGGCGAAACCCTGTCCGGCAAGGCGATCACCGACCTGCACGCACGCATCGCCGATGACCGCCTGCTGGACGCGGACGTGCCGGGTGCGCTGAACGAGCGCAGCATCGGCAACGAATACGTGCAGCGCATCGCCAGCGACATCCAGATCGGCCAGCGGTTGAAGGTGGTGGTGGATGCCGGCAATGGCGTGGCCGGCGTGCTGGGCCCGCGCGTGCTGGAGGCTATCGGTGCCGATGTGACGCCGCTGTTCTGCGAGATCGACGGCAACTTCCCCAACCACCATCCCGACCCCAGCGAGCCGCACAACCTGGAAGCGCTGGTGCAGATGGTGCAGCGGCTGGATGCCGACCTCGGCATCGCCTTCGATGGCGATGGCGACCGCCTGGGCGTGGTCACCAAGTCGGGCAAGTACATCTTCCCGGATCGCCTGCTGATGCTGTTTGCCGCCGACGTGCTGGAGCGCAACCCCGGCGCGGTGATCGTGTACGACGTGAAATGCACCGGACGCCTGCCTGCGCACATCCTGCGCCACGGCGGCAGCCCGCTGATGTGGAAGACCGGGCATTCGCTCATCAAGGCCAAGATGCGCGAAACAGAAGCCGAGCTGGCCGGCGAGATGAGCGGCCACTTCTTCTTCGCCGAGCGCTGGTTCGGCTTCGACGATGGCATCTATGCCGCCGCGCGCCTGCTGGAAATCCTCGATGCCGGTGGCCAGCCAGCGGAGGACGTGTTCGAAGCCCTGCCGGACGGCGTCTCCACGGCGGAAATCAAGGTGCCTGCGCCGGACGACGACCCGCACGGCTTCGTTGACCGTTTCCGCATCATGGCCAGCTTCGAGGGCGCGCGGCAGACCAGCATTGACGGCATCCGCATGGACTGGGCGGACGGCTGGGGGTTGGTGCGCGCCTCCAACACCACGCCGGTGCTGGTGATGCGGTTCGATGCCGACAGCCCGCAGGCGCTGGCCCGTATCCAGAAGCTGTTCCGTGAGCAATTGCTGGCGCTGGATCCCACGCTGGAACTGCCGTTCTGATATGTCACCACGGGCAGGCGCAATGCCTGCCCGCTGCGCGAATGCGGATCAGCTTTGGGCGGCTTCCGCTGCCGGCTGCGGTGCCGCGGTGTCTTTGGCTTCGCCCTTCATCTCGCGATAGCGGCGCACCGAATCCAGCAACTCACGCTTCAACGCGGCGCGGTCTTCCTCCTGCGCCGACAGGATCTGCCGCTGCCGCAGCAGTTCTGCATGCTGGCCGCGGATGGAATCGGTCAGTCGCTTGGTCACGGGCGCGCCGGCCAGTTCCTGATCGCCGGCCTGCCGTAATTCCGACAGCAGGCTCAGGCGCAGGCCGCCGATGCCCATCTTGCTCGACTTGATGGTTTCGTCCAGCAGCGAAATGCGTTCGCCGTAGGCGCGGCGCAGGTCGTTCTCGGTCGTGTACGAATCCACCATCGCCAGGTCGCGGCGCTCCTGCGCGGCGATGGCCTCGGCCTGCTTGCGCGCAGCGGCGGCGGCGATTTCGGCGGCGGTGCGTTCGTCATCGGTCAGCGCGCGATCCACGCGCCCGGTGGTCATGCCGCTCTTGGTGCTGATCTCGGTGCGCGCGCTGTTGGCGGCGGAAGCCGGCAGCGCATCGCCGCAGACCTTCTTGCCGCCTTCGTTCCAGCAGTAGATCTTCTTGCTGGCGGCGGGTTTGGCCTGCGCGAGCGCCTGCCCGTGGTGGAGCAAGGTCAGCGCGATGGCGATACCGGCGATTGCACGCAATTGCGACATGACGGCCCCTCGTGGCGGTCGTGTTTCGGGATTCAGGCGATACCGTAGCGCGCGCGGTAGGCGAGCAGGGCATCGCGATGCTGCCCAAGTTCCGCGCTTTCGCCGGCGAATGCAAGCAGGTCGGCCAGCCCGGCCACCGCCACCACCGGGATACCGTGTTCGCGCGTCACCGCCTGTGCTGCGGATTCGCCCGCGTCCTCGCGCACGCGCTCCTGCCGGTCCAGCGCAATCACGATACCGGCAGGCGTGCCGCCCGCCTCGCCGATGATCGCCAGCGCCTCACGGATGGCAGTGCCGGCGGTGATGACGTCATCGACAATCAACACGCGCTTGCTGGCCAGTGGCGCGCCGATCAGCGTGCCGCCTTCGCCGTGCGCCTTGGCTTCCTTGCGGTTGAACGCCAGCGGCAGGTCGCGCCCACGGCGGGCGTATTCGCAGGCCAGCGCCGTCGCCAGCGGGATGCCCTTGTAGGCCGGGCCGAACAGCAGGTCGAAGTCGAGCGCCGCGGCATCCACCGCATCGGCATAGCAGGCGGCAAGCCCGGCCAGCGCTGCGCCGGAATCGAAGCGCCCGGCATTGAAGAAGTACGGGCTGATGCGCCCGGACTTCAGGGTGAACTCGCCGAAGCGCAGCGCCTGCGCGCGCAGTGCCAGTTGCAGGAAACGGGTGCGGTGGTTGGCGTCGCTCATCCGGCAATTCTCCCACGCGCCGGACTGTCGCGGCAGGTGGCGCATGGGCTACGCTGCGGCCTTGCTCCGGACAAGGGATCGCATGCGCATCCTCAGCTTCAACGCCAATGGCCTGCGCTCGGCGGCCAGCAAGGGCTTCTTCGACTGGTTCGCCGGGCAGGACATCGACGTGCTCTGCCTGCAGGAAACCAAGGCGCAGGCGCATCAACTCACCGATGCCGTGTTCCGCCCCGCAGGTTACAAGGCGTGGTTCAAGGACGCATCGACCAAGAAGGGTTACAGCGGCGTTGCCATCTACAGCCGGCGCGAACCGGACGAAGTGCGCACCTCGCTGGGCTGGGCACCGTTCGATGACGAGGGCCGCTATATCGAGGCGCGCTTCGGGAACGTGAGCGTCGTGAGTTTCTACATCCCCTCCGGCAGCTCCGGCGAATTGCGCCAGGGCTTCAAGGAGGAAGTGATGGACTGGTTGAAGCCGATCATGGACAAGTGGCTAACCAGCGGCCGCGAATACGTGCTGTGCGGCGACTGGAACATCGTCCGCGCGCGCAACGACATCAAGAACTGGACCGGCAACCAGAAGAACTCCGGCTGCCTGCCGCACGAGCGCGCATGGTTGAGCGGGATGATTGCCGATGGTTGCCACGATGGCCTGATCGTGCCGCCGCAGCACGGCTGGAAGGATGCCTTCCGGGTGGCGAAGCCGGATGCCGTCGAATACTCGTGGTGGTCGCAGCGCGGTGCCGCGCGCGCCAACAACGTCGGTTGGCGCATCGATTACCAGATCGCCACGCCCGGCATCGCGGCCAGCATCCGCTCGGCGGAGATTTTCCCGGAGCCGAAGTTCTCCGACCACGCGCCGTGTCTTGTGGAGTACGCCGAATGAGCACCGATGCGCCGCGCCGCACCACCACCCGCGATGTGCTGCGCGCGCTGCGCCAGCCCAAGGTGCTGGCGATGCTGCTGCTGGGCTTCTCGTCCGGCCTGCCGCTGTATCTGGTCGGCAACACCATGGGCTACTGGATGCGCGAAGGCGGCAGCGAGCTGTCGGCGATCGGCTTCCTGTCGTGGGTCGGGCTGGCCTACACGCTGAAGTTCCTGTGGGCGCCATTGCTCGACAAGACCAATGTGCCTTTGCTAGGTCGATTGGGGCACAGGCGCGGCTGGATGCTGCTGTCGCAGCTCGTGGTTGCCGCTGCACTGGCGGGCATGGCGATCGTGCAGCCGGAAGGCGGGTTGGTGCTGTTCGGCGCGATGGCACTGGTCGCTGCGTTTGCCTCGGCCACGCAGGACATCGTGATCGATGCCTGGCGCATCGAGATTGCCGACGACACCGAGGAACTCGGGCTGCTCACCTCGGGCACCCAGATCGGCTATCGCACTGCGCTGCTGGTGACCGACGCGCTGATCCTGATTCTGGCCGCACACATTGGCTGGGCACCTTCGTATTGGGTGATGGTCGCGCTGATGGGCGTGGGCGTGCTGGCTGCGTTGTTCCTTGCGCGCGAGCCGCGTGCATCGCAGGTAACCGATGCTGCGTCGCATGCTTCGTTGTGGACGCTGTCCGGATTGTTCGATGCCATCGTCGGGCCATTCCTCGCGTTCTTCCGCACCCACGGCAAATGGGCGCTGCTGATGCTGGCGGCGATCAGCCTGTATCGCCTGCCGGATTTCGTGATGGGGCCGATGAACAATCCGTTCTACGCGGACATCGGCATCAGCAAGGCGTTCGTTGGCGAGGTGCGTGCCTCGCTGGGGTTGGCTGTCTCGGTGCTGGGCATCGCCGCTGCCGGTTTCAGCGCGGTGCGTTTTGGTTTCGTGCCGACCTTGCTGGCCGGTGCGATCCTTGGCCCCGGCTCCAATGCGGCGTTCGCATGGGTAGCCTGGGCCAATGGCGACTCTGGCGTGTTCATCGCGGCGATGGCAATCGACGGCTTCGCCACCGGGTTTGCCGGCACCGCGCTGGTGGCCTACATGTCCAGCCTGACCAGCATCGGTTACACCGCCACGCAATATGCGCTGCTCAGTTCGTTCTATGCGCTGCTTGGCAAGGTGTTGAAGGGCTTTTCCGGGGTCGCGGTGGAGTGGTTGCAGGCGCGTCACGGCGTGGCCGGTGGCTATGCGCTGTTCTTCATCGGCACGGCGCTGGCGGGCTTGCCGGCGTTGCTGCTGTGCCTGCTGCTGGCGCGCCAGCTGCGCGTGCGGGTGGCGGCACGGCTTGCCGATGGCGGGCAGACAGGGTAGATAACGTACTGCGTTCCCCCGCGCAGCATGGAAACCCCTGTCATGACCGATCTCACCATCCACAACATCCGCCCGAAGCTGGATGAACGCATCCGCCGGTTGGCGGAACTGCAAGGCTTCACCGTTGATGCCGTTGCCACCGAAGCGCTGACCATCGGCATCGATGCCATCGAAGACCGCGTGCGCAAGCATCTGCTCAACACCCGCGAGCAGGTTGCGTTGAAGCAGGCCATCGAGCAGATCCAGAAGGTGCCGGATGCGGCCTTCGGCATGATCGGCCGCAAATAACTCAGGCCGGATACAGCGCGCCCAGCACGCGCGGGCCGGCGGCGCCGGTCACGGCGGGCAGGTTGCCGGGTTGTCCGCGCAGGAACGCGCGCGCCAGCCAGGCAAACGCCATCGCCTCCACGAAATCCGGATCCAGCCCGTGCAGTACGCTGGATTCGATCGCAGCTTTCGGCATCGCCTCGGCCAGCGCGGCGATCAGCAGTGGATTGTGTACGCCGCCACCGCAGGCGATGACCCGGCGCGTGCCGGGCTGCGCCGCGCGCAGGGCATCGGCCACGCTGCGCGCGGTCAGCGCCAGCAAGGTGGCCTGCACGTCGGCGGGTGATTCGTCGCCGCGCAGTTTCGACATCACCCAATCCAGATGGAACTGGTCGCGCCCGGTTGATTTCGGTGGCGGCAGCGCGAACCACGGCTCGTCCAGCAGCCGGGCCAGCAGCGCGTTGTCGATGCGGCCCTGCGCCGCGAATGCGCCACCTTCGTCATAAGGCTTGCCGGTGTGGCGCAGGCACCACGCATCCATCAGCCCGTTGGCCGGGCCGGTGTCGAAACCACGCACCGCGCCACGCGCCGGCAACAGGGTGAAATTGGCGATGCCGCCCAGGTTCAATACGGCGCGGTCTTCGCCGGCATCGTGCAGCACGGCGGCGTGGAAGGCCGGCACCAGCGGCGCACCGTGTCCACCGGCCGCCACGTCGCGGCTGCGGAAATCCGCCACCACCGGCAGCGCGCAGCGCTCGGTGATGCTGGCCGGATCGCCCAGTTGCAGGGTGAACGGCGCATCGCCATGCGGGCGATGCCGCAGGGTCTGCCCGTGCGAGCCAATCGCGGCGATGTCATCGCGCGCCACGCCACTGTCGCGGATGACTGCAAGTGCGGCATCGGCAAACGCGCGCCCGATCCGCACGTCCAGTTCGCCCACTTCGTCCAGCGTCAGCGTCGACGCTTGCTGGCCCAGCGCCACCAGCTTTTCACGCAATTCCGGTTGCCACGGGCTAGTGCGCCCGAACACCAGTTCCGGGCGTGCATGCGCATCGTCGTCATGGAAACGCACCAGCGCGGCATCAATGCCGTCTGCGCTGGTGCCGGAGATCAGGCCGAGATAGAGGGAAGGCATGCGATGCAGTATCGCATCGCCGGCGGCATCAGCCCTTCTTCTGCGGCGCTGCGGTTTTATCCGTGCTGGCCAGACGGCTGTCGTCGTCCAGCTGGAACACGATGTCTTCCACCTCGCGGATCTTGTCCAGCGCGCGGCGGGTTTCGTTCTTGAACGCCACCAGCGCCTCGCCCTGCAGCGGCGTTGGCGGTGGCAGGGTCATCTTCAGCGGGTTCCTGTGGACGCCGTTGACCCGGAACTCGTAATGCAGATGCGGGCCGGTGGACATGCCGGTGCTGCCCACGTAGCCGATCACCGTGCCCTGCGCCACGCGCTGGCCCGGCCGGATCTTGGCGAAGCGCGACATGTGCCCGTACAGCGTAGTCTTGCCGCCGCCGTGGTTGAGGATTACCGCATTGCCGTAGCCCCCCTTGCGGCCCACGAACTCCACACGTGCGTCGCCGGCGGCCATGATCGGCGTGCCGGCGCCGGCGGCGTAGTCGATGCCCATGTGCCCGCGCATCCGCCCGAGCACCGGGTGCTTGCGCACGCCGAAGCCGGAGCTGATGCGTGCATACGGGATCGGCATGCGGATGAAGGGGCGCTTCAGCGAGCGGCCATCCGGCGTGAAGTATTCCGGTTTGCCGTCGCGCAGGTGGCGGAACGCGCTCTTTTGCTTGCCGTCCACGGTGAAGGTCGCGGCCAGCACCGGGCCGGTCTTCACCAGTTGCCCGTTCTTCCAGGTCTGATCCACCACCACGCTGAAGCGGTCGTCATCGTCCAGATCGGAATCAAAGTCGATGTCGTACTTGAACATCTCGTCGGTGAGCTGGTTGAGCTGCGCGCTGCCAAGGCCCAGTTTGCGTGCGGAGGCAAACAGCGAGCGCCCGACTTCACCGCTCAACACCACGGTACGGGTGGTGATTTCCATCGGCAGTGCCCGCTCACGCAGGGCATCGCCGTCAAACTCCAGTTCGATGGCTTCCTCGCCAATCCCGATACCAGCCTCGAAGCGCATCGCGCGCACGCTGCCGTCGGCAGGCAGGTTGAAGCTCATCACCGTGCCAGGCCGCAGCTTGCGCAGCGCCGGCTTGATCTTCGGGTGCTGCATCACCTTTTCGAGCTGGTCGTAGGGGATGCCCAGTTCTTCGAACACCCCACTCAAGGTCTGGCCTTTCTTGAGCGTGACCGATTGCCACCGATCCTGATTGCTGCCCTGCTTGCCCAGCTTGGGCAGGCCCAGCGACAGGGTCATGCGCTGCGCATTTTGCGCGCCGCCTTCAAGGGCAGTGGAAAAGCCGGGCACGATAGCGGCCAGCAACACGCCGATGGTGGCGATCAGGCTGGCATGCGCCCAGTCGCGGCGCGTCCAGCGACCGGCGTTGAAGGGATGCGGGATGGAACGGGAAGCGGGTACATCCGCATTGGCGCGGGCGCGTTCCAGATTTTCCCGGCGCACGGCGTCGTGGTGCGAATCCGTCATGTGTATCGTCCCCATTGCTGTGACGAATGCGTCAACGCGCTACCATAGTCATGCGAAGAACATGCGTCAACTCGTTGAATCTTCGAATGTTTTTCAATGTCACGGTTTAACGGTCAGTTAACGCGGCCGATTCCCCATTCATAATCACGCGCATCACAGCGTCGCCCAGAGAGTTGTCCCGTGTCCGAATTGCAGCAAGCCCTCGACCTGATCGCCCGTGGCAGTGATGAAATCCTCAAGCGCGAGGAACTCGAAGCGCGCCTCAAGCTTGGCCGTCCGCTGCGGGTCAAGGCGGGTTTCGACCCGACCGCGCCCGACCTGCACATCGGCCACACCGTGCTGCTCAACAAGATGCGGCAGTTCCAGGATCTCGGCCATCAGGTGATCTTCCTGATCGGCGACTTCACCGGGATGATCGGCGACCCCACCGGCAAGAACGTGACCCGCAAGCCATTGACCCGCGAAGACGTGCTGGCCAACGCCCAGACCTACGCCGAGCAGGTGTTCAAGGTGCTGGATCGCGACAAGACCGAGCTGCGCTTCAACAGCGAATGGTTCGGTGCGATGACCGCCGCCGACATGATCCGGCTGGCCGCGCAGCACACGGTGGCGCGCATGCTGGAGCGCGACGACTTCGCCAAGCGCTATGCCGCGCAGCAGTCCATCGCCATCCACGAGTTCCTGTATCCGCTGGTGCAGGGCTATGACTCGGTGGCGCTGAAGGCTGATGTCGAACTCGGCGGCACCGACCAGAAGTTCAACCTGCTGATGGGCCGTGGCCTGCAGGAGCATCACGGCCAGCCGCCGCAAATCGTGCTGACCATGCCGCTGCTGGAAGGGCTGGATGGCGTCAACAAGATGAGCAAGTCGCTGGGCAATTACATCGGCATCGCCGAGCCGGCCATCGACATCGTCACCAAGACCATGAAGATCGGCGACGACTTGATGTGGAAGTGGATCGAACTGCTCAGTTTCGAAATCGGCGTCGATGAAGCCCGCGCATTGCAGGCGGATGTCGCCGCCGGCCAGCTCAATCCGCGCGACGTCAAGCTGCGTTTGGCGCGTGAACTGGCGGCGCGTTTCCACGATGCCGCCGCCGCCGAAACCGCCATCACCGGCTGGCATGCCGCCGTGCGTGGCGAGGGTGATCTGTCCTCACTGCCGCTGCAGGACGTGGCGGTACCGGCGGAAGGCTTGCGCATCGCGGCGTTGCTGGTGGCGGCGGGCCTGATGCCGAGTAATTCCGAGGCCAACCGCAAGCTCAAAGAGCGTGCAGTGCGCATCGATGGCGAGGTGTTCGAGGACGCATCGCGCCTGTTCGCGCCGGGCTTCGAGGGCGTGCTGGCGGTGGGCAAGCGCAACTTCGCCCGCATACGACTACGGGCGACCTGAGGCCTGCACACATGTCGCGGCGCGCAGGGTGGTTGCTGGGCATGGCGTTCGCGCTTGCGGGGGTTGCCGCGGCATGGGTGGTGTTCCGTCCCGACCTTGCGTTGCGCGTTGCTACCGGCACGGTGGCGCACGACCTGTGTTCGGAGACCTTCGTCAGTGGGCAGGAGCCCGCCGTGGTCTATACGGAGAGCCTGCGTCCGCGCCCGGGTTTCGGGCTGGTGGCCTGGGGCATCGGCTACCAAGTGGATCGCCGCATTCGTGAGGTGGCGGCATCCTTCCTCGGCGTTGCGCATAGCCGGGCTGTGTACCGTGATGGCGTGGGTTGCGCGTTGGTCTATCCCGGCATCGCCGATGCCCGGATTGCGGGCGTATCGACGCATGCCTTCGACGAGGAAACGTCGCCTGTCGAGCCGCAGTCCGCGCCACTGTCGGCCGCGCTGGACGCTGCTTTCGCCGAACCTGTGCATGGGCCGCTTCGCCATACCAAAGCGGTGGTCGTGATGCGCGACGGGCACATCATTGCCGAGCGTTATGCGCCCGGCTATCACATCGACACGCCGGTGCTTGGTTTCAGCATGAGCAAGTCCGTGCTCAATGCGCTGGTTGGCGTGCTGGTGCGGCAGGGGCGTCTGCAGGCGCAGGCGCGGGCACCGGTCGCAGCCTGGGCAAGCCGCGGCGATCCGCGCCGGGCGATCACCATCGAACAACTGATGCGCATGCAGAGCGGCCTCGCGCTGGACGAAACCGGCAGCGGCTTCGACCCTTCCAATCGCATGTTCTACACGGAACCGGACATGGCCGGCTATGCCATGCGCGCGCGCCTTGCCGCGACGCCGGGCACGCGCTGGGCGTACAGCAGTGCCAGTACCCAGTTGCTCGCCCGCATCGTGCGCGACCACGCGGGAGGCGATGCGCGATCCGTCCAGGACTTTGCCATGCGCGAACTGTTCGCACCGCTTGGCATGCGCCATGTGGTGATGGAAATGGATGTCACCGGGACACCGGTTGGCGCGCACTACATCCTGGCATCGGCGCGCGATTGGGCGCGTTTCGGCAATCTCTATCTCGATGATGGTAGTGCCAACGGCCGGCGCATCCTGCCGTCGGGTTGGGTGGGGTTTTCGGCGCGCCAAACCGTCGGCACCGACTACGCCTATGGTGCCGGCTGGTGGACCAATCGCGGTGGTGGCCATCGCTTGGGCCACATCGATGGCGCGCCGGACGATGCGTTCTTCGCTTTCGGCAATCTCGGGCAGCGCATTGCGGTGGTGCCATCCGAAAGGCTGGTGGTCGTGCGCTTGGCGCGTGCGCAGTCGCCAACCGGCGACAACGAAGGTTTCGGCCGGCTTGTTGCCGAAGTCATCGCGGCCAGCCGGGCATCAGCATCGCCAGCAAGGCCATGAAGACAGGCGACGGCTTTGATGTGGAAGCGGGTCGAATTGCCCGGCTTCCACATCGCGCCCGGCAATTCCGAGGGCAGCCGCAAGCTCAAGGAGCGTGCAGTGCGCATCGATGGCGAGGTGTTCGAGGACGCATCGCGCCTGTTCGCACCGGGCTTCGAGGGCGTGCTGGCGGTGGGCGGCAAGCGCAACTTCGCCCGCGTCCGCCTTGTTGCCGCTGACCACGCCCCTGAAAACGTCATCAGCGCCCAGTGCGGGCTTGCCAAGGCGACGGGCGCTTCGCTAGAATCATTGACCCGCTTCCGGAAACTGCCGCAAGGCATCGGAACGGCAAAAACCCCCGCGCATGGTGTTGACAGACCCTAAAAGTCTTGTATGATGTGCGGCTCCCTCGGGCAGAAGTGATTTCTTCCTGGGGCGGACAAGGCGCTGAGGCCAAGTCCTTCGATCTTTGACAGTGTGCGCAGGTAACTTG
>NZ_JASGED010000064.1:0-10243 GCF_047606765.1 Thermomonas sp. | reverse complement strand
GACGGGAATGATTTCCTTGGCGAGATCGGTCATCGTGCGTCCGGTGTTCGGGGTCGGTGTTCTGCTTGTTTCGAGGCCCACGGGCAGCCTGCGGAAGACAGCCCGCAAGGCGCTTGCGAAGGGGATTTCAGCAACGTGAAATCATACCATCCGGCGGCAGTTGGCGCACGCTGGATTTGCACGAAGAAACAAGGAGTTAAGCAAGTTTCTCATCGCAATTTCGTCATTCCGGCGCAAGCCGGAATCCAGCTTTTGCGTGCGAATGTCAGACAAGGGCTGGATCCCGGCTTTCGCCGGGATGACGGCACCAAGCGTCATCCGCCAAAAATCGCCCGCATCTTCGCAACATCAGGCCGTTCCACCACGCCCTGTTCGGTGACGATGGCGTCGATCAGCTCGTGCGGCGTGACATCGAACACCGGGTTCCACGCACGCACGCCTTCGGCCACCGTACGCGCGCCCTTGTGCGAAAGCAGCTCGGCGCTGTCGCGTTCCTCGATCTCGATCAGATCGCCGGAAGCGGTCTGCATATCGACGGTCGAAGACGGTGCCACCACCATGAACTTCACGCCGTGGTGGCGCGCCGCAATCGCGAGCTGATAGGTGCCGATCTTGTTGGCGGTATCGCCATTGGCGCAGATGCGATCCGCACCGACGATGACCCACTGCACCTGCCCGGTTTTCATCAGATGTGATGCGGCGGCATCTGCAATCAAGGTGGCATCAATCCCGTCCTGCTGCAGTTCCCACACGGTCAGCCGCGCACCCTGATTCCACGGGCGCGTCTCGCCAGCAAACACGCGCACGATGCGCCCATCGGCCACGCCGGCGCGGATCACGCCCAGCGCGGTGCCGAAGCCCGCCGTTGCCAATGAGCCGGTATTGCAATGGGTCAGCACGCCACTGCCGGCTTCGATCAGTGCGGCACCGGCGCGGCCCATCGCACGGTTTGCGGCAAGGTCTTCGGTTTCGATGGCACGCGCTTCGCGTTCCAACACCTCGCGCCAGTCACTGCCCGCAGCGTCCAGCACGCGGCGCATGCGTGCCAGCGCCCATGCAAGATTGACCGCGGTCGGGCGCGCAGCGTTGAGGCGCTGCATTGCCGGCGCAAGCGCCGCAGCAGCTGTTGCGCCGTCTGCAGCTTCTACTTCGCGCGCGGCCAATACCACGCCCCACGCAGCGGCGATGCCAATGGCAGGCGCGCCGCGCACGGTCAGTGCATGGATGGCGGCAGCGACTTCATCGCTGCTGCGGCAAGTCTCAAAGGCCACGGTGAACGGCAGTGCGCGCTGGTCGAGAAGCTCCAGCGCTTCGCCCGTCCAGCGAATCGGGCGGATGCGGTCGTAGCGGTCGTAGTCAATGGGGTTCGTCATGACCGCATTATCCCACCGCAAAACGAAACCGGCGCCACATGGGCGCCGGTTCGTGCATCGCAAGCAGACATTGCCTCAGTAGCTGCGGAACTCCGCACGGCAGCCCTGCGATACCCAGATGCCATTGCGGCCATAGCCCCAGCTGCGGCCCTGGATGCAGGGTGCCTTCGACAGCTGGCGCAGCAGTTGCACGCCGGTGCGGGTGTTTGCGGCGCATTCGCTGGTGCGGCCATCATTCGACTCGCAGCGGAACACACGGCCACCATAACCGGAATTGCCCCAGCCGTTGTCATAGCCGCCACGGCTGCTCACTGCGAACTCCGCGCGGCACCCCTGCGCCACCCAGACGCCATTGCGATCCGAACCCCAGCTGCGGCCTTCGATGCAGGCGCTCTTCGACAGCTGGCGCACCAGTTCAACGCGACCGCGACCGTTCACCATGCAGTGCTGCGTACGGCCATCATTGGATTCGCAGCGGAAGGTCTGACCATAACCATCGTACTGTCCGTTGCCGTAATCGTTGCCGTAACCCAGCACGCGGAAGTCGGCGCGGCAACCTTGCGACACCCACACGCCATTGCGCCCGTAGCCCCAGCTTCGGCCTTCGATACAGGCCGCTTTCGAGAGCTGCCGTTCAAGCGCCACGCGCCCGCCGCCGGTGCTGCATTCCCGCGGGCGACCGTCATTGGATTCACAGCGGATGATCTCGCCGTAACCGTTGTAGCCGTTGTTGTAACCATAGCTGCCGCCGTAGCTCTGCGCGGATGCCGGAGCCATGGCCGACGCGGCAAGCATGGTGGCGGCGACTGCAATCAAGGTACGCATGGTCTGGCTCCTCCTTCCTCGGCCCGGCATGGGCGCGATCCTCGTTTCCGAATGTAGGCGTGCCGGATTAACGGCAGGCAAAAATCCCCGGCATTCCCCACGACTGGATATCACGCATTCAGGAACGAGGAAAGTCAAACGCCAGCACGTCGGCGATGCGCGCCGTACCCAGCATCGCCATCAGCAGGCGATCCACGCCTAGCGCAACGCCAGCGCAGGACGGCAGGCCGGATTCCAGTGCTGCCAGCAGATGCGCATCGACAGGCGGCAGCACATCGTTTCTGTTGCACCGCACAGCGTGATCGCGAGCGAAACGTGCGGCCTGCTCCGCCGCGTCCTGCAACTCGTGGTAGCCGTTCGCCAGTTCCAGCGGGCCGAGATACAGCTCGAAGCGTTCGGCAACCGGCACGCCACCGCGCTGCGCGATCTTCGCCAATGCGCATTGCGATGCCGGGTAATCGACTACCGCCAGCAGTTCATCTGCGGCAAAGCCCGGTTGCAGGCGATGGGTCATCAGCAGATCCAGCCAGTCGTCGCGGGTCAGGCCATCGGGATCGATGCGCACATCACCCAATGCGTTGCGCAGTTCCTCATCGCTGGCGGTGAATGGGTCGATGCCTAGGGTGTCGTGATACAGATCGCGATACGTCGCCACCCGCAGCGTGGCATCGCGTCCAATCAGCGCCAGCGCGGCGCGCACCAGTTCGGCAGTTTCATCGATCAACCGAAGGTGATCCCAACCGACGCGATACCACTCCAGCATGGTGAACTCGGGGTTGTGGTGGCCACCGGCCTCGCCGTCGCGGAACACGCGACCCAATTCATAACAGTCGCCGATGCCGGCAGCCAGCAGGCGCTTGAGCGCGAACTCGGGCGAAGTGCGCAGCCAGCGCGTGCGCGGCGCGCCGTCGGTGCGGCCGGAGAATTGCAGGGAGAACGAGGCGATGTTCGGCTCGGTATTGCCGGCCAGCGACATGACCGGGGTTTCCACTTCCAGCACGTTGCGGACGTGGAAGAACTCGCGGATCAGACGGTTGAGCCATGCACGCAGGCGGATGGCGTCGCGTGTGGCGGATGGTGTCCATCCGGCATCGTCAATGCCGTCGCGCCAGCCGGGGCCGGGTTGGAACTTCATGCGTGCTGCGCCAGAAACGCCAGCAGCTTCGCCTCGTCCCAGACTTCGACGCCGAGTTCCTCGGCTTTCGCCAGCTTGGAGCCGGCTTCACTGCCCGCCACCACGAAACTGGTCTTCTTCGACACGCTGCCTGCGGTCTTCGCGCCCAACGCTTCCAGCTTGTCCCTGGCTTCATCGCGGCCCATCGAGGACAGCGTGCCGGTCAGCACCACGGTCTTGCCTTCCAGCGGCCCTGCGGCCTGTTCGCTGCGCTCGGGCAAACGCGAACGCAACGCCGCCTGCGCCTGTGCGCTGCGCAACAGCAAACTGGCGTTGGCATCAACTTCCAACCATGTCACCAGCGCGTTTGCGGTGTCGGCAGGCAAACCGGCGGTGACGAGGTTGTGCGCGGACGCATCCAGCAGCGCCTGCGCATCGGCGAAGGCACTGCCCAACTGCGCGGCGCGCACCGGCGTGATCTTCGGGATATCAAGGTCGGCCAGCAGCGTCGCCAAATCCAGAGCGTTACCCAGCTTCGGATGCGGTGCATGGGTATCGCCAATGCGCACGCCGCGATCCAGCAGGCGGTCGATCACCTGCTGGTTGCCGGGCTGGTCGAGGAAGTGGCCGAGCGCGCGTGCCACCTCGCCGCCGATATCCGGCACGCGCTTGAACAGCGGCCACGGCAGATGGCGGATCAGTGCGAGGTCGCCGAACCACTGCGCCAGCGCCTTCGCCGTGCTTTCGCCAACGTGTTCGATGCCCAGCGCGTACAGGAAGCGCACCAGCGTGGTGTCACGGCTGGCGTCGATGGCCTCGATCAGGTTGTCGGCCCACTTGGTCGCCACCTTGCCGGCCTTCACCGTTTCCGGAATCGTGCCGTCGCGCTCGTCGGCGCGGCGCTTCATTTCCAGCAGGTCGTCCAGCGTCAGTCGATACAGATCAGACACGTCGCGCAGGTAGCCGAAATCACACAGCGATTCGATGTAGCGCTCGCCCAAGCCATCAATATCCATCGCTCGGCGCGAGGCGAAATGGAATACCGACTGCACCAGCTGCGCCGGGCAGCTCAACTCGCCCGAGCAACGCCACACAGCCGCGCCTTCCTCACGCACCACGTCCGCGCCGCAGACCGGGCAAGCCGTCGGCATCGACCACGGTTGCGTGTTTGGCGGGCGCTGCTCCAGCACCACCTGCACCACTTCCGGGATCACGTCGCCGGCGCGGCGCACGATCACGGTGTCGCCGTTGCGCACGTCCAGCCGCGCAACGTGGTCGGCGTTGTGCAGCGTCGCGCGGGTGACGGTGACGCCGCCCACCTGCACCGGTCGCATCAGCGCCCACGGCGTGACCGCACCGGTGCGGCCGACATTCACCTCGATGGATTCCAGCACCGTCGCCTGCTCCTGCGCCGGGAACTTGTGCGCGATGGCCCAGCGCGGCGCACGCGAGACGAAGCCCATTTCGCGCTGGCCGGCGGTGTCGTCTAGTTTGTAGACCACGCCATCGATGTCGAACGGCAGGCCGTCGCGGGCTTCGCCGATGCGTTTGTAATACCCCAGCAGGCCATCGACACCCTGCACCACCGTTGCAAGATCGCTGACCGGGAAGCCCCAGTCGCGCAGCTTCGCCAGCGTGGCCGAATGCGTGGCCGGCAGCGTGCCGCCTTCGACCTGCCCGATGCCGTAGGCGTAGAAACTCAGTGGCCGCTGCGCGGTCAATCTGGAATCGATCTGGCGCAATGAACCCGCCGCGCCGTTGCGCGGATTGGCCAGCACCTTGCCGCCGTGCAGGCGCGCATGCTCGTTCCAGCGCTCGAAGTCGGCGCGCGCCATGTATACCTCGCCGCGCACTTCCAGCACCTGCGGCCAGCCGCCGCCTTGCAGCGTGTGCGGGATCACGGCAATCGTGCGCAGGTTGGCGGTCACGTCCTCGCCGGTTGCGCCGTCGCCGCGCGTTGCGCCTTGCACGAACACGCCGTTCTCGTAGCGCAGGCTGATCGCAAGGCCGTCGAGTTTCGGTTCGGCGGAGAACACCAGTGCATCGCGATCCAGCCGCTCGCGGATGCGGCGCACGAAATCGCCGACTTCCTCATCGCTGAAGGCATTGCCCAACGACAGCATCGGCACCGCATGCTCCACCTGCGTGAAGCGGCCGGACGGCGCGGAACCGACCTTGCGCGTCGGCGAATCAGCATCGGCCAGTTCCGGATGCTCGCGCTCCAGTGCCTCCAGCTCGCGCACCAGCGCGTCGTACTGGGCATCGGTGATGTCCGGGGCGTCCAGCTCGTGGTAGCGCCGGTTGGCATCCTCGATGCGGCGGCGGAGGTCGGCGATGCGGGTGGCGGGGGTGACGATCGACATCATTCGATTTTAAGCCCCTCTCCCCTTGGGAGAGAGGTTGGAATGAGGGTTCAGTGCGCATCCGAACCCTCATCCGGCGCTGCGCGCCACCTTCTCACGGAGGGAGAAGGAAAAATGCTACCAGCGCGTGGTCTTGCCCAGCGGCGGCGCGGCGTTCTGGCGGTCGTAGGCGCGCAGTTCGTCACGGATGTGCTGGATGCGCTGCCGGCCAAGGGCGTTTCGCTCTTCGTCCAGCACCACGCCGTCAAGCAGGTCGGCCATGCGCTGCGCGGCGGGCTCCATGGTTTCCCATGCGTCCAGCGCCGGCACCGGTGCGGGCAGGGTCAGGAAGAAGGCGATGGCCGGGGTTTCGACCTCGGCGATCATTGCCATGTCGAAGCTGCCGGGCTTGATGATGTTGGCGACGCTGAAGATCGGGCCGAGTTCGGGCTTGCCGTCCACCAGCCGATGGAACACGTCCATGTAACCGAAGGTCAGGCCGGCCTTTTCGGCGGCGACCACGATGTCCGGGCCGCGCAGGGTGCTGCCGGCCTTGGCGGCGACATACAGCGAGACGATGCGGTCGAACTGTTCGCTGGGGCGTTTGCCCAGTTCCTGCGCGGTGGCCAGTGCCAGTTCCACCTGCGCGGGCTCTGCCTCTTCGCCGGCACCGGTGATGTCGGCCAGCGTGGGTTCGGTGCGCTCGCCGGCATCGCGCGCGGATTCGCGCGGGACGCGCCGGCCCTGCCCGTCCTTGCGGCTGCGACCGAAGAAGATGATCGCGCCAAGCAGCAGCGACATCGCAATCGCGATGCCGATGCGAAGCAGGGTCATGTCCGACATCCGCGTTTCTCCTTACTCGGCGGCAAGGCGCGCGGCTTCGGCCAGATCGACCGACACCAAACGCGACACGCCCGGTTCGCGCATGGTAACGCCGGACAGCTGGTGCGCGGCTTCCATCGTCGTCTTGTTGTGGGTGACGAACAGGAACTGCACCTGCTCGCTCATCTCGCTGACCATGGCGGTGAAGCGGCCCACGTTGGCCTCGTCCAGCGGCGCGTCCACCTCGTCCAGCAGGCAGAACGGCGCGGGGTTGAGGCGGAAGATGGCGAACACCAGCGCCACCGCGGTCATCGCCTTTTCGCCGCCGGACAGCAGCGAGATGTTGGACACGCGCTTGCCGGGCGGGCGCGCCATGATCGCAACGCCTGTGTCGAGCAGGTCTTCGCCGGTCAGTTCCAGATAGGCATGGCCACCGCCGAACAGACGCGGGTAGAGTTCCTGCACGCCGGCGTTAACGCGGTCGAAGGTGTCCTTGAAGCGGCCACGGGTTTCGCGGTCGATCTTGCGGATGGCTTCTTCCAGCGTTTCCAGCGCGGCGGTCAGGTCGGCGTTCTGCGCATCGAGGTATTCCTTGCGCTGCGCGGCCTCGGCGTGTTCGGCGATGGCCGCGAGGTTCACCGGCTCCAGCCTGCGCAGCTTCGCGTCGAGTTCGGTGACGGTCTTTTCCCATGCGGAACGGTCGGCGTCGTCGGCCAGCGTGTTCAGCACTTCGTCCATGACGAAGCCGGCTTCGACCACGGCGGCGGAGAACTGCTCGGCCTTCAGCGCCAGCGCCTGCTGGTCGAGGCGGCGCTGGGCGATGGCCTCACGCTGTTCCAGTGCCTGTGCATCGCGCTGCTGGCGGGTTTGTTCGTGCTGGCGCAGGTCGTTGTCGATGCCTTCCAGCGTGGAACGCGCTTCGCCCAGTTCGCGCTCGGTGCGCACGCGCTCGGCCAGTGCGGACTGGCGCTCGGCTTCCAGCGCCTGCACCGGCGCATCGCCTTCGGCCAGTTGCGCGGCCAGATCGCCAAGGCGCGAATCCAGTTGCCCGCGCTGGCCCCCCATGCGTTCCAGCGCCTGCGCCAGCGCCACCACCTGCACGCGCTGCGATTCCAGCGTCAGTGCAAGCGCATGTGCCGCGTCGCGTGATTCGCGGGCGGTATTGCGGGCGGCATCGCGCGCTTCGACCAGTTGCCTGCGCTCGTTGTCCAGCGCCTGCCGCGCATCTTCCAGCGCGCCCATGCGCTCCACCGCATCCTCGATGCGGATGCGGGCTTCGGCAGCCTCTTGCTTGCCGGCTTCCAGCGCTTCGTCCAATTGCGCAAGCTCGGCATCGATGCGTTCGATGCGGGTGCGCGCCGATTCCAGCCGGCCCTGCTGGCTCTGCAACTGGCCGGCCAGTTCCGACACGCCGCGATGCGCGAGGTAGAGCGAACGCTGCGCATCCTCGCGCTGCTGCTCCGCCGCCAACGCCTGATCGCGCAACTGGGTCAGCAGGCTTTCCAGTTCGCGCTCGCGGGCGATGTGCTGTTCGATCTGCGCACGCAGCGACTGGATGTCCTTCTCGCGCAGCAGCGCGCCCTGCTTGGCGGCGCCGGAGCGCACCACGCGCACCCAGCCCGCGCCAAGGCGTTCGCCGGCGCGGGTGATGACGGACTCGCCTTCACCCAAGCGCGATTGCAGCGCGCGGGCATCATTCAGCGTATCGGCGGCATGCAGGCGCGACAGCAGGCGGCGGATCGCGCGCGGCCCCTGCACCTTCGCCGCCAGCGAAGTCGCAGCGTACTGTGCGTTGTCGGCCTCGTTCGCAACCAGCGCCAGCCGGCCTTCGCCGAGTTCGCCCAGCGCATCGACCAGTGCCTCCGGAGCATCGACGAGGACGGCTTCGATCAACTGCCCCAGCGCGCCTTCGACCGCGTTTTCCCAGCCGGCTTGCACCTGCAGGCGTTCGCCGACGCGGGCGGCATCGTCCAGACCCTGTGCGCGCAGCCAGTCGCTGGCGGCACCTTGCTCCTGCCCCAGCGCGGCGTGTTGCAGGGTTTCCAGCGAGGCCAAGCGACCACGCGCGGCCTGCGCCTGCTTGCGCAGTTCGGCCAGTTCCGCCTGCGTGCTGCGCTGGCGCTCCTGCACGTCGCTGGTGGCCTGCCGACGCTGCTCCACCTGCTCGGTCAGCGATTCCAGCGATTCCTTTTGCGTTTCGTGCTGGATCTGCAACTGCGCGAAGGCATCGGCCAGCGTCTCCAGATCCAGCCCGGCGCGTTCGGCGGTGAGTTGTTCGCGGCGGCGGTCGGCATCCAGGATTTGCCGATCCAGATGTTCGATGCGGGTGCGTTCCACGTCACCGGCGCGGGCGGCCTCGGCCTGCTCGCGGCTGTGCGCATCCCAGCGCTGCTGCCAGTCGGCCAGCTTCGCTTCGGCGTCACGCAATGCGTCCTGCCGCAGCAGGTCTTCTTCCTGCAACAGTTCCAGCTTAGGTTCGGCCTCGGCCACGGCTTCGCGCAGTACATCCAATTTCTGCTGGTCGCCGCTGATGTGGCTGCCCAGTTCGGCCAGCGCGGTCTGCGCTTCCTCGCGGGCGCGCTGCAGGCGGGTGGACAACTCCTGCTGATGGGCGATCTGCTGTTCGACACGGGCCAGCGTGCTACCGACCTGATACACGGCGGCCTGCGCGGCGTTCAGCGCTTCGCTGGCGGTCTCGCGGCGGGTGCGGCCTGTTTCCAGTTCGCGTTCGGCTTCGCGCTGTTCGGCGATCAGTTGTTCAAGGCGGGTTTCCTCGCGCGCCAGCTTTTCGCGCAGGCCTTGCAGCTTGCCATCCAGCGCGCGGAACTCCAGCGCCTTCCATTCGGCATCCTTGACCTTGCGCTCCGCTTGAATCGCCGTGTACTGCTCGGCCTGCCGCGCCTGCCGGGCCAAATGCTGGAGCTGCTTGTCCAGTTCTTCGCGCAGGTCGCCCAGACGGTCCAGGTTCTCGCGGGTGTGACGGATGCGGGTCTCGGTTTCCCTGCGGCGCTCCTTGTACTTGGAGATGCCGGCAGCTTCTTCCAGATAGACGCGCAGTTCCTCGGGGCGGGCCAGGATGATCTGCGAAATCATGCCCTGTTCGATGATCGAATAGCTGCGCGGGCCAAGGCCGGTGCCGAGGAACAGGTCGGTGATGTCGCGGCGGCGGCACTTGCTGCCGTTGAGGTAATAGGCGCTCTGGCCGTCGCGGCCCACCGTGCGCTTGACCGAGATTTCGTTGAACGCGGCGTATTCGCCGGTGATGGTGTGATCGCTGTTGTCGAAGATGAGTTCGACCGTGGCCTGCGAGACCGGCTTGCGCGCCGAGCTGCCGGAGAAGATCACGTCGGTCAGCGAATCGCCGCGCAGGCGGCTGGCCGCGCTTTCGCCCATCACCCAGCGGATGGCGTCGATGATGTTGGACTTGCCGCAGCCGTTCGGGCCGACCACGCCGGTCATGTTGGTCGGCAGGTGCAGCGTGGTCGGATCGACGAAGGACTTGAAACCGGACAGCTTGATCGTGGACAGGCGCATGCGCGACGGTAAACCCCGGCGACGCGCAACCGCGCCACCTGAAAATTTGGATTAACTAAATCCCCTAAATCATTATTTTATCTAAGGGAATGCTTGCGGCGCCGCAGCGCCGACCGATGAGTATAGCGATGCCGAAGCCAGCCCGTAGCAGACTGCCACTTCAACCACCGTCATTCCGGCGAAAGCCGGAATCCAGCATTTCAATGCGAAGAAGAACTGGATTCCGGCTTTCG
>NZ_JASGED010000063.1:0-12826 GCF_047606765.1 Thermomonas sp. | reverse complement strand
GTGCCTTCGGGCGCATCGACCGGCACCAAGGAAGCCGTTGAACTGCGCGATGGCGACAAGACCCGCTATCTGGGCAAGGGTGTTGCAAAGGCCGTTGCCAACGTCAACGGCGCAATTGCCGATGCGCTGCGCGGCTTCGACGCCGCCGATCAGGCAGGGCTGGACAAGCGCCTGATCGACCTCGACGGCACCGAGAACAAGGGCCGCTTGGGTGCAAATGCGCTGCTGGGCGTGTCGATGGCGGCGGCGCATGCGGTGGCGGCATCGAAAAAGCAGCCGCTGTGGCGCTACCTGACCAGCCTCACCGAATCCGATGTGCGCCTGCCGGTACCGATGATGAACATCATCAACGGCGGTGCGCATGCGGACAACAACGTGGACTTCCAGGAGTTCATGGTGCTGCCGGTTGGCTTTGATTCGTTCTCCGAAGCGCTGCGCGCCGGCACCGAAATCTTCCACGCGCTGAAGTCGGTGCTGAAGGGCCACGGCCTGAGCACGGCGGTGGGCGACGAGGGCGGTTTCGCGCCCGACTTCCGCAGCAACGTGGAAGCGCTGGACACCATCCTCGAAGCGATCGGCAAGGCCGGTTACAAGGCCGGTGAAGACGTGTTGCTGGGCCTGGATGTGGCCAGCAGCGAGTTCTTCGAGAACGGCAAGTACAACCTCACAGGCGAAGGCAAGCGCCTGAGCTCCGAGCAGTTCGTGGACTTCCTTGCCGACTGGGCCGCGCAGTATCCGATCATCACCATCGAAGACGGTCTGGCCGAAGACGACTGGGCCGGCTGGAAGCTGTTGACCGAGCGCATCGGCAGCAAGGTACAACTGGTCGGTGATGACCTGTTCGTCACCAATCCGAAGATCCTCAAGGAAGGCATCGACTCCGGCACCGCCAACGCCATCCTCATCAAGGTCAACCAGATCGGCACGCTCAGCGAAACGCTTGAAGCAATTGCGATGGCGCATCGCGCCCACTACGCGGCCATCGTCTCACACCGTTCCGGCGAGACCGAGGACACCACGATTGCCGACATCGCGGTGGCGACCACAGCGACCCAGATCAAGACCGGCTCGCTGTGCCGCAGCGACCGCGTGGCCAAGTACAACCAGTTGCTGCGCATCGAACAGCAGCTGGGCAGTGATGCGCGCTACGCTGGCCGTGGCGCATTCGTCTCGCTGGCGCGCTGATCGCACTGCATGAAGCCCGTGCGCGTGCTGCTGCTCGTGCTTGCGCTGCTGCTGGCCTGGCTGCAATACAAATTGTGGCTGGGCGATGGTGGGCAGCGCGAGCTGGCGGCATTGCATGCGCAAGTGGCGGAGCAGAAAGCCGAGAACCTCAAGCTGACCCAGCGCAATGAGGCGCTGGCCGCAGAGGTTGAAAACCTGAAATCCGGCGAAGCGGCGGTGGAAGAACGCGCACGCAGCGAGCTGGGCATGGTCAAGCCGGGCGAGACGTTCTATCGGGTTATCGAGGACAGCGGTTCTCCCGAAGCAAAAACGGATGATCGTTGAATGCGCATGCGATCCCCCCTTGATCTGTCATTCCGGCGAAGGCCGGCGTCTTTTCGCAGTCCTTATGGCTGCGTATCCAGTTCTTGTCCAGTCTCTCGATGCGAAATGAGAAGCTGGATTCCGGCTTTCGCCGGAATGACGGCAAAGGCAGGGCAGGAATGACGGCAAAGGCAATGCAGGCATGACCTGGGCACTGCTGCCTGCCGCCGGCAGCGGTCGCCGCTTCGGCGGCGAGGTGCCCAAGCAGTACCTGCACGCCGCAGGCAAGCCCTTGATCGAGCATGCACTGGATGCGCTGCTGTCGCATCCGCGCATTGACGGTGCAGTGGTGGCGCTGGCCGCAAACGATCCGCACTGGCCGGGCTGGACATCGCTGCACGGCAAGCCGGTGATCGCCTGCATCGGCGGTGGCGAACGCGCTGATTCGGTGCTGGCCGCGCTGCATGCGTTGCCAGGTAACGCGAGCGATGACGAACTGCTGCTGGTACACGATGCCGCACGCCCGAACCTGCGCACGCACGACATCGACGCGCTGATCGAAGCCGCTTCCGCGCACGCCGATGGCGCGATCCTTGCCGCACCTGTGCGCGACACGCTCAAGCGCAGCGATGCCGAGGGCAGCATCGCCGCCACCGAGCCGCGCAACGGTCTGTGGCGTGCGCTGACCCCGCAGGCCTTCCGCCGTGGCCTGTTGCAGCGTGCATTGGAAACGGCGAAGACCGCAGGCATCATCGCCACCGACGAAGCGATGGCGGTGGAGCGGCTGGGCCTGCACCCACGGCTTGTCGAAGGCCGCGAGGACAACATCAAGGTGACCACGCCTGCTGATCTGGCGTTGGTCGCTTTCCTTCTGGGAGAACGCTGAAGTGACCGACATCCGCATCGGCCATGGCTTCGACGTGCATGCCTTCGGCGAAGGCGACCACGTGATGCTGGGCGGCGTGCGCGTGCCGCACACGCAGGGCGTCGAAGCGCACAGCGATGGTGACGTGGTGCTGCATGCACTGTGCGATGCCATCCTCGGCGCGCTGGCGCTGGGCGACATCGGCATCCATTTCCCGCCATCGGATGATCGCTGGAAAGGCGCGGACAGCCGCACCTTCGTCCGTCATTGCGAAGCGCTGATCCGCGAGCGCGGCTGGCGCGTGGGCAACTGCGATGTCACTGTCATCTGCGAACGCCCCAAGGTTGGCCCGCACGCACTGGCGATGCGCGAAGCGATTGCCGCCGATCTGGGCATCAGTGTGGAGGTCGTGAGCGTGAAGGCCACCACCAGCGAGAAGCTGGGCTTCACCGGGCGAGGCGAGGGCATTGCCGCGCAGGCCGTTTGCCTGTTGGTGCGAACATGATGTTCCTTCTCCCTCCGGGAGAATGTGCCCCGAAGGGGCGGATGAGGGTTCGGTAATGGCAATGACACCCGAACCCTCACCCCACCCCCTCTCCCCTGGGGAGAGGGGCTCTCAGCGCGCCCTCGGCGCAGCGGTGCTGTCCGCGCGCATCCGCAGCACGCCCGAGGATTTTTTCGTCGAAGAACTGCCGGGCTTCGAGCCCAGCGGCGAGGGTGAACACTTGCTGCTGACAGTCGAGAAGCGCGGCATGAACACCGCGTTCGCAGCGAAATTGATTGCGCAGTGGGCTAGCGTGCCGGAGCCCTCGATTGGTTATGCCGGTTTGAAGGATCGCCACGCGGTCACCCGCCAGCGTTTCAGCGTGTGGCTGCCGAAGAAAACTGCACCCGCCATCGATGCATTACATACGGACGAACTGCGCGTGCTGGAACATGCATGGCATGCGCGCAAGCTGCCGCGTGGCGCGCTGGCCGGAAACCGCTTCGTGCTGGTATTGCGCGATGTTGTTGGTGAACGCGATGCCATCGAAGCGCGCCTGCAGCGCATCGCTGCACGCGGTGTGCCCAATCTTTTCGGCGAGCAGCGTTTCGGTCGCGGCGGCGGCAATGTGCAGCAGGCTGTGGCGATGTTCGCGGGCCGCAGGGTCAAGCGCGATGAACGCACGATGCTGCTGTCCGCCGCGCGTTCGGAATTGTTCAACCGCGTGCTGGCCGCGCGGATTGAAGCCGGCAACTGGGATGCCGCGCTGGATGGCGAGGTGTGGATGCTGGACGGCAGCCGCAGCGTGTTCGGGCCGGAAGCGATGACGCCGGACTTGCAGGCGCGGCTGGAGGCGTTCGACATCCATCCCACCGGCCCGCTGTGGGGCGGGGGCGAACTGCGCAGCAGCGGCCAGGCACGCGAGCTGGAACTGGCGGCGATGCAAGGCGATACCGCATCACGCCTGCGCGCAGGGCTGGAACGGGAAGGCCTGAAGCAGGAGCGGCGCGCGTTGCGATTGCGTCCAGCAGAATTGGCGTGGGAATGGCATGACGATGCTGCGCTGGAATTGCGCTTTGCGCTGCCGCCGGGCTGCTATGCGACGACGGTGCTGCGGGAGTTGGGTGAATTAACAGATTCAGCGCAGCAATGATTGCTTGTCATTCCGGCGAAAGCCGGAATCCAGTTATTAATGGCTCTTTGCGATACAGCGCATGAAGGCAAGAGCTGGATTCCGGCTGTCGCCGGAATGACGAAACCCAAGACATCAATCCCGCGCCAGCAACACTAGCACCGCTCCCGTTCCACCCTGCGCCGCCGGTGGCGAGTGGAAGGCCAGCACGTCGGCGCGCTGGCGCAGCAGGCGATCCACCAGATTCTTCAGCACCGGCAGGCGTTCTTCGGAATTGCGGCCCTTGCCGTGGACGATGCGCACGCAACCCACACCGTGCTGGCGGCAGTCGCGCAGGAATTCGCGCAGCAAGGCTTCGGCGGCGCGCGCGGGCAGACCGTGCAGGTCGAGTTCTTCCTGCGCCGCGTATTCGCCGCGTGCCAGTTTCTTCAACACGCGCGGGGTGATCTCGTCGCGCCGGTAGCTCAGCGCATCGCCGGCTTCCAGCGCGGACACCACCATGTGGCGGAACTCCTCGCGGGTGGCCTCCTCGTCGCGGCGGGCCATCTTCGCGGAGGGCTTCGGTTTGGGCGCAGCCGGTGGCGGCGCGGCATCGGGCAGGGCACGCACCTTGCCGCTGTCGGCACCGATGGCGGCACGGAACAGCGCGGCATCGTCGATCACATCGTCGGACAGGGCATCGCTGGCAGGTTTTTTTCGCACGGGCGCAGGGTATCGCAGCGGCCTTCCGTTATCATGGCAGGCATGCACAGGCTTTCGATTCGCTAGGCGCAATGCGGGTACTTGTCAGCAACGACGATGGCGTCGATGCCCCCGGCATCCATGCACTGGCGAAGGGTCTGCGCGACGCCGGCCACGAAGTGGTGATGGTGGCACCTGACCGCGACCGCAGCGGTGCCAGTAATTCGCTGACGCTGGACGCGCCGATCCGCGTGGTGCAACTCGACGCGGCCACATGGAAGGTCTATGGCACGCCGACTGACTGCGTACACGTTGCAGTCACCGGCATGCTGGAAACGCTGGGGCTGGAACCGGACATCGTGGTCTCCGGCATCAACAACACCGCCAACCTTGGCGATGACGTGATCTATTCCGGCACCGTGGCGGCGGCGATGGAAGGGCGCTTCCTGGGCCTGCCTGCGGTGGCGATGTCGCTGGTCACTGCCGACCACAAGGGCAGGCATTACGAAACCGCGGCACGCGCGGCGGTGGAAATCATCGCGCGCCTGAGCATCGATCCGTTGCCGGCCAACACCATCCTCAACGTCAACGTGCCCGACCTGCCGTGGAGCGAAATCCGTGGCTTCGAAACCGGACGCCTTGGCAACCGCCATCGCGCCGAACCCTGCACGCCGCAGGAGGACCCGCGCGGTCGCCAGTGGTGGTGGATCGGCGCTGCCGGTGTCGAGCAGGATGCCGGCCCCGGCACCGATTTCCACGCGGTGCGCACCGGGCATATCTCGATCACCCCGATCCACGTTGACCTGACCCGCTATCAGGCACTGGAACACGTCGCCAGCTGGGTGGGTGGCCTGGCGCAAACGCTGGAGCGCGCATGACGATCTCGCGCCTGCGGCTGCAGCCGGCGGATGTCGGCATCGGCATGACCGGCCAGCGCGCGCGTGACCGCCTGGTCGAGCGTTTGCGCTCTGGTGGCGAGGCAACCCCCGCGATCAGTGATGAGCGTGTGTTGAACGCGATCCGCACCGTGCCGCGCCATCAGTTCGTGGACGAGGCACTGGCGGCGCGCGCCTACGAGGACAATGCGCTGCCCATCGGCCATGGCCAGACCATCTCGCAACCATGGGTGGTGGCGCGGATGACCGAAGCGCTGCTGGAGCAGGGCATGCCGAAGCGGGTGCTTGAAGTCGGCACTGGCTCCGGCTATCAGGCGGCGGTGCTGGCTGCGCTGGGCATCGAAGTGTTCACCGTGGAACGCATCGGCGACCTGCTGCGTGGCGCACGCAAGCGTTTCCGCTCACTCGGCTTGAACGTGCGCAGCAAGCATGACGATGGCCGCATCGGCTGGCCGGAACTCGCGCCGTTCGATGGTGTGATCGTCACCGCCGCCGGCCCAGCACTTGTCGATGCGCTGATCGAGCAACTCGCGCCCGGCGGCACGCTGGTGGCACCGGTCGGCCCCGCCAATGCGCAATCGCTGCTGTGCCTGCGCAAGGATGCCGAAGGCCGGATCGAGCGCCATGATCTGGGGCGTGTGGTGTTCGTGCCACTGCTGTCCGGGATGATCGACCGATGAAACTGTTCGGGCCGTTGTACGAACGCGCACTGGCATGGGCATGGCATCCGAAAGCCCCCGCATTGCTCGGTGGCCTGAGCTTCGCCGAAGCCATCGTGTTTCCGGTGATGCCGGAAGTGATGCTGGCCCCGATGTGCCTGTCGCAACCCCGGCGTGGATTCTGGTTTGCCACCATCAGCCTGCTGTGTGGGCTGGCTGGCGCAGTGATGGGTTACCTGCTTGGTCACTTTGCCTATGAACTGGTGAAGCCGATGCTGGCGGCGCTGGGCTGGCTGGACAGGATCGACGCGCAAGTGGTGCAGCTGCGCGAAATCACCGCGCAATCGCCGTGGAAAGCGTTCTGGCTGCTGGTGCTGGCTGGCTTCACGCCGATCCCGCTCAAAATCTTCACATGGGCCAGCGGCATCGTCGGCGTGCCGTTCCTGCCGTTCATGGCCAGCATGGCGATTGGCCGCGGCAAGCGCCTGTATCTGGTCGCGCTTGCCATCCGGCTGGGTGGCGAGCGCGCGGAGAAGGCGCTGCATCGCTGGATCGAACCCATCGGCTGGGCCGTGCTGGTGTTGTTGCTCGGCCTTGTCGGTTGGCTGCTGTTGCGCGGGCATGGTGCATGATGCTGCGCATGTACCTGCATCGCGCCTTCATCCTGTGCGCGGCGATTGCCGCACTCTCCGCCTGCGCACGCAGCGACGTGGTGCGTACTTCCGGCACGCGCGGCAAAACGTCCGTCTCCACACCGGTGCGCGTTTCGCAACCCAAACACGGCGCGACCGTGGTCGTGCAGAAAGGGCAGACGGTTTATCGCATCGCCACGGAGAACGGCCTCACCGCGCTTGATCTGGCGCTGTGGAACAACATCCCGCCGCCTTACACCATCCATCCCGGCCAGCGCCTGCGTCTGTATCCGGGTGGGCAGCGCAGCATCGCCACTGCACCCGTGCCAAGTCGTCCCGCAACATCGCCATCCACCAGCAAGCCGACGACAACCACGCCCGCGCCGATCACGCCCAAACCCGTGCCCACGCCACCGGTCGCCGCCAGCAATCTCGCATGGCGCTGGCCTGCCGATGGCAATGTGATCGCGCGCTTCGCTGCGGGCGATCCCACCCGCCAGGGCATCGACATCGCCGGGAATGCCGGCCAGCCTGTGCGCGCCGCCGCTGATGGCGTGGTGGTGTATTCCGGCTCCGGGCTGGTGGGCTATGGCGAACTGGTGATCGTCAAGCACAACGAGCAATGGCTGTCGGCCTATGGTCACAACCGCGCGCGGCTGGTCAACGAAGGGCAACTGGTAAAAGCCGGCCAGCAGATCGCAGAGATTGGCCGCAGCGGCGCAGCGCGCGACATGCTGCACTTCGAGATCCGCTATAACGGCAAGCCGGTCGATCCGCAGCAATACCTGCCCAAGCGTTGACCTGTACCACCATGCCGGACACGCCTGCAGCCGTCCACGCACATTGCCGCGTGCGGCTTGCGCGATTGGATGCGGTGACCGTCACGGGGCATGACTGGCTGGGCGATGATGAAGCCACGCGACTTGCGGCGATGACCTCGCCTGATCGCCGTCGCAGTTTCCTTGCCGGGCACTGGCTGGCGCGCGAACTGGCTGCGGATTGGTTGCAGGTGGAATCGCGGCGCATCACGCTGCAGCGGCATGACGATGGCCGTCCGCTGCTGTTGCTGGATGGCAGGGCGTGCGCACTGTCGCTTTCGATCAGCCACAGTGGCGACTGGCTGGCGGTCGCGCTGGCAAACGTGCCGGTCGGCGTGGATGTGGAACTGCCGCGCCGCCAGCGCGACCTGGATGCGCTTGCGCGCTTCGCGTTTTCGCCTGAGGAAGCGCAGCGACTGCAAGACTTGCCGGAAGTCGAACGCAGCACCGCGTTCCACCTGCTGTGGGCATTGAAGGAAGCGCGCGGCAAGCGCAGTGGGGAGGGCATCCTGCCCGCGCGATCACGGCAGGTGACGGCCATCCCCAGCAGTGCCGATGCCGCCGAGGCGATCAGTTGGCAGTTGGGCGAAGGCGCGTTGGTGCTGGCTGTCGATGCGGGAACCGTGGTGTCCGTTGAAACCAGCGAGACACCTGGCCTGCCGCAATTTTGGCGGTATTCACAAGCAAGCGGAGCAAGCTCCGCTTCTACAGGCGATGCACATTCGATTGCTTGAGATGCGCATTCGATTGCTTGAATCGTAGATGCCGAGCTTGCTCGGCATGCTGTTCGCAATCAGAACCAGAACCGCAACCCCGCGATCCATTGCCCATCACTGACCGGCTCCCCGGCGGCGCGGGCAAAATCCGCCGTGCCGCCAAAACTGCGCGACCACTGGTAGCCCACATAGGGCGCGAATTCGCGGCGTATTTCATAGCGCAGCCGCAGCCCCGCTTCGGCATGCGCAGGCCCGCTGCCGATGCCGCGCGCCACGTCATCGCGGCCATGCAGTTCAACTTCAACCACGGGTTGCAGGATCAGTTTGTTGGTCAGCAGCACGTCGTATTCGGCCTGTGCCTGCAACATGCTGCGCCCACCGTTGCCCAGGTATGCAGTGGCGGACACTTCGAACTTGTACGGTGCCAGGCCCTGCACGCCAACCGCCAGCCAGTCGCGTGATGGCCCGTGGCCGGTGTCATGGCGAATGCCAGCCAGCACGTCCCACCATGCGTTGACCGGCTTGCCCCACAGCGCTTCGATGCTGGCCCCGGTGTTGCCGTGTTCGCGCTCGCCTTCGCTGCGCAGCCACAGGCGGCCCGTGTCATGGCCGGACCACGCACTGGCTTCCCACGCGGCGGCATCGTCCTGCTGCCATTCCAGCCGGTCGGCGCTGACCATCCACACGAAGGGATCATCGTCCATGTGCGCGGACATGTCATGGCCGTGCAGATCGGGGAAGGCAGCAGCGCGGTCGGCATCAGTCAGGGCAGGGGGGCGATACGTTGCCGTGTCCTGCTTTTGCGCGTCATCTCCGCGAACACGCGCATCCGGTGTCTTTTCTTCCTGCATCGAATGATGCTGATGCTGCGCATGATCCTGCGCCAACGCCGCATTGGCGATGCACAACAGCAGGGCAGTGGCGATGATCCTGCGCATCATTCCTCCACCCGCACTTCGCGCATCATCCCGGCTTCCATGTGCATCAGCATGTGGCAGTGGAAGGCCCATCGGCCCAGCGCATCGGCGGTGACGCGGAAGCTGCGCTTCGTCCCCGGTGGAATGGCGACGGTGTGCTTGCGCACAAGGAAATTGCCATCGGCATCTTCCACGTCGCTCCACATGCCGTGCAGGTGGACGGGGTGTTCCATCATGGTGTCGTTGACCAGCGTGAAGCGCACCCGCTCGCCGTATTTCAGGCGGATCGGTTGCGCATCGGAAAACCTGATGCCGTCAAACCCCCAGCTGAAACGCTCCATGTGGCCGGTGAGGTGCAGTTCGATAGTGCGCGAAGGCTCGCGATTATCCGCTGGCGCATGCAGGCTGCGCAGGTCGGCGTAACACAGCACCCGGCGACCGTTGTTTCGCAGGCCGATGCCGGGGTCGTCCAGCCGTGGCGCAGGCGTCATGGTCTGCATGTCCACATCGGGATTGCCGGTTTCGCTGGCAGGATGTGCCTGCATCGCGCCGCTGCCGTGGTTCATCGCCGCGCCGCAACCGCCTTCCATGCCCATCGCTGCACCGCAGGCCATTTCGCCACCACTGGTCTTGCCGTGGCCACCGTGGCCCATGTCGTCCATCGTCAGCAATGCGCGCTTGTCCAGTGCAGGTACGGGCGCATCCATGCCCATGCGCGGGGCCAGCACGATGCGCGCATGGCCGCTGCGGTCCATCGCCTGCGCGAATACGGTGTAGGCGATGTCATCAACGGGCTGCACGATCACGTCACAGGTTTCCGCTGGCGCGATACGGAACTCCTCGACTTCGACCGGATGCACGTTCTGACCATCGGCAGCGACCACGGTGAAACGCAGGCCGGGAATGCGCACGTCGAAGAAGGTCATCGCCGCGCCATTGATGAAGCGCAGGCGGATGCGTTCGCCACGCGCGAACAGGCCGGTCCACGCATCGGCCGACGCACGGCCATTGGCAAGAAACGTGTAGGTATTGCCGTTGACATCGGCAAGATCGCTGGGGCTCATCCGCATCCGGCCCCAAGCGGCGCGGTCGGCCAGTGTTTCGCGCAGGCCATCCTTGCCTGTATCGCGCAGGAGGTCGGCAACGGTGCGCTTGTGGAAGTTGTCGTAATCGCTGCGCTTCTTCAGCCGCGCGAACAGGCGATGCGGATCCATGTCCGTCCAGTCGGACAGCAGCACCACGTAGTCGCGTTCGTACTGGAAGGGTTCCGGTTCGCGCGGGTCGATGATGAGCGCACCGTACAGGCCGGCCTGTTCCTGCAGGCTGGAATGGCTGTGGTACCAGTAGGTGCCGCTCTGCCGAACCTTGAAGCGATACAGGTAATCGCCACCCGGCGCGATGCCGTGGAAGCTCATGCCCGGCACGCCGTCCATGTTGGCCGGCAGCAGCAGGCCATGCCAGTGGATCGCGCTCACCTCGTCCAATGTGTTGCGCACGCGCAGGGTGACGGTGTCGCCCTCGCGCCAGCGCAGGATCGGCGCGGGCAGACTGCCATTGACGGTGACTGCCGATGCCGCGCGCCCGGTGACGTTGACCGGCGTGCGCCCGATGCTCAGGTCAAAGTCGGTGCCGGCCAGCAAACCGGTTTGGGGATGCGCCTGCGTCGCCAGCGCCCAGCACGGGGCAGGGCGCAGCCCCAGACCCAGCGCGGCACCTGCGCCAAGACCCTTGAGCAGAAAGCGGCGCAGCGGGTCGTGCATCGTCATTCGGCGGTCTCTGTTGCCACATACCCTTCAGCCGCCAGTGCTGAGATGGCCTGCCCGGCACTGAAGCTGCCACTTGCGCGCACATGCCCATGGCCCAGATCGACCACCACCTCGGCGCGCGCATCCAGCGCCTGCAACGCCTTGGTGACGGCCTTCACGCAGTGGCCGCAGGTCATGCCGGTGACTTTGAGCAGCATGGGTCTTGCTCCTGTTTCGATGCCAATGATGGAAGTTTCCACCTTCCCGCAATGGGAAGGTCACGTCATGATGCCGCATTGATTTTCCCATGTCGGGAAACTGCAGACTGGCGACACCATGAACCGCGTGAAGGACATGCCATGACCGCCACTCCGCTGCGCCTGCATATCGGCGGCATGACCTGCGCATCCTGCGCGGGCAGGGTGGAACGCGCCCTGCAGAAGGTGCCGGGCGTGCGCGAAGCCACGGTAAACCTGGCCACGGAAATCGCCAGCATCAGCGGCGATGCAAAAACGGAAACGCTGATCGCCACCGTGCAGGATGCCGGCTACGAGGCATCGCTGGCCGATGATCCAGCGCCAGCATCGGACGATGCCCATGCGCGCGAAACCCGCCACCTGCTGATCGCCATCGCGCTGTCGCTGCCGCTGGTGTTGCCGATGCTGCTGATGCCGTTTGGCATCCACTTCATGCCGCCGGGCTGGCTGCAGTTGCTGCTGGCCGCGCCAGTGCAGCTCTGGCTGGGCGCGCGCTTCTACCGCGCCGGCTGGCATGCGCTGAAGGCGCGCAGCGGCAACATGGACTTGCTGGTGGCGCTGGGCACATCGGCAGCGTTCGGCCTGAGCGTGTTCAACCTGTGGTTCTCCGCACATGCGCACCACGGTGTGCCGTTGTATTTCGAATCCGCTGCCGTCGTCGTCACATTGGTGCTGCTGGGCAAATGGCTGGAGGGCAGGGCGAAGCGCCAGACCACCGAGGCCATCCGCGCCCTGCAAGCACTGCGCCCGAGCACTGCACGGGTGCTGCGCGATGGCATCGAAACCGAACTGCCACTGGAACAGGTGGCCGTGGGTGACCGCGTGGTGGTGCGCCCCGGCGAACGCATTCCGGTGGATGGCCGCATCCTTGAAGGCCGCAGCCACAGTGATGAATCGCTGGTCAGCGGCGAATCACTGCCGGTGCCGAAGCAGGCGGGCGATGCCGTCACCGGCGGCGCATTGAATGGCGAAGGTCGGCTGCTGCTTGCAAGCACCGCCATCGGCGCGGAATCCGTGCTGGCGCGGATCATCCGTCTGGTCGAAGACGCACAGGCACGCAAGGCACCGATCCAGCGCATCGTGGACAAGGTGAGTGCGGTATTCGTGCCGGTGGTGTTGCTGCTTGCCGCGCTGACCTTGCTGGGCTGGGGATTTGCCAAGGGCGATTGGCCGCAGGCGTTGATCCATGCGGTATCGGTGCTGGTGATCGCCTGTCCCTGCGCGCTGGGTCTGGCAACGCCCACCGCGATCATGGTTGGCACCGGCGCGGCCGCACGCGCCGGCATCCTCATCAAGGATGCGCAGGCGCTGGAACACACCTGCAAGCTGCGCAGTATCGCCTTCGACAAGACCGGCACACTGACGCTGGGCCACCCGGTGATGACCCAACTGGATGCATTTTTTGATGATGCCGACGGCGTGCTGGCACTGGCTGCCGCCGTGCAGGCCGGCAGCGAACATCCGCTGGCCCGCGCCGTGCTGGATGCCGCAAGCGAACGCGGCATCGCCATCCGCGCAGCGAGTGACAGCCATGCG
>NZ_JASGED010000062.1:0-12895 GCF_047606765.1 Thermomonas sp. | reverse complement strand
TCGCGCCGCGTCTGCTTGCGCTTGCCAATGGATTCCGCATCGCCGAAGGTGAGTTGCATCATGATCGCCTCACTGGAGCCGGATCAATTGTGGCAGGATTGATAGGAGTTGTTCAGACCTTCCTTAAGCTGGTGACGGAATTGACAGATGCCGAACTACTCTGCCGCATGCGCGACTGCTTCGATGCCTTCGGCACGCGCTTGGCGCAAGCCTATTCGGACATACCGACAGGGCAAGGGCTGGTGGAGATTGATGTAGCAGTGGCGGCAGGGCGCAAACGGGGCATAGATCCAGCGTGAAGGCGGTAGCAGGAGGGCGCTGGCGTTGGCAGATCGCTATCCCATCGTCACGCCTGCTGATTTCTGGACCCAGCACAGCGGCTGATTGCCGCCGCCGCGACACCACCCCGCCCGGGATGGGACAATGGCGGTTCCGCCCGCCACGCCGATGCCATGACCACGCCCACCCGCCGCGAACTTGCCAACGCCATCCGTTTCCTCGCCATCGACGCCGTGCAGGCCGCCAATTCCGGGCATCCGGGCATGCCGATGGGCATGGCGGACATCGCCGAGGTGCTGTGGAACGACTACCTGCGCTGCAACCCGGCCAATCCGGGCTGGGCGGATCGTGACCGCTTCATCCTCTCCAACGGCCACGGTTCAATGCTGCAGTACGCGCTGCTGCACCTGAGCGGCTATGACCTGTCCATCGACGATCTGAAGCAGTTCCGCCAACTGGAATCGAAGACGCCGGGCCATCCCGAGAACTTCATGACGCCGGGCGTGGAAACCACCACCGGCCCGCTGGGGCAGGGGCTGGCGAATGCGGTCGGTTTCGCGCTGGCGGAGAAGTTGCTGGCGCAGCGTTTCAATCGTGACGGCCACGACATCGTCGATCACCGTACCTGGGTGTTCCTTGGCGATGGCTGCCTGATGGAAGGCATCAGCCATGAAGTCGCCTCGCTCGCCGGCACCTGGGGCCTGCACAAGCTGGTTGCGTTCTGGGACGACAACCACATCAGCATCGACGGCAATACCGATGGCTGGTTCACCGACGACACACCCAAGCGCTTCGAGGCCTATGGCTGGAACGTGGTGCGCGGTGTCGATGGGCATGACGCGGTGGAGATCAAGACCGCCATCGAGACGGCGCTGAAGTCCACCGACAAGCCCACGCTGATCTGCTGCCGCACCACGATTGGCTTTGGTTCGCCGAACAAGGCCGGCAAGGAATCCAGCCACGGCGCGCCACTGGGCAAGGACGAGATCGCGTTGACCCGCGAAGCGCTGGGCTGGGCGCACGATGCGTTTGCTATTCCGGACGACATCTATGCCGGCTGGCGTGCGCGTGACCGCGCCGTTGCCGAGGCCGAATGGAACACGCGCTTTGCTGCATACAAGGCCGCATATCCGGACGCCGCCGCCGAGTTCGAGCGACGCCTGTCGGGCGCGCTGCCGGCAACCTTCGCCGCCGATGCGCAGGCGTTCGTGGACAAGGTGCAGGCCGAGGGCGCGACCATCGCCAGCCGCAAGGCCTCGCAGAACGCCATCGAAGCATACGCGCCGCTGCTGCCAGAACTGGTGGGCGGCTCCGCCGACCTTGCACATTCCAACCTGACCCTGTGGAAGGGCAGCAAGTCGGTGGCCGGCAAGGATCCGGACGCCAACTACATCTATTCCGGCGTGCGCGAGTTCGGCATGACCGCGATTGGCAACGGGCTGGCGCTGCACGGCGGCTTCATTCCGTATGACGCCACCTTCCTCGTGTTCAGCGACTACGCGCGCAACGCCGTACGCATGAGCGCGCTGATGGATGTGCGTGCGATCCACGTCTATACCCACGACTCGATTGGCCTGGGCGAAGACGGCCCGACCCATCAGCCCATCGAGCATCTGGCCTCGCTGCGCTACATCCCGAACAACGATGTGTGGCGTCCGTGTGATGCAGTGGAATCGGCGGTGGCGTGGAAGTTCGCCATCGAACGCGCGGATGGCCCGAGTTGCCTGATATTCAGCCGCCAGAACCTGCCGCACCAGTCGCGTGATGCGCAGCAAGTGGCGAACATCAATCGCGGCGGTTACGTGCTGAAGGACAGCGCGGGCGCGCCCGAAGTGATCCTGATCGCCACCGGCAGCGAAGTCGGCCTTGCGATGCAGGCGGCAGCGCAACTTGGCGATGCAGTGCGCGTGGTATCGATGCCGTGCAGTGACGTGTTTGACCGGCAGGATGCGGCGTATCGCGAAGCCGTGCTGCCGAAGGCCTGCCGCAAGCGCGTCGCCATCGAAGCCGGCGTCAGCGATTTCTGGCGCAAGTACGTGGGTCTGGACGGCGCGGTGGTCGGCATCGACAGCTTCGGCGCCAGCGCGCCGGCAGACAAGCTGTTCCCGCACTTCGGCTTCACCGTGGAGAACGTGGTCGCGGTGGCGAAGGCGTTGTAAGCGATTGGTACATGCCGGGGTCTGTGTGAAGGACAAACCTTCTTCGTCGCAGAAGTAGAGATGATCTACAAGCCGCAGGAGGTTTCTCCTGCGGCTTCCACCTTCCATTTTTCGCGGGATCGAACATGAAGCGAATAGTGGTATGTATCGCTATTTTGTTAGCACTTTCCAGCTGCAAGACGGGAAGCAAATTGGCGCGCGTGGACGCGAGCATCATCCTGCCCGAAAGCGCAAGCAGAATGCAGCTTGAGAAAACGCAGGTTTTCTTCATGCCGAACGAGATCGAGAGCCCTGCTCCTGTGTTCCCTGCCGATTATCCAGACAACGACGCGGACGTGACGGTTTGCGCAGGCTTCGTGGTGTCTGCGGAAGGCGAAGTGGTGAACATTCATCAGATCACCGATGAGTGGGGGTGTGAGCCTGAGGATTCGATTCCGGGCCGCGCGCTCTACCCGGAGGTGCAATCCGCGCTCTCGCGCTGGAGTTACTTCGCCGGCACAATCTGCACATTCGAAGTCGATGAAAGTGAATGTGACGGGCCGGATGCAAGATTGACGCCGACGGCTGTCAGGCTTGCCTACAGGTTTCGGTTCCTTATGTCGAATGGGAAAAAATCGGTTCAGGCAGGCAAGCGAGTGAAGTGAGCGTCAGCTCAAGCCTGCGGCGCAGGCTTGATCGACTTTCCCACACGCGGCATGCGCTGCAGGCGCGTGCCGCTGGCGCGGTCATGCCATGTGCGCTTCTCGCGGTCGATCCATGCCCACCAGAAGCCCAGCCCGCCGGCCAGCAATGACAGCGTGCCCATGGCGTAACGCAGCCACAGGGCGCGCACGGAGGGCGGGCCGCCCTGCATGTCGGTTGTCTTCAATCGCCACGGGCGCATGCCAAGGGTTTGCCCGCCGCGTCGCCAGCTGAGCACGGCGTACAGGCCGGTTGCGCACCAGCAGCACAGCCACAGCAGCCATTGCAGTGGACTGAACGGCGCGATGTTTTCGCTTGTCGGGTGGTGGCCCAGATAGGTATAGCCGAAGGTGAAGGCAGTGGAGATCAGCATCCACAGCGCCACCACCGGCATCAGGTCGTACAGCATCGCCAGCAGACGCCAGCCGACCAGTGCGCGTGGTGCTGCGGGTGCAGGCGTGGTGGTTGTGTCTTCGCTCATCGCAACAGGATACAGGCGGCGCGTGACTGGTTAGGCTAGCCGGATGCCGACTGCCGCCGACCGCCGCAAAGCCGCGAATGCATTGCCGCCGCTGGCGGATGCCGATGACGCGGCGATCGAGCGCTTCCTCGATGCCGCCTGGGCCGAGCACGGCCACGCGCCGGCCACGTTGGCCGCATATCGCGCCGATCTGCAGGTCTTCGCGCGCTGGCTGCAGTCGCGCTTGCCAGTGGTGACGCTGGCGCACGCGGCGCGTGAAGACCTGTTCGCCTACCTGCAAGCCCGCGCCGAGTTGGGCTACACCCCGCGCAGCGGCGCACGCCTGCTGTCCTGCCTGCGTGCCTTCTATGCGCATGTTTTGCGGCTGCGCCTGCGCGAGGATGACCCGGTGGCATTGCTGCAACCGCCACGGCTGCCACGGTTGTTGCCGAAGGCGTTGTCCGAAAGCCAGGTGGACGCATTGCTGCAAGCGCCCGACATCGAAACACCTATCGGCCTGCGCGACCGTGCGATGTTGGAATTGATGTACGCCTGCGGCCTGCGCGTCAGCGAGCTGGTGAGCCTGCCGGCGACCGCCATCAACCTGCGCCAGGGCGTGCTGCGCGTGCTGGGCAAGGGTAGCCGCGAGCGGCTGGTGCCGCTGGGCGAGGAATCCCGGCACTGGCTGGAGCGTTACATGCAGCAGGCGCGTCCGGCGCTGCTGGTCGGTGTGCGCGACCCATCCGGCGTGGCCGCGCTGTTTGTCGAAGCCGGCGGCGGTGCGCCCACCCGGCAGACGTTCTGGCTGCTGGTGAAGCGCTACGCGGCGGTGGCCGGCATCGACCCTGCGCGGATCAGTCCACACGGCCTGCGCCACAGCTTTGCCACCCATCTCTTGAATCACGGTGCCGACCTGCGCGCGCTGCAGATGCTGCTGGGCCACAGTTCGCTTTCGACCACCCAGATCTACACGCTGGTGGCGCGTGAACACCTGAAGGCGCTGCACGCCCGCCATCACCCGCGCGGCTGAACGGCGGCGTCTGCCGGCGCGTGCGAGAATGCGCGTTTTGGCGGGCCTGCCGCCGGTTCGGAGCCACGATGAAGCGTTTCATCCTTGCCGCGTTGTGCGGCATCAGCCTGTCCGCCTGTGCGCAGCCGGCCAGCGCGCCGCCCGCCAACGAACCCAAACCGGCGGTCGCACCGGCATCGCCCAAGGCCAAGCTGAACTTCGCTGCAGGCACGCCTGAGGCGCGTGCGCAGGCGGGGCTGCTGGCACTGAATCCACGCATCGAAATCGAAAGCATCGGCCCGGCGCCGATCCCCGGCTTCCGCGAGGCGGTGGTCACCGGTCAGGTGGTCTATGTCAGCGATGACGGCAAGTACCTGTTCAAGGGCGGGCTGCTGGATCTCGTGGGTCGCCGCGATCTGGCCGAGGACGCGATGGCGAAGGTGCGCAAGCAGGTGCTTGCGGGCATACCGGTGGAGGATCGCATCGTGTTCAAGACGCCGGGCACGCCTAAGTACAAGGTGATCGTGCTGACCGACATCGAATGCGGCTTTTGCCGCAAGTTCCACGAAGACATCGCGCAGTACACCGGGCGCGGCATCCAGGTTGAATACATGGCCTTCCCGCGCAACGGCATCGGCAGCCCGGACTACCATGCGATGGTTTCGGTCTGGTGTGCGGAAAACCGCAACAAGGCGCTGACCGATGCCAAGTCCGGTCGCCGGGTGCCCACTCGCACCTGCGCCCGCAGCCCGGTGGACATGCAGTACCGCGCAGGTGTGCGCATGGGCCTGACCGGCACGCCGATGCTGCTGGCCGAGGATGGCAGCCTGCTGGGTGGTTACCTGACGCCGGTGCAGTTGCAGCAGCTTCTGGAAGCGCGCGCAGCCAAGCCTGCAAGCGGCAGTTGATTCACCTGCGCCGGGCCGCTTGCGGGCGGCTCGGCTACAATGGCAGGCCCATTGCCACCGTCTGCCGGACATGATCGTCCTCGAGGGCGCGCCCGCCCTGTCGCCATTCCGCCGCGACCGCCTGCAAGCCCGTCTTGCCACCCTCGCCCCCGGCCTGCGCATCGCAGGCGCGTGGCACGGTTACTGGATCGATCCCGAAGCGGGTGCCACGCCCGACCTCGCCACGCTGCGCCGCATCCTGCAGGCGAACGAAGGCGTTGCCGATGCCGAAGCCGGCGCGGTCAGCCGCTTCGTGGTGCCGCGCCTTGGCACGCTGTCGCCCTGGGCCAGCAAGGCCACCGAACTGGTGCGCGGTGCCGGCCTGCCGGTGAAGCGGGTCGAGCGCGGCATGCGCATCGACCTGATCGGCTGGCCCGCTGATGCTGCCACCCAGTCCGCGTTGGCAAAGCTGCTGCATGACCCGATGACCCAGTCGCTGCTGGCCACGCGCGAGGAAGGCGCGGCGCTGTTCGCGGCACAGCCGGCAGGCGCGGTGGAAGTGATCCCGCTGGCGCAGCTGGAAGCCGCCAACAAGCGCCTTGGGCTTGCACTGGCGCAGGACGAAATCGACTACCTGCGTGAACGCTATGGCGAGCTCGGGCGCGATCCGCACGACGTCGAGCTGATGATGTTCGCGCAGGCCAATTCCGAACACTGCCGGCACAAGATCTTCAATGCCAGCTGGACCATCGACGGACGCGAGCAACCGCTGTCGCTGTTCAAGATGATCAAGAACACGCAGGCGCAGACGCCGGAGCATGTGCTGTCGGCCTACAACGACAACGCGGCGGTGGTGGAAGGGTATGCAACTGCACGCTGGCGGCCCGACCCGGCCACCCAGCAGTACCGCAGCGAACCGGCAAGTGACAGCGCCTTCTGCATCAAGGTGGAAACCCATAACCACCCGACCGCCATCGCGCCGTTTCCCGGTGCGTCCACCGGTGCCGGCGGCGAAATCCGTGACGAAGGTGCCACCGGGCGCGGCGGTCGGCCCAAGGCCGGCTTGTGTGGTTTCTCGGTATCGCATCTGCGCATTCCCACCTTGCCGCAGCCGTGGGAAGGGCAGCGCGCGCTCAATCCGCGCATGGCCTCCGCCTTCGAGATCATGCTCGACGGCCCGCTGGGTGCGGCGGCGTTCAACAACGAATTCGGCAGGCCCAACCTGACCGGCTACTTCCGCAGCTTTGAATTGCACGAAGCCGACGGACTGGTGCGCGCCTACGACAAGCCGATCATGCTGGCCGGCGGTATCGGCGCGATGGATCGCGGGCAGGTGGAAAAGCTGCGCCTGTCCGATGGCGATGCGGTGATCGTGCTTGGCGGCCCGGCAATGCTGATTGGCCTTGGCGGTGGTGCGGCAAGCTCGGTGGCCTCGGGCGATGTGGCCGAGGATTTGGACTTCGCCAGCGTGCAACGCGACAACCCGGAGATGGAGCGGCGCGCGCAGGAAGTCATCGACCGCTGCGTGGCGCTGGGCGCGGACAATCCGATCCTGAGCATCCACGATGTCGGCGCGGGTGGTCTGTCGAACGCGATTCCGGAACTGCTGCACGACTCCGGCGTTGGTGGCGTGATCGACCTCGGCAAGGTGCCGAAGGACGACCCGTCACTCTCGCCGATGCAACTGTGGTGCAACGAATCGCAGGAACGCTATGTGCTGGGCATCCCGCAGTCGCGGGTGGCCGAGTTCGCCGCGCTGTGCGAACGCGAGCGCTGCGTGTTCGCGGTGGTCGGCACCGCAACCAAGGAAGAACGGCTGGTGGTCGGCTATGCCGGCGAAGCGCCCGCCATCGACCTGCCGATGGACGTGCTGTTCGGCAAGCCACCGAAGATGCATCGCGACACCGCGCATCCCGCGCCGCCGTGCTGGCCGGAGGCCGACACCGACGCGATCAATCTGCGCGAAGCCGGCCTGCGCGTGCTGGCGCATCCGTCAGTCGCTGCAAAATCCTTCCTCATCACCATTGGCGACCGCACTGTCGGCGGCTTGACCGCGCGTGACCAGATGGTCGGCCCGTGGCAGGTGCCGGTGGCTGATTGCGCGATTACCTTGAGCGGTTTCGACGGCCATGCCGGCGAGGCGATGGCGGTGGGCGAACGCACGCCGCTGGCATTGCTGGACGCCGCCGCTTCCGCGCGCATGGCAGTGGGCGAGGCGATCACCAACCTGATTGCCGCGCCGGTGGAAGCACTCAACCGGATCAAGCTGTCGGCCAACTGGATGGCCGCTGCCGGCCATGCCGGCGAGGACGCGCGCCTGTTCGATGCGGTCAAGGCGGTGGGCATGGAACTGTGCCCGGAACTGGAACTCGGCATCCCGGTCGGCAAGGATTCGCTGTCGATGCAGGCGCAGTGGCAGGCCGATGGCGAAGCGCGCAAATCCGTTTCGCCGGTGTCGCTGGTCGTCTCCGCATTCGCGCCGGTGGTCGATGTACGCGGCCAGCTCACGCCGCTGTTGCGACGCGACGTGGAATCGGAGCTGTGGCTGATCGGTCTGGGCGGCGGTCGCCAGCGCATGGGCGGTTCGGTGCTGGCGCAGTGCCATCCGGAAGCGAACAACAATGCGGCGCTGCCGGCATTCGGTGGCGACGCGCCTGACCTTGATGATCCGCAGCGCCTGCGCGGGTTGTTTGAACTGATCCGCGATGCGCGCGAGGACGGGCTGTTGCTGGCCTATCACGACCGCTCCGATGGCGGCGTGTTTGCCGCGCTGTGCGAAATGGCGTTCGCCTCGCATCTTGGCCTCGACATTCGCCTCGATGGCTGGGGCGATGGCCGCACCGGCGATCCACTGCGCGTGCTGTTCAACGAGGAACTGGGCGCAGTGGTGCAGGTGCCCGTCGAAGAACGCGCCGCGTTCGCCGACCTGGTGGCGCAACACGGCCTGATCGAATGCGCGCAGCGCATCGCGGTGCCGACCACCGCGCCGGTGGTGCGCATCGCCGATGGCGACGACGTGCTTGCGCAGTGGCGCTGGGAAGAACTGTTCGATGCGTGGTGGTCGGTGACCCATGCCATGCAGCGCCTGCGCGACAATCCCGAATGCGCCGATGCCGAACGCGACGCCGCGCGCCGTTTCGATGCCCCGCCGATGCAGCCGAAGCTGACCTTCGACGCCGCCGAAGACATCGTCGCGCCCTACATCGCCACCGGTGCGCGGCCCAAGGTCGCGATCCTGCGCGAGCAGGGCGTCAACAGCCAGATGGAAACCGCATTCGCCTTCGATCGCGCCGGCTTCGACGTCTTCGACGTACACATGAGCGATCTGGTTGCCGGGCGCTTTGACCTCAGGGATTTCCACGGCTTCGTCGCCTGTGGCGGCTTCAGTTACGGCGACGTGCTGGGCGCGGGGCGCGGCTGGGCGACCAGCGTTCTTGAACGCCCGGCGCTGCGCGAAATGTTTGCCGCCTTCTTCGCCCGCGAGCGCAGCATCTCGCTGGGCATCTGCAACGGCTGCCAGATGATGGCGCAGTTGCGCGACATCATTCCCGGCGCGGAACACTGGCCGACCTTCCAGCGCAATGCCAGCGAGCAGTACGAAGCGCGCGTGGCGCTGCTGGAAGTAGGTGAATCGCCGTCACTGTTCCTGCGCGACATGGCCGGTTCGCGCATCCCGGTGGCGGTGGCACATGGCGAAGGCCGCGCGGTGTTCGCCGATGCCGTGGATCAGGCAGCAGTCAACGTGGCCCTGCGCTACGTCACCGGTGATGGCGGCATCGCAGGCAGCTACCCGGCCAATCCGAACGGTTCACCCGATGGCATTGCCGGTGTGACCAGCCGCGACGGCCGCGCCACCATCCTGATGCCGCATCCGGAGCGCACCTTGCGCCATGCCAATTTCAGTTGGGCACCCGCCGACTGGCCGGAGGATTCGCCGTGGCTGCGGATGTTCCGCAATGCGCGGGCGTGGTTGAACTGATCGGCATGCGGGGCTGTTAAAGTCGGCGGCGGATCGTTGGAGAGCCGCCGCGTGAATGCAGTCGCCAGTCAGCCCTTGGCCGTGCCGGAAGATGCCGACGAGCGCATCGCCGCCGCGCTGTTGCGCAACGGCAGGCTGAAGGACGCCGACCTCGCGCGTGCGCGCCGCCTGCAGGAGCAGGACGGCGGTGGCCTGCTGGTGCTGCTGGGCCGGTTGGGATTGGTGTCCGAACGCGACCACGCCGAAGCCTGCGTGGCCGAGCTGGGCCTGCCGCTGCGCAGCGCGAAGGACGTGCCGGAACTGCCGCCGGAAGACGTGGCCCTGGGTGTGAAGTTCATGAAGCAGTTCCACGTCGTCCCGGTGGCTGCGGACAGCACCCATGTGGACGTGCTGCTGGCCGACCCGCAGGACGGCTACGCGCGCGATGCGATTCGGCTTGCAACCGGGCGCGAGGTGCGCGCTTCGGTGGCGCTGCGCAGCGAGATCGACGAACTCATCGAGCGCTGGCACGGGCAGGGCCGCAGCGCGATGGACAGCATCGTGGAGAACGCCGAGGGCGAGGAAGGCTTCGACGATGTCGAACACCTGCGTGACTTGGCATCCGAAGCGCCGGTGATCCGGCTGGTGAACCTCATCATCCAGCGCGCGGTGGAACTGCGGGCCTCGGACATCCACATCGAACCGTTCGAGAACCGGCTGAAGGTGCGCTACCGCATCGATGGCGTGCTGGAGGAAGGCGAAAGCCCGCCGCAGAACCTGACCGCCGCGATCATCAGCCGCATCAAGATCATGGCCCGGCTCAACATCGCGGAACGGCGGCTGCCGCAGGACGGGCGCATCGTGATGCGCGTGCAGGGCAAGGAACTCGACCTGCGCGTCAGCACCGTGCCCACCGCGCATGGTGAATCGGTGGTGATGCGCCTGCTGGACCGCGAAACCGTGGTGCTGGATTTCGGGCGGCTGGGCTTCGGCCAGCAGTTCATGCCGCGCTTCCAGAAAGTGCTGGAGCAGCCGCACGGCATCCTGCTGGTGACCGGCCCCACCGGCTCCGGCAAGACCACCACGCTGTACACCGCGCTCAGCAAACTCAACACGCCCGACGTCAAGATCATCACCGTCGAAGATCCGATCGAATACCAGATCGAAGGCATCAACCAGATCCAGGCCAAGCCGCAGATCGGGCTGGATTTCGCCAACGCGCTGCGCAGCATCGTGCGCCAGGATCCGGACATCATCATGATCGGCGAAATGCGCGATCTTGAAACCGCGCGCATCGCCATCCAGTCCGCGCTGACCGGCCATCTGGTGCTGTCCACGCTGCACACCAACAACGCCGCGGGCGGCATCACCCGCCTGCTGGACATGGGCGTGGAGGATTACCTGCTGACCTCCACCGTCAACGGCATCCTCGCGCAGCGGCTGGTGCGCCGGCTGGAGCCGGTGCATGCGGAGAAGTACCCGGCATCGCCTGAGGAAATCGAGAAGTTCAGCCTGCGCCGCTACCAGCCGCAAGGCGACATCTTCCTGTATCGCCCGAAGCCCTCGCCGCTGTCGCCCACCGGCTATCTGGGCCGCACCACCATCATGGAACTGCTGGTGATGGACGATGACGTCCGCCGCGCGGTGATGCGGCACGCCGGCATGGACGAGATCGAACGGCTCGCGCGGCAGGCGGGCATGGCGACCATGTACGAAGTCGGCATCGCCAAGGCCCTGCGCGGCGAGACGACCATCGAGGAAGTGCTGCGCGTGACGGAGGATGCCTGAGCCGATGGCGCTCTACCGCTACAAGGCACTGAATGCGCGCGGTGAATTGCTGAACGGCCAGATGGAAGCCGCCAGCGATGCCGAAGTTGCATCGCGCCTGCAGGAGCAGGGCCATCTGCCGGTGGAGGCGAAGCTTGCCAGCGATGCCAGCGGTGATTCGGCGTGGAAGCTGCTGTTCAAGCCCAGCCCATTCGCCGGCCAGCGGCTGGTGCAGTTCACCCAGCAACTGGCAACGCTGCTGGGCGCGGGGCAGCCGCTGGATCGCGCGCTGGGCATCCTGCTGGAACTGCCGGAGGACGAAGCCGCACGTCGCACCATCGAGGACATCCGCGAAGCGGTGCGCGGTGGCGCGTCGCTGTCCGCCGCGCTGGATCGGCAGCACGGTACTTTCAGTCGCCTGTTCGTGAACATGGTGCGGGCGGGCGAAGCCGGCGGCAACCTGCACGAAACCCTGCAACGTCTGGCCGACTATCTGGAACGTTCGCGCGCATTGCGCGCACGGGTCATCAACGCGCTGGTGTATCCGGCGATCCTGCTGCTGATGGTGGGCCTGAGCCTGCTGTTCCTGCTGGGTTACGTGGTGCCGCAATTCGCAGCGATGTACGACAGTCTTGAAGCCGATTTGCCGTGGTTCTCGAAGCTGGTGCTGGGCGCGGGCGTGCTGGTGCGCGACTGGTGGATCGTGATTCTCGCGGTGCCGCTGTTGCTGCTGCTGTGGGTGGACCGCAAGCGCCGCGATCCTGCATTCATGCGCCGCTTCGACGCCTGGCTGCTGCAACGCAAGCTGGCCGGCACGCTGGTTGCCAAGCTGGACACCGCGCGGCTGGCGCGCACGCTGGGTACGCTGCTGCGCAACGGTGTGCCGTTGCTGCCCGCGCTGGGCATCGCCCGCAACGTGCTGGACAACCGCGTGCTGGCTGCCGATGTGGATGCCGCTGCCGAGGAGGTCAAGAACGGCATTGGCCTGTCCGCCGCGCTGGGCAAGGGCAAGCGCTTTCCGCGCCTTGCATTGCAGATGATTCAGGTCGGCGAGGAATCCGGCGCGCTGGACGCAATGCTGCTGAAGACCGCCGATACCTTCGATCAGGAAACCTCGGTGGCGATGGACCGCCTGCTGGCCGCGCTGGTGCCGGCTGTCACGCTGGTGCTGGCGGTCGTGGTCGGGCTGGTGATCCTGGCGGTGCTGTCGCCGATCTATGATTTGACGAATGTTGTGGGGTGATGCAGCACAATCGCCACTCCGTCATTCCGGCGAAAGCCGGGATCCAGCTTTTCGCTCATTCTCCAAGAGGCTGGATACGCAGACACAAGGTCTGCGAAAAGATACCGGCTTTCGCCGGAATGACGGCAAAAGCAACAACGAATCGGATTCGACAAACAGAGGTTTACATGCGCAATCGTCAATTCCCCCGGATCGTGTCGAAGGCCGCGCAGCGCGGCTTCTCCCTGATCGAGATCATCGTGGTGGTGGTGCTGATCGGCGGCATCGTTGCCTTCGCCGCTTCGCGCATCCTCGGCGGCGGTGATCGCGCCAAGGTCAACCTCGCCAAGGCGCAAGTGCAGACCCTGGCCGAGAAGGTGCAGCAGTACCGCATGGATACGGGGTCGATGCCGGCCACGCTGGACGCGCTGGTGAACAAGCCGGGCGATGCCGCCGGCTGGCTGGGGCCGTAT
>NZ_JASGED010000061.1:0-33258 GCF_047606765.1 Thermomonas sp. | reverse complement strand
TGCTGATGTCGCGCTTCGAGGTTGCGCGCCCACTGGACAACTGGCTGTACGACCGCATGGTCGCCGGCCTGCAGCAGCCGGTGGATGACCGCATCGTGCTGGTGGTGGCCGACGACAAGAGCCTGTCCGCGCTGGGGCGCTGGCCGTGGTCGCGCAGTGTGCATGCGCGCTTGCTCAATACCTTGTCGGCCGCGAAACCGCGCGGCATCGCGTTTGACGTGCTGTTCTCCGAGCCCAGCAGCGACGACGCGGACGGCGATGCCGCACTTGCGCAGGCGATGCGCCAGTCCGGGCGGGTGGTGTCGCCGGTGTCGGTGGAACCTTCGCAGCCGGGTGGCCCGCTGATCGAAGTGCTGCCGATGCCCTCGCTGGCGGCAGCGTCCGCAGCGCTGGGCCATGTCGAGGTGGATGTGGATGCCGATGGCGTGTCGCGCCAGGCCTATCTGTATGCCGGGCTGGGTTCCGCGCATTGGCCGGCGCTGGCACTGGCACTGTATGGCCTGGATCCGAAGGCGCGGCAATCCGGCGAACTGCGCGGGCTGCGCAACCCGGAGGCAGAGGCCGCGCCCTCGCCCTATCTGTGGAACCGCGACCTGCGCATCCTGCTGCCTTACGCGCGCGGTGCCGGCTTCCAGCAGGTCTCCTACATCGACGTGCTGGACGGCGAGATCGATCCGGCGCTGCTGCGCGACCGCTGGCTGCTGGTTGGCGTGACCGCCACCGGCATCCTGCGCGACGTGCAGGTACCACTGGCCGACAACGGCAATCGCATGCCCGGCGTGGAATACCACGCGCAGCTGCTCAACGCGCTGCTGCAGGGCAATGCCATCGTGCCGTTGACGATGGGCTGGCAGGTCGCGCTTGGCATTGCGCTGGCGCTGCTGCCATTGCTGCTGCATCGCCCGCACCACCCGATCCTGCGCCCGTGGGTGGTCGCCGCGCTTGGCGCCTTCATCGTGCTGGGTGCCAGTGCCCTGCTGCTGCACGCCGCGCGCCTGTGGTTTGCGCCTGCGGCCTGCCTGCTGGCGATCCTTGCCATCTACATCGCGTCCATCCTGCTGCACTGGCGGCGTTCGTGGCTGCTGGCAAGCACCGACCCACTGACCCGGCTGTCCAGCCGCTACATGTTCGACCTCAGCCTGGACAATGAACTGGCCAGCGCGCGCCGCAACAACAAGCCGCTGTCGCTGCTGCTGATCGATATCGACCACTTCAAGGCCTATAACGACTACTACGGCCATCAGGCGGGCGACAACCTGCTGCGCGACATCGGCAGCATCGTGCAGGCGCATGCACGCCGCCCGCGCGACGTGGCCGCGCGCTACGGCGGCGACGAGATGGCGGTGATCCTGCCGGAAAGTTCCACGCAAGCCGCAGCAACCGTGGCCCGCAGCATTCAGGACGAGGTGCGCCAACAGGCGGTGGCGCACGCGCAATCACCCACCGCACCGCTGGTGACGCTGAGCATCGGCATCGCCACCTATTACCCGATCCTGGAAGCGCACGAGATCGACCTGCTCAAGCGTGCCGACGCCGCGCTGTATCGCGCCAAGCGCGAAGGCCGCAACCGCATCCACCCGCCGCCGGACGCCAGCCTGCCCGACTGAACCGGGCGATGCGGCCTCAGCCGCGAATGCGCTTTTCTGCCATCGCCTTTACCGAGGCATCCACCAGTTTGCGCAACACCTTCTGGTCCACGTCGGCCAGCTTCCTGATGTACAGGCAGGCCTTGCTGGTCTTGTGCTTGCCCAGCTTGTCCAGCAGCGGGCCGGCATCGTCGAAGCCGGTCATCAGGTACAGCGTCAGGTCGTTCTTGCGCGGCGAGAAACCGACCAGCGGCCATTCGTTGGTCTTGCCGGAACTGACGTAGGCGTATTTGCCGAAGCCGACGATGCTGCCACCCCACATCACCGGAGGCTCGCCGGTGGCGGCCTGCATCATCATGCTCATCGCCTCGCAATCCGCGCGCCTGTCTTCCGGCTGCTGCGCAAGGAAGGCATCGACAGAGGCATCGCTCGCTTTGGTTTTCGGTTCGCTCATCGCCCGTTTCTCCCGCTGGCTACACGTCCAGCACCATGCCGGGACGCACCAGTACCGCCTCCACGCCATCGCGCTCGTGGAGTTCCCCGGCCAGCGCTTCGCGCGCCTTGTCCTCGCCGTGTACCAGTGCCAACGCAGGCTTCGGCTGGAAGTGGCCATACCAGTCCATCAGCCCGCGCTGGTCGGTATGCGCGGACAGCCCGCCTACGGTGTGGATGGCGGCATTCACCCGGGTGTCGAAGCCGTGGATGCGTACCCATTTCGCGCCATCCACCAGCCTGCGCCCCAGCGTGCCCACGCCCTGATAGCCAACGAACACCACATGCGTGCCGCGCCGGTCCAGCCTGTGGCGGAAGTGGTGCAGGATGCGCCCGCCGTTCGCCATGCCGCTGCCGGCAATCACGATCGCGCCACGTTCGATGCGGTTGATCGCCATCGATTCCTCGGTGGAACTGGTGATGCGCAGGTTGGGCAACTTGAAAGGATTGGGCGCGCCGCGCCAGACCTCGCGTGCTTCGGCATCAAACAGCGCGTGGTGGCGGTCGTAGACATCGACCACCTTGCCCGCCATCGGGCTGTCCAGAAAAATCTGCCAGCGCGCCATGTTCCACTCGTCCCAGTAGCGTGCGAACCAGTACAGCAACTCCTGCGAGCGCCCCACCGCGAATGCAGGGATCAGCACATTGCCACCATCGCGCCACGCCTGTTCCAGAATGCCACCCAGCTCGACGATGGTCTGCGCGCGGTCGCGGTGGTTGCGGTCGCCGTAGGTGGATTCCATCAGCACCAGATCGGCTTCGGTGATTTGCGCCGGATCGCACAGGATCGGCGTGCCCTTCGGCCCGAGGTCACCGGAGAACACCAGCTTCCTGTCGTCGGCCCACAGTTCGACGATGGAGGAACCCAGGATGTGGCCGGCATCGCGCAAGGCGATTTCCACGCCATCCACAACCGGATGGCGACGGTCGTAGGGCAGCGCGTGCAGCTGCGCCATCGCATCGTCCACGTCCTCGCGGGTGAACAGCGGCATCGCTTCCGGCTGGCCGGGCTTGCGCTTGCGGTTGGCGCGATCGGCATCGTTTTGCGCAAGTGATGCGGCATCACGCAACATCACCGGCATCAGTTCGGCGGTGGCCTGCTGGGCGAAGATCGGCCCGCGAAAACCGCGCCGTACCAGCAGCGGCACGCGGCCGATGTGGTCGATATGCGCATGGCTGACCACCAGTGCATCGAGACTTTCAACATCGAACGGGAAGGCATCCGCATTCGAGGCCTCCATCTCCGGGCTGCCCTGCGCCATGCCGCAGTCCAGCAGGATCCGCTTGCCGGCAGCTTCGACCAGATGCATGGAACCGGTGACCTCGCCCGCCGCGCCGTGGAAATGCACCCGCATCCGCCTGCTCCCGCCGCCGAAAACCCGAGGGTAGCGCAACCCCGGACTTCCGGCAGATGCAGGCGGGCCGGCGCTGGTGCAAAGTGGCCCGGTTCCATCACCGGGAAACACCCATGCGCCTGTTGTCACTCGCCTGCGCGTTTGCGCTTGGTACCGCGGCCTTCGCCGCCCACGCCGCCAAACCCGCGCCTGCCGCCAGCGTGCCCGGCAGCGAGACCATCGTCAGCAAGACCCTGCCCAATGGCCTGAAGATCATCGTCTGGCCGGATCACGACATCCCCAGCGCCAGCTATTACACCTTCTACAAGGCCGGCAGCCGCAACGAATATCCGGGCATCACCGGGCTTGCGCACTACTTCGAACACATGATGTTCAACGGCACCACCCGGCGCGCGCCGGGCGAGTTCGACCGCGAAATGGAAGCCGCCGGCGGCAGCAACAACGCCAGCACCAGCAACGACCTGACCATCTACACCGACTGGTTTCCCTCCAGCGCGCTGGAAACGATCTTCGACCTGGAAGGCGACCGCATGGGCAACCTCGCCTTTGATCCGAAGGTGGTGGAAAGCGAACGCGGCGTGGTCTATAGCGAGCGCCGTTCCAGCGTGGACAATGACAACCTCGGCACGCTGATGGAACAGATGCAGGCCACGGCGTGGCTCGCGCATCCCTACCAGTTCCCGACCATCGGCTGGCCCAGCGACATCGAGAACTGGAAGATCGACGACCTCAAGCAGTTCTTCAAGACCTATTACGCACCCAACAACGCGGTGCTGGTCATCACCGGCGATGTGCAGCCGGCGCAGGTGTTTGCGCTTGCGGACAAGTATCTTGCGCCGCTGCAACGCCAGCCCGAGCCCGCGCCGGTCACCACGGTGGAGCCGGAGCAACTGGGCGAGCGCCGCATCGTGGTGGAACGCGCCGATGCGCAATCACCCATCGTGGCCTACGCCTTCCACAGCGGCCTGAGCGCGAGCAGCAAGGAGCAACCCGTGCTGGAGCTGCTGGCCACGATTTTGGCGCGGGGCGAGTCCTCGCGCCTGCACCAGCGCCTGGTCGAGCAGGAACAGGCAGCGGTTGATGCCGGCGCGTTCGCCGAAGCCGGCTTCGACCCCGGCCTGCTGTGGATCTACGCGATGCTGCCGCCGGGCGGCGACATGACGAAGGTGGAAGCACTGCTGGACGACGAACTGGCGAAGATCGCCCGCGACGGCGTGACCGCTGCGGAACTGGACAAGGCACGCAACCTCAAGCTGTCCGCGTTCTGGCGCGGCATGGCCACGATCAACGGCAAGGCGCGCGCGCTGGGCGAGCACGAAGTGTTCAACGGCGACTACCGCAAGGCTTTCGATGCACCTGCTGCGTTCAATGCCGTCACCGCAGCCGATGTGCAGGCACTGGCGAAAAAAATCCTGCGCGTGCAGAACCGCACCACCGGCCTGCTGAAGCCGGTTGCCGCCGCGCCCACCAGCGACAACAAGGAGGGCGCACGATGAGCCGCCTGCGTTTCGTGTTCGCGGCGCTGGCCGCATTCGTCTTTGGCAATGTCACCGCAGCCGACATCAAGCTGCCCGATTACCAGACCCTGCAACTGGACAACGGTGCCACCGTGTTGCTGGTGCCGCGCAAGGACGTGCCGATGGTTGCCGCCACCGTGCTGGTGCGCGGCGGCGCGCTGGCCGACCCGGCCGGCAAGGAAGGCACGGCAAGCCTGCTGGCGGAGATGCTGTCCAAGGGCGCGGGCACGCGCGATGTGCTGGCCTTCGCACAAACCGTGGATGGCGCAGGCGGCAGTCTTGGCTTCGGCAGTTCGTCCGAGGCCATCGTCGCCAATGCACAGTTCCTGTCGAAGGACACCGGGCTGATGCTGTCGCTGCTGGCCGATGCCCTGCTGCGCCCATCGATGCAGCAGGCCGAGTTCGACAAGCTGCGCAAGCGCGCCATCGACGCGATTGCAACGGCGAAGGATTCCGACCCGCGCCAGTTGATCGGCACCTATGCCGATGCCTGGCTGTTCCGTGGCCATCCTTATGGCCGCCCCGCCGGCGGCGACGAAACCAGCCTTGCCACCATCACCCTGGACGATTTGCAGGCCTTCCGTCGCCAGCAGATGGGCGGCGACCGCCTGATCGTTGCCATCGCCGGCGACTTCGATCCTGCCGCCGTCACCACGCAGGTGAAGCAGGCCTTCGGCGGCTGGCCGAAGGCCGAAGGCGCACTGCCGCAGGTCAGCGCCAAGGCGAAGGAGACCGGTCGCCGCGTGCTGCTGGTGGACAAGCCCGGTGCCACGCAAACCTACTTTGCACTGGGCAACGTCGGCAGCCGCCACGGCGATCCCGCGCAGGCTGCGCAGGATCTGGTGCAGACCGTGTTTGGCGGGCGCTTCACCTCGATGCTCAATACCGAGCTGCGGGTGAAATCCGGCCTGACCTACGGCGCGCGTTCGTCGATTGACCGTCCGCGCCAGCCGGGCGCGGCATCGATCAGCAGCTTCACCAAGACCGAATCCACCCAGGCCGCCATCGACCTTGCCATCGCCACCCTGGAGCGCCTGCACAAGGACGGGCTGGATGCAGCCGCACTGCAATCGGCGAAGAACTACATCGCCGGACAGTTCGCGCCCGATTTCGAAACCGCCCCGCAGCTGGCCGGTGCCGTGGCCGAACTGGCCCTGTACGGCGATACGCGCGATGCCATCGACGGCTATCTGGGCAAGGTTGCAGCCGCCACGCCGGAACAGGTCGCGACTGCGCTGTCGGTGTTCCCCGCCAGCAAGGATCTGGTGATCGTCGCCATCGGCGATGCCGCGAAGATCCGTGACGTGATGAAAGGCTACGGCCCGCTGACCGAAATGAAACTCGGCGATCCGCGTTTCACGCCAAACTGACCGCCCACACACAAACCTTCCCCAGTTACCAACGGAAACCACGCCCGTGAACACTCCAAAACTGCTCCTGCTCTCGCTTTCCATCACTGCCGCACTGGTCGCCTGCCAGAAGCCAACCGATGCCGAAGCGTCCACGGCCAAGGCCGATGCGCCCGCTGCATCGAATGTCGAACTGCCGCCGCTGGCCGCCTTCAACGTGGCCGACCTCGACACCAGCAAGAACGCCTGCGACAACCTCGCTGACTTCGTCAACGGCAAGTGGCGGGCCGCAAATCCGGTGCCGGGCGACAAGACCAGTTGGGGCAGCTTCGAGATGCTTGCCGAGCGCTCGATCGCCGCCAGCCACGGCATCGCCGAAGCTGCAGCCGCGAAGCAGGACGCCAGCGGCATCGAAAAGCTGGTCGGTGATTTCTACGCCACCGGCATGGACGAGGCGAAGATCGAAGCCGCCGGCATCGCCCCGATCCAGCCGCTGCTGGATCGCATCAACACACTGAAGACGCCCGCCGACATCGCCGCCTACCTGCGTGACGCACACGCTGCCGGCCGCGGCGAGGTGTTCGCTTTCGGCGCAGAGTCCGACTTCAAGGATTCCAGCCGCAAGATCGGCTACGCCTTCCAGGGCGGGCTGTCGCTGCCGGAGAAGGCCTACTACCTGGAGGACGGCGCGGACGGCAAGTACAAGGCCATCCGCGAGGCGTTCGTGAAGCACGTGTCGAAGCAGTTGCAGAACGCCGGCATCAACGCTGCCGACGCGGACGCACAAGCCGCCGACGTGCTGGCATTCGAAACGCGGCTTGCGAAAGCATCGCTCTCACCCATCGAACTGCGCAACCCCGAAAACCAGTACCACTACGTCAGCATGGCCGATGCCGACAAGGCCTCGCCCAACTTCCCGTGGTCGGCGTTCTTCAAGGCCAACGGCGTGCAGGCCGATGGTTTCTCGCTGTCGCAGCCAAAGTTCTTCGCCGAGTTCGACAAGATGCTGGCCGACGTGCCGGCGGCGCAGTGGCAGGCCTATCTGCGCATCCATGCCATCGACGGGTTCGCGCCGTTCCTGGCCGCGAAGTTCGGCGATGAACGCTTCGACTTCTTCAGCCGCACCCTGCGCGGCCAGAAGGAGCAGAAGCCGCGCTGGAAGCGGGTGATGGATACCGTGGAAGGCAGCGCTGGCGAGGCGCTGGGCCAGTTGTACGTGAAGCAGTATTTCCCCGCCGAGTCCAAGGCGCAGATGGAAACGCTGGTGCGCAACCTGAGCGACGCGCTGAAGGCGCGCATCGAGCAGCTTGACTGGATGAGCGCCGAAACCAAGGCCAAGGCGATGGAGAAGTGGGCCAGCTTCACGCCCAAGATCGGCTATCCGGACAAGTGGCGCAGTTGGGATGGCCTTGCCACCAGCCGCGATGGCTATCTGCAGAACGTGATGGCGGCGTCGAAGTTCAACCACGACTTCGACATGGCCAAGATCGGCAAGCCGGTGGATCGCAGCGAATGGGGCATGACCCCGCAGACGGTCAACGCCTACTACAACCCGCTGATGAACGAGATCGTGTTCCCCGCCGCGATCCTGCAGCCGCCGTTCTTCGACCCGAAGGCCGACCCGGCGCTGAACTACGGCGGCATCGGCGCGGTGATCGGCCACGAAATGCTGCACGGCTACGACGACCAGGGCAGCCAGTTCGACGCCAAGGGCAACTTCAACAACTGGTGGACGAAGGCCGACATGGACGGCTTCCAGTCACGCACCGCGCGGCTGGTGAAGCAGTTCGACGGTTACGAAGCCATCGACGGCCTGCACGTGAAGGGCGAGCTGACCCTCGGCGAGAACATCGCCGACCTGGGTGGCCTGGGCGTGTCCTGGGATGCCTACCAGAAGGCACTGAAGGAGGCAGGCAAGACCGGCGATGACAAGATCGATGGCTACACGGAAAACCAGCGCTTCTTCATGAACTGGGCCACGGTCTGGCGTCGCAATTTCACCCCGGACGAGCTGAGGGTGCGGCTGAACACCGACCCGCACGCGCCCGCCCACTTCCGCGCCATCGGCGCGCCCAGCAACATGCCGGCGTTCGCGCAGGCGTTTGGCTGCAAGGCAGGCGATGCAATGGTGCGCGAAGGCGATGCAAGGGTCGTGATCTGGTGATGCTGGCTCTATGCCCCCCCCTGCAAGGGTAAGGTCTGAACAAGCCGTCATTCCGGCGAAAGCCGGCTGCTTCTGACAAACGAACGTCTGTCCAATCCAGCTCTTTGGTAAGTCACTGAAAAAGCTGGATCCCGGCTTTCGCCGGGATGACGTTTCGGGAGTTGTTCAGAGCTTCCCAAGCAGGGAGGGGCAACAGCGCCTTCATTGCCCCTGCCCACGGGCAGGAGGACAATAGGCCGATGATCGATGCAAGCCGCTATCCCCGCCTGTCCAGGATCGACAGCCCCGCCGACCTGCGCCAGCTGCCCGAATCGGAAATCCGCGCCGCCGCTGATGAGCTGCGCGCCTACCTGATTGAATCGGTCGGCAAGTCCGGCGGGCATTTCGGTGCTGGCCTGGGCGTGGTCGAACTGACGACGGTGCTGCACTACCTGTACGACACGCCGAACGACCGCATCGTCTGGGACGTGGGCCACCAGTGCTACCCGCACAAGATCCTGACCGGACGCCGCGACCGCATCCACACGGTCAAGCAGAAAGACGGCGTTGCGCCGTTCCCGAAGCGCGAAGAATCCGAATACGACACCTTCGGCGTCGGCCATTCGTCCACCTCGATCTCCGCCGCGCTGGGCATGGCGATTGCCAATGCACGCGCCGGCAACGACCGCAAGGTGGTCGCGGTGATCGGCGACGGCGCGATGACCGCCGGCATGGCATGGGAAGCGCTCGGCCACGCAGGCGGCATGGAGGACGAGCCCAACCTGCTGGTCATCCTCAACGACAACCGCATGTCGATCAGCGAAGCGGTGGGCGGGCTGACCAAGATGCTGGGCCGCGCCACCGGCAGCAAGACGCTGAACGCGCTGCGCGAAGGCGGCAAGAAACTGCTCGGCGACAAGCGCAGCAGCGGCCCGGCGCGCTTCGTGCGCCGCTGGGAAGAACACTGGAAGGGCATGTTCGTGCCGTCCACCCTGTTCGAGGAAATGGGCTTCCACTACACCGGCCCCATCGACGGCCACGACACCGGCGCGCTGCTGAGCGTGCTGAAAACGCTCAAGGGCATGAAAGGCCCGCAGCTGCTGCATGTCATCACCACCAAGGGCAAGGGCTACGAACTGGCCGAAGGCGACCAGATCGGCTACCACGCGGTGGGCCCGTTCGACCCGGAAAAGGGCGTGGTCAGCAAACCGGGCGCGAAGAAACCCACCTATACCGACGTGTTCGGCGACTGGCTCTGCGACATGGCGGCAAACGATCCGGCGCTGCTCGGTATCACCCCGGCGATGCGCGAAGGCTCGGGGCTGGTGCGTTTCAGCAAGGAATATCCGCAGCGCTATTTCGATGTCGCCATCGCCGAGCAGCACGCGGTGACGCTGGCCGCCGGCATGGCCTGCGAAGGCGCGAAACCGGTTGTCGCCATCTATTCCACTTTCCTGCAACGCGGCTACGACCAGCTCGTCCACGACGTGGCGATCCAGAACCTCGACGTGCTGTTCGCCATCGACCGTGGCGGCGTGGTCGGCCCGGACGGCGCGACCCACGCCGGCAACCTCGACCTCAGCTACCTGCGCTGCGTGCCGAACATGCTGGTGATGGCGCCCGCCGACGAGAACGAATGCCGGCAAATGCTCTCCACCGGCTTCCGGCACGAAGGCCCGGCAGCGGTGCGCTACCCGCGCGGCACCGGCCCCGGCGTCGCGGTTTCGCAATCGCTGGACACGCTACCCATCGGCAAGGCCGAACTGCGGCGCAAGGGCGCGGGCATCGCCCTGCTCGCCTTCGGCGCCATCGTGCCGGCGGCGCAACAAGTCGGCGAGGAACTTGGCCTGACCGTGGTCAACATGCGCTTCGTCAAGCCGCTGGATCGCGCGCTGATCCTTGAGCTGGCGCAGTCACACGCAGGTTTCGTGACGCTGGAAGACAACGTGGTCGCCGGCGGCGCAGGCAGCGGCGTGGCCGAACTGCTGGCCGCCGAAGGCATGGTCATGCCCGTCCTGCACCTGGGCCTGCCGGACGCCTTCCAGCACCACGCCAGCCGCGAAGACCTGCTGGCCGAAGCCGGATTGGACACCGCGGGCATCCGCGCCGCGGTATTGGCGCGTTGGCCGGAGTTGCGTGCGACCGAACAGGTGCGCACGGCATAGCGAGCAATCAACGAACAGCTTTGCCGTCATTCCCGCTTTCGCGGGAATGACGAGCCTTGATTGGGCAAACCGCTACTCATCCGGCGCAATCACCGTGTAGCCCTTGGCCTTCAGCGCCGCCAGATAGCCATTGGCCCCCAGCATGTCGCTGATGTCCAGCGTGGCGAAGGTCACCGTGTTATTCGCCAGCGCCGCTTCCGCCGCCGCCAGCCACTTGGCCTTGAGGTTGCGCTGCGCATTGCCATAGCCCAGCCGCTTGCCGATGGCAGTTTCGGAAATCGCATTGATGCACACCTCCGCCTGCGCGGCCGTCGGCAAGGCCTGCAATGCCGCCATGTCGCCGGTGGCCCACGCATTGGCACGCGCACGCATGATGTCGAGGTCGGATTCAATCACCCGCATCGCGTTGTCGAAGCAGGCCAGGTCGTCCACCGTGGTTTTCGACCACTCTTTCAGCACTGACTTGGGATCCTTGATGAGGATCACCTCCTCCACCACGGTCACGGCGGGGTGATGGGCCTCGATCGCCTTGGCGATGACCGGCCCGACCGACTTGGCATTGTCCAGGCCCGATTTCTTCATCGCCGCCTTGTACAACTCCTGCGCGGCGAACAGTGGTCGCCATTTCTCGACGCCACGATCATTGCCGATGTAGCGCGCCTTCAGCACCTGCCAGCGTGCGTAGGACTGCGGCGAAACGACTTCTTGCAGGCTCTTGCCATCCGGGTTCTTGCGCGCACCAAGCATTCTCGGCAGCAGCAGCAACCCTTTCAGGTAACCGACGTCGGCGCTGATCTGCAAACGCATGCGGATCACCTCCTGCGCGCCTGCAAGCACGCGCTCCACCTGCGCGGACTGCCATTGCATGTTCGCCGGCAGCGGCCTGAGCGTGCCGAGGATATAGAGATCGTGCTGGCCGTTGCGTACCAGCCACAGGCCGGGGCCGGGCTGCTCGCCATCGACCACCACCGTTTCCACGGTGCGGATGCCGTCTTCCGGCATCGCCTGCTGCGTCGCTGCCTGCGGTTGCGGCTGCACAGTTGTCTCCTGCGCAAGCGCAGGGAACGTGAACATTGCCAGCATCGTTGCGGCAAGCATTGCGTTACGCATCCAGCACTCCATCGCATGCCATCAAGGTGCGCAGTGTGACGCCTGCGGCGACACAAAGTTCAACCAGCGGCTGAATCTGCACGGCACGCAGCCTTCAACCCTGCGAGCGGTTGGTCGCGGTCTTCATCGCGCTGGCCGCATCGGCGATCCGCCATAGATACAGGCTGGCATAGCTGCGATACGGCCCCCAGCGCTCGCCACGTGCGGCCAGTTGCTTCGGCGTGGGCATGTCGTCTGCCTTGTCGATGAGCTGTGCCCCTTTGCGAATGCCAAGGTCATCGATGGGCAGCACGTCGGGCCGCCCCAGCCGGAACATCAGCATCATCTCCACCGTCCAGCGGCCGATCCCGCGTATCGGCACCAGTGCCTCGACGATGGCGTCCTCGCTCATCAACGACATGCGGCGGAGGTCGGGGATTTCGCCCGCGGCTTCGCGCCGTGCCAGATCACGCAACGCCAACGCCTTGTTGCCGGACACGCCGCAGGCGCGCAGGCCGGCATCATCGATGCGTGCCAGCGTGTCGTGATGCAGGCGGTCGCTGCCGATGGCGGCTTCGACCCGCCCGACAATCGTCGATGCCGCCTTGCCACTCAATTGCTGGAACAGGATCGCCCGCGCCAGCGCATCCACCGGATCGAACGGCTTGCGCCAGCGCGGATCAGCGGGAATCGGCCCCAGCCTGCGCATCCACGTGCCCAGCTTGCGGTCGCGCCGGCACAGGTGCTCGAACGCCGCATCGGTATCGAATCCGCGCCTGTACCGTGGCATCGCCTGCTCCTCAACCCCGCAGCCGGTCGCAACCGTGGGCCAGCCACGCCACGATCAGCAATGTGCCACCGAATGGCGCCAGCGTGGTCGGCAGGCCAAACAACGCGCCGCCGATCAGGCTGCCGGCGAACAGCAGCGTGCCCAGCAACATCGCGGCCAATGCGAACAACGCGGTGCGCCGCTGCGCCAGTGGTGACAGCGCGGCCAACGCCAGCCCGTGGGCGAAGGCGAACGCCGCCGCCTGCATCAACCGGCCCTGTGCCGCCGCTTCGACGCCGTGCGCCGCATAGGCCGACAGCGCCACGGCGCTTGCTGCCAGCAGGCTGCCGATACCGCCAAGGATGCGCCGTGCAGCGACCTGGAACGGCGGTTTGTCGATGTTGCGTGCGGTCATCGATGCGCTTCCTTCATCCCGGAAATCCTTGATCCAGAAAGACGAACGCCGCGACAGGCGCGGCGTTCGCTGGGCATTGCCGGGCGCTGCGGCTTACTTCAGCGTCCAATAGACGTCGAACTGGCCGTTCTCGGTGAACGCACCGGCCACGCCGGACTTGTAGTCCTCGAACGGACGCGAAGTCACTTCGTAGCCATTGGTCAGCGCCCACGCACGCAGAGCATTGCGCACGTTGTCCAGTTCCGCCATGTAGCCGGTGTAGGACGCAACCGCGACCTTGCTGGCCGGGTTCTGCACATGCTGCACCGGGCCCTGCGTGGTCACCTTGCCAACCGGGCTGCCGTCCTTCTTGCGCACCACCTGGGCCACGTCGAAGTTGTAGGTCTCGCGGCCCAATTCGGTGGTCACGATGCGCACCGGGCCGACGGCCTCCAGGCCATTGGCGTCCATCACGCGCTTGAGCCACTCGCTGTTGGCGGTGATCGAGGCCTGGATCTGCGCGTTGCCGCGCTCCACGTTGCCGGCGTTGACGAACAGCACGTCCTCGGCGGGGCGTTCCACCACCTTCGGCGTGCCCATCTTGCTGCCGGGCACGGCGTAATCGACGTTCGGCACCGAGGCCAGCATGCCAACGATGCGCGACAGGCCCATCTTCATGTCATCGCCGACGTAGCGGCTGACGTACAGGCCGGCGTAGCGGCCCAGCAGGTTCCAGCCGTAGTCCACGTCGTAGGTCTGGGTGATCTCGACGTTGCGGTTGTTGCGGCCGGTGGGCTTGAAGGTGAACGCCGTGCGCTTGTTGCTGCCGCGCTGCGGGTTTTCCAGCTTCATGGCGATCTTTTCGCGCGGGACGCTCTCGACGATTTCCCACGAGCCCTTGCCCAGACCCTCTTCCTTGGACACGTAATCCAGACGGGCACCAACGCCGGAATCCGGGCCGGACAGGGTCAGTTGCACGCGCGGGTCACGCAGCACCAGCGGGTTCCAGTCATCGAAGCGACGGAAGCTGTTGAGGCTGTCGAACACGATGGTGAGTTTGCGGTTGGTCTCGATCTTCTCGACCAGATGGCGCGAGGAAGGCAGAGCCAGGGCCACGGCCAGATACAGCGCAAGCACGATGGCGAAGGAAATCAGGATCTCGATCAAACGAGTCATTCAGGCGTCTCCGGGAAGGCCATTGGCGGCGCAGGGCCGCACTGAACCGGCATCCTAGCAAACCCCATGCGGCATCGGCGAGACCCTGATGCACCGCGAGCACTGCCATCGCCCACCATGCGCCGGGGCATGGAGGCCGAAAGTTCACACCAATTGCAGTTCAAACGCCTTCAGCACAGCCCGGGTGCGGTCGCGCACGCCCAGCTTGGACAGGATGTTGGAGACGTGGTTCTTGATGGTGCCTTCGGCCACGCCCAGCGAATTGGCGATTTCCTTGTTGGAGAAGCCTGAGGCCATCAGCCGCAGGATTTCGGTTTCGCGGTCGGTCAGCGGGTCGGGGCGATCCAGGCTGACGAACTCGTTGCGCATGTGTTCCAGCCCGGACAGCAGGCGCTGGGTCACCGCCGGCTGCACCAGCGAGCCGCCACCGGCCACGGTCTGGATGGCATCCACCAGTTGCTCCAGCGACACGTCCTTGAGCAGGTAGCCCTTGGCCCCGGCCTTGATCCCGGCCAGCACCAGCGCGTCGTCATCGAAAGTGGTCAGGATGATGGTCGGTGGCAGCGTGCCGGCCTGGCTCATCGCCTGCAGCGCTTCCAGCCCGGACATCGCCGGCATCCGCATGTCCATCAGCACCACGTCGGGACTGACCTGCGGGATGGTGTCCACCGCCTGCCGGCCATCGGCGGCCTCGGCGACGACTTCGATGCCGTCGGCCAGCGCCAGCAGGGAACGGATGCCCTGCCGCACCAGGGTCTGGTCATCGACGAGGAACACACGGATCGTGTCGGTGGCTGTGCTCATGCGGCGATTCCTTCGGGCAGGCCGATGGCGGCATTCGGCGCCACCGGCAGGGTCATGGTCAACTGGAAGCCCTGGCCCTGGCGGCTGGCGATTTCCAGCCGCCCGCCATGCTGTTGCAGCCGCTCGGACAGGCCGCGCAGGCCATTGCCGGGCGTGATCTGATCGCTGCCACGGCCATCGTCGCGGATGCGCAGAACCACGTTGCTGCCATCGCGATACGCATCCAGCCACAGCTGCGACGCCCCGGCATGGCGCACCGCATTGGTGATGGCTTCCTGCGCGCAACGCAGCAGCACATGCGCACGTTCGGGGTCATCGACGGTCAGGGGTTCTTCGATGTTCATTTCGATGGCCAGCTGCGGCACGTTCTCGCCCAGCGGGCGCAGCGCGGCACCCAGGTCGATGGCCCCGCCCTCGCGCAGCTGGCTGACCGCCTCGCGCACGTCGGTCAGCAGCAGCCGTGCCAGCGTATGCGCCTGTTGCACATGCTCCTTGACCCGCCCCTCGGACAGGTGGCCGGCCACTTCCAGATTCAGGCTGAGTGCGGTCAGGTGATGGCCAAGCAGGTCGTGCAGTTCGCGCGAGATGCGGGTGCGTTCGTTGACGCGGGCGCTGTCCGCCAGCAGGGCGCGGGTGGCGCGCAGCTCCGCATTCAGGCGGCGCTGGTCCTCGCGCGCCTGCGCCTGCTGCAGGGCCACCAGGCTGACGATGAACACGAAGCCGGAAAACCCCGCATACAGCATCGACTGCATCAGCGCCACCAGCGGCGGGAAGTCCAGCAGGCGGATGAACACCGGTGCCACCGCCAACTGGCCCACCAGCAGCCAGGCCGCACCCAGCGGCAACGGCAGCAGCCAGGGCAGCACGCAGGCAGCCACCATCAGTAGCACGCTGCCCAGCCCGGTGCCGCTGAAGTAGCTCACGCTCAACGCCGAAAAGGTCAGCACCACCAGCAACAGGTAATCGCCGGTGGTGCGGCGGCGACCCAGCGCCCGGGTCAACCAGGCATACCCCAGCCCGAAGGCCAGATAGGCCAGCCACACCTGCCAGGGCAGATGGCGCAGCGCCGCTTCCTCGTCCGCCAGCGGGTCAAGCACCGGTCCCATCCATGAATAGAGCAGAGGCAAGCCCACCATCGCCCAGGTGAACAGGCCGGCGTAGCGCAACAGGCGGGTATGTGGGATGCGTGCAAGCATGCCGTGTTATACCGCTTTGATGGCTCGTTTGGCCTGCATCGAAGGTCATGGCCCCCTGCCCGCGCACGCATGCGATAATCCACGCACCGCCGGCATGTGCCGGTCTCTGCCGCAAACACCCGGAGTTCCAAGGAATGTCGATCGCCATCCGCGACGTGCGCGAGCACGACCTGGATTCCGTCCTGGCCCTGAACAATGCGGCCGGTCCTGCGATCCTTCCCCTCGACGCCGCCCGCCTGCGCCAGTTGTTCGACACCGCGGAATATTTCCGCGTGGCCGAACGCGACGGCGCGCTGGCCGGCTTCCTTATCGGCTTCGGCTCGCAGGCCGGGCACGACAGCAGCAACTTTGCGTGGTTCCGCGAACGCTACCCGCATTTCTTCTACATCGACCGCGTGGTGGTCGCCAGCCGCAGGCGCGGCGGCGGCGTGGGCCGCGCGCTGTATGCCGATGCCCAGAGCTATGCCGAACTGCGCTACCCGCAGATGGCCTGCGAGGTGTTCCTGCAGCAAGGCACCGACCACGCCCTGCTGTTCCATGGCAGCTTCGGCTTCCGCGAAGTCGGTCAGTTCGTGATGCCGGCGCACGACGTGCGCACCTCCATGCTGATGAAATCGCTGTGCAGCTACGAGTGGGTGCGCGACACCTATGGCGATGCGCTGCCCGCGCAGCCGTGGCTGCAACAGCCGCGCCCGGTCGCAAACGGACGTGCCGAGGAACGCCGCGCATGAGTGCGCAGGTGGATTACGCACAGGCGGGCGAGCTGAAGTTCGGCCAGGTCGGCATCGCCAACCTGCGCGTGCGCACGCTCGACGTCGCCCAGCTTGCCGCCGAAATGCGCGACCGCGTGCAGCGCGCACCCAACCTGTTCGCACGTGCGGCAGTGGTGCTGGACTTCGGTGGCCTGAGCAAAACGCCATCGGTCGATGATGCCCGCGGACTGGTCGAAGGCCTGCGCGACGCCGGCGTGCTGCCGGTGGCATTGGCCTACGGCACGAAAGAGATCGAAGCGCTGTCGCAGGAACTCGGCCTGCCGCTGCTTGCCAAGTTCCGCGCGCAGTACGAGCGCAGCGATGGCGAAGCCGCGCCACCCGCGCCCGAACCGGCCAAGCCGAAGGCTGCCAGCAAGCCTGCGCCCAAGCCCGCGCCGGCAAACGCCGCGCCCGGCCTGATGCAGGCCGCGCCGGTGCGTTCCGGGCAGCAGGTGTATGCGGAGGATCGCGACCTCACCGTGCTGTCCTCGGTCGGTGCCGGCGCGGAAGTCATTGCCGATGGCTGCATCCACATCTACGGCCCGCTGCGCGGGCGCGCGCTGGCCGGGGCGAAGGGCAACACCGACGCACGCATCTTCTGCCGCGAGTTCCACGCGGAACTCGTGGCGGTGGCTGGACACTACAAAGTGCTGGAAGACCTTCCGAAGGAACTGCGCGGCAAGCCCGTGCAGGTCTGGCTGGAAAACGGGCAACTCAAACTCGCGGCGCTGGACTGACGCCGCATCCACGGATCAACGGAGGAAGCCAACTTGGCTGAGATCATCGTCATCACTTCGGGCAAGGGCGGCGTGGGCAAGACCACGACCAGCGCCAGCATCGCCACCGGCCTCGCGCGGCGCGGCAAGAAGGTCGCCGTCATCGACTTCGACGTCGGCCTGCGCAACCTTGACCTCATCATGGGTTGCGAGCGTCGCGTGGTCTATGACTTCGTCAACGTGATCCACGGCGAGGCCACGCTGAAGCAGGCGCTCATCAAGGACAAGCGCTTCGACAACCTGTTCGTGCTGGCCGCGTCGCAGACCCGTGACAAGGACGCGCTGACCAAGGAAGGCGTGGAGAAGGTTCTGAAGGACCTTGCCGACGACGGCTTCGACTACATCGTCTGCGACTCGCCCGCCGGCATCGAGAAGGGCGCGTTCCTGGCGATGTACTTCGCCGACAAGGCGGTGGTGGTGGTCAACCCGGAAGTGTCCAGCGTGCGCGACTCCGACCGCATCCTGGGCCTGCTTGCCAGCAAGACCCACCGCGCCGAAACCGGCAATGGCGAAGTCGCCGCCTACCTGCTGCTGACCCGCTACAGCCCGCAGCGCGTGGAAAACGGCGAAATGCTGTCGATCACCGATGTCGAGGAAGTGCTGGGCCTGAAAACGATTGGCGTGATCCCCGAATCGGGCGACGTGCTGAACGCCTCCAACAAGGGCGAGCCGGTCATCATGGATGCCGAATCCATCGCCGGGCAGGCCTACGACGACGCGGTGGCGCGGCTGATGGGTGAAGAGCGTTTGATGCGCTTCACCACGCTGGAGAAGAAGGGTTTCTTCAGCAAGCTGTTCGGGGGCTGAGGCATGGGCATCTTCGATATCTTCAAGGCAAAGAAGGACACCGCGCAGACAGCGAAGAACCGCCTCGTGGCGCTGATCGCCGTTGATCGCGTGGCGGGTGGCCCCGATTACCTGCCCGAACTGCGCCGCGATCTCATCGCCCTGCTCGCCAAGCACGTACCGGGTTTCAACCCGGATGCCGTCAACGTGGAACTGCACAAGGACGGCGATCAGGACGTGCTGGACATCTCGGTGGCGCTGCCCGAGGCGCGCGCTGGCGCGTGATCTTGATCTTCGTCATTCCGGCGCAAGCCGGAATCCAGCTTCTCGGTACGGCGCATGACAAAAGAACTGGATTCCGGCTTGCGCCGGAATGACGAGCACTCATCGGCGGCATTGGTTCTCACCCTCGCCGACATCGGCTTCGACGCCCCCGCCGCCCTGCTCGCCCGCTATGGCCTGCGCCTGCTGCGCGTTGCAGATGGTGACGCCATCACCGGCAGCTACTGGGGCGAGTGCGAGGCCGGCATCGTCGGCAATGATGTGTACGCACGCACCGACACGCCCGTGCATTCGCTGCTGCACGAGGCCGGCCACCTGATCGTGCTGCCGCCGGAGCGCCGCGCAGCCGTGCATACCGACGCCACCGATTCCGTCGCCGAAGAAGACGCCGTGTGCGTGCTGCAAGGCCTGCTGGGCGATGCCCTGCCCGGTGTGGGCCGGCAGCGCGTGTGGGCCGACATGGATGCGTGGGGCTATACCTTTCGCCTCGGTTCCGCGCGCGCCTATGTGGAACGCGATGCCGACGCCGCATGGGCATGGCTGCGCGAACGCGGCCTGATCGATGAACAAGGCACGTTGCGGTTCCCTGATCTTCGGTAAGCAAACAAGGGAAGCATGGCGCGCGGCCCCTCGCCGGGCATTTCGAGCCCAAGAGGGGCTGCGGGCCCGTGCTTCCCGATCCAACACACCTCACTTGCCGCCCCTAACCGCCAAGGTCTAGCCTTGTGCTTCCTTTCGCCGCACCACCGAGGATCGCCGTGAAGCTACGCCCTGCCCTGCTCGCCATCGCCATCATCGGCACCCTCGGGCTTGCCGCCTGCAAGCGCGACGAAGCACCCACACCAGCAACTGCACCAGCCGCCAGCACGCCAGCGCCTGCAGGCGAAACCGCCGATCAGTTCGTTGCCCGCATCAACGACGAGATGCGCAAGCTGACCACCGAGCTGAGTGCATCGCAGTGGCTGTCCAGCACCTACATCAACAGCGACAGCGAACTGGTCGCAGCCAAGGCCAACGAACGCTGGCTGGGCCAGCTCAACACGTGGATCGAACAGGCCAGGCGCTATGAAGGCCAGCAGATGTCGCCGCAGACCGCGCGCGCGCTGCGCCTGCTCAAGCTGATGACGGCGATGCCCGCGCCGAAGGATGCGAAGAAGCTGGAAGAACTGACCCAGCTCGCCACCCGCATGGAAGGCATGTACGGCGCCGGCAGCTATTGCACCGGCGAAGGCGATGCGAAAACCTGCCGGGACATCGGCCAGCTCAGCGAAGTGCTGGCCGGCAACCGCGATTACAACGCGCAACTGGATGCATGGCAGGGCTGGCACACCATCAGCGTGCCGATGCGCAAGAACTACACGCGCTTCGTCGAACTGGTGAACGAAGGCGCGAAGGAAATGGGCTTTGCCGATGCCGGCGAGATGTGGCGCTCCGGCTACGACATGAGCCCGGCGGAACTGGCCGCCGAAACCGACCGCCTGTGGGATCAGGTCAAGCCGCTGTACGAGCAACTGCACTGCTATGCGCGCGGCAAGCTGGAGGCGACCTACGGCGCGGACAAGGGCCAGGTGAAAGGCGGCATGCTGCCCGCGCACCTGATGGGCAACCTGTGGCAGCAGGACTGGAGCAACCTGTGGGACATCCTGCAGCCCTACAAGGGCGTCGGCAAGCTGGATGTCAGCAGCGCGCTGAAGCGGATGGCCGATGCCAACGAACAGCGCGAACTCGACAAACCCGGTGACAAGAATGCCGGCGAGGCCGAGCGCACCTTCATGGCAAAACGCGCTGCGGAACTTGCCACCGCCAAGCAGATGACCGAACGCGCGCAGGACTTCTACGTCTCGCTGGGCATGCGCAAGCTGCCGGACAGCTACTGGCAGAAGTCGCAGTTCATCAAGCCGCTGGACCGCGACGTGGTCTGCCACGCCAGCGCGTGGGACATGAACATGCAGGGGGATGTGCGCACCAAGATGTGCATCAAGCCCACCGAGGAAGAACTGACCACGATCTACCACGAGCTCGGCCATCTCTATTACGACCTGGCCTACAACACGCAGCCGCCGATCTTCCAGGGCGGCGCGCATGACGGCTTCCACGAAGCCATCGGCGACACCATCGTGCTGGCGATGACGCCGAAATACATGGCCTCGGTCGGGCTGGTGGATGCGCAGCAGCAAAGCCACGAAGCGGTGGTCAATGCACAGATGCGGATGGCACTGGCGAAAATCGCCTTCCTGCCATTCGGGCTGATGATCGACCGCTGGCGCTGGGGCGTGTTCGACGGTTCGATCAAGCCGGACGGCTACAACAAGGCATGGTGGGACCTGAAGGCGAAATACCAGGGCGTCGCCCCGGCAACACCGCGCGGCGAGGAGTTCTTCGATGCCGGCGCGAAGTACCACGTCCCCGGCAACACGCCTTACACCCGCTACTTCCTGTCGCACGTCCTGCAGTTCCAGTTCTACAAGGCGCTGTGCGAAGCCTCCGGCCACAAGGGCCCGCTGTACGAATGCAGCTTCTACGGCAGCAAGCAAGCCGGCGACAAATACTGGGCGATGCTGTCCAAGGGCAGCAGCCAACCCTGGCAGCAGACGCTGAAGGAACTCACCGGCGGCGAGAAGATGGACGCAAGCGCCGTGCTGGAATACTTCGCACCACTGCAGGACTGGCTGAAGCAGCAGAACAACGGGCAGAACTGCGGCTGGCAGCCCTGACGGTACTCTCCATGCACGGGAAAGCGCTGAAACAAGCCTTTCCCGTCATTCCGGCTTGCGCCGGAATGACGACATTGCAAGCTCACTACAAATCCGTCGGTTCCAGCGCCGCCGCTTCATCCACATCCGGCACGCGCAGCGCGCGCCTCGATGCATGCGTCTGCCACCACCAGAACAGCCAGCCCGCCAGCGTGAACGCCGCCGCGCCCATCGCCAGCACCAGGCCACTGACCGCCAGCAGCGGTGACAGCAGGCCGGCAATGATCGCGTTCAACAACAGGCCGCCGAAGGCCTGCAACGAAGATGCACTGCCACGCTGGCGCGGGAACATGTCGAGGATGGCCAGCGTGATGATCGGGAACACCAGCGCGATGCCGAACGCATTGAAGCTCATCGGCAGCACCGCCCACGGCACCGTGGGCACATCGACCAGCAGGTTGTAGCCGATGTTGGCAAGCGCGGCGATGCCGCAGCAGAGGAAGCCAATCGATGCCAGCCGCTGCCCGTCGATGCGGCCCGCCGTGCGTCCGGAAACGAAGGCACCCAGCATCATCCCGCCGATCATCGGCACGAAGAACCACGCGAAATCACGTTCGCCCAGCCGCAGCATGTCCAGCACGAAGGCCGGTGCCGAGGCGATGTACAAGAACAGCGCGCCGAAGTTGAGCGCACCGGCGGCGGACAGGCGCAGGAAGCGCGGGTTGCGCGCAATTTCCAGATAGCCGCGCAGCAGCGGCCCGGCCTGCAACGGCAAGCGCGCGGCGGGCGGATGGGTTTCCGGCAGCGCGCGCCAGACCGCCAGCAACAGCAGCACGGAAAACGCGGTCAGGAACCAGAAGATGTCCGGCCAGTGGCCCCAGCCCAGCAGCCAGCCGCCGATCACCGGCGCGATGGCCGGGGCGATGCCGAAGATCATCGACACCTGACTCATCAGGCGCTGCGCATCGTGGCCGTGCAGCACGTCGCGGATCACCGCGCGGCCCACGATCATGCCCACGCCCGCACTCAGGCCCTGCAAGGCACGGAACGCCAGCAGCATCGGCAGCGAGGTCGAAAGCGCGCAGCCCACCGACGCCAGCGCGAACACCACAAGCCCGGCCAGGATCACCCGCCTGCGGCCCAGCGCATCGGACAGCGGCCCATGCACCACACTCATCGCCGCATAGGCCAGCAGATAGACGCTGATGGTCTGCTGCATCGCCGCCTGCCCCGCGCCAAGGTCTGCGCCGATGCGCGGGAAGGCCGGGAAGATGGTGTCGATGGAGAACGGGCCGAACATCGCCAGCCCGCCCAACAGCAGGGCAAGACGGCGGTTCGAGGGGCGGCTGGCAGCGGTCATGGCGCAATGCTACGCATCTGCCGTCGCAAGGTGGGCAGGGACGCGCGGCTATATGGCTGGCTGTATAATCGACGTGACGGTGGGAGAAGCGCGCAAACCGCGCTGCCGAAGGCGCAACCGCCCGGAATCGCTCAGGCCTGATACCGCCGTCGAACACACTCTGGAGAGATCGTCACGTCCGTCCACCGGGCGATGCCGACGCCGAAGGGGCAAGAAGCCGTGCGGAATCCTCCCCCGCCGCGCGCTTCCAAACTCTCAGGCAAAAGGACAGAGTCGGGTGCCAGCCCTGCCGTCATTCCGGCGCAAGCCGGAATCCAGCTTTCACGGTTTTCCGAGGAAGCCAACGGCTGGATCCCGGCTTGCGCCGGGATGACGCCCATCCCTTCTTCCGGCGCCCCGACATGACCCAGCCCTCGCTTCGCTCGCTCGAACACCACGACGCCTTCATCGAACGCCACATCGGCCCCAACGACGCCGAAATCGCGGCGATGCTGAAGGTGGTCGGACACGATTCGCTGGAAACCTTCACCGACGCCATCGTCCCGGCCTCGATCAAGTCCGCAACAAAGCTGGCATTGCCGCAGGCGATGACCGAAGTCGATGCACTGGCGAAGATCCGCGCCATCGCGTCGAAGAACAAGGTTTTCCGCAGCTTCATCGGGCAGGGCTATTACGGCACCCACACGCCCAACGTGATCCTGCGCAACGTCCTCGAAAACCCTGCGTGGTACACCGCGTACACGCCGTATCAGGCGGAAATCTCGCAGGGCCGCATGGAAGCCCTCATCAACTTCCAGACGATGGTGGCCGACCTCACCGGCATGGACATCGCCAATGCCTCGCTGCTGGACGAAGCCACCGCCGCCGCCGAGGCGATGACGCTGGCGAAGCGTTCGGCCAAGTCGAAGTCGGGCACCTTCCTGGTCAGCGGCGACACCCACCCGCAGACGCTGGAACTGCTACGCACGCGCGCCGAGCCGCTGGGCATCGTCATCGAACAGGCCAATTCCACAGAGGCATGGCACGCGGCACTGGCGAAGGGCGACTACTTCGGCGTGCTGGCGCAGTACCCCGCCTCCAGCGGTTGGCTGGCCGACTGGAGCGAGGAAGTCGCGAGCATCCATGCGAAGAACGCACTGGCGATCTTCGCCACCGACCTGCTGGCGCTGACCTTGCTGAAATCGCCCGGCGAGATGGGCGCGGACATCGTGATCGGCAACAGCCAGCGCTTCGGCGTGCCGTTCGGCTTCGGTGGCCCGCACGCGGCGTTCATGGCCTGCCGCGACGCCTACAAGCGTTCGATGCCGGGCCGCCTGATCGGCGTGTCCATCGACGCCGACGGCAACCCCGCCTATCGCCTCACCCTGCAGACCCGCGAGCAGCACATCCGCCGCGAGAAGGCGACCTCCAACATCTGCACCGCGCAGGTGCTGCTGGCGGTGATGGCCTCGATGTACGCCGTCTATCACGGCCCCGATGGCCTGAAGCGCATCGCCAGCCGCGTTGCGCGCCTGACCGCGATCCTGCGCGACGGCCTGCGCCAGCTCGGCTACGCGCAGGGCCACCACGACTCCGCGTTCGACACGATTTCACTCAAGGTCGGCGACCGGGCCGAGGCGCTGATCGCACGCGCGCAGTCGCTGGGCGTGAACCTGCGCAAGGCCTGGGGCGAGTACATCTGCATCTCGCTGGATGAAACCACCACCCGCGCCGACATCGAACTGCTGTGGCGCATCTTCGGTGGCGACGATGCGGCGCTGCCGTCGATCGACGCGCTGGACGCCAGCGCGCCCTCGCTGATCCCGGCGGAACTGGAGCGCAAGAGTGCCTTCCTCACCCACCCGGTGTTCAACACGCATCACAGCGAGCACGAATTGCTGCGCTATCTGCGCCAGCTTGCGGACAAGGATCTGGCGATGGATCGCACCATGATCCCGCTGGGCAGCTGCACGATGAAGCTCAACGCTACCGCCGAGATGATCCCGGTGACGTGGCCGGAGTTCGGCAACATCCATCCCTTCGTGCCTGCCGACCAGGCGCAGGGCTACAAGGAGCTGATTTCCGGCCTTGAAGCGATGCTGGTGGAAGCCACCGGCTACGACGCGGTGAGCCTGCAACCCAACTCCGGCGCGCAGGGCGAATACGCCGGCCTGCTGGCGATCCGCGCGTACCACGCATCACGCGGCGAGAGCCATCGCAACATCTGCCTGATCCCGGAGTCCGCGCACGGCACCAATCCGGCCAGCGCGCAGATGTGCGGCATGAAGGTGGTGGTCACCAAGTGCGATGCCAACGGCAATGTCGATGTCGAGGACATCCGCGTGCAGGCCGAGAAGCATTCGGAAAACCTGGCCGCGATCATGATGACCTACCCATCGACACACGGCGTGTTCGAGGAAGACGTGGTGGAGATCTGCGAGATCGTCCACAGGCACGGAGGGCAGGTCTATACCGACGGCGCGAACATGAACGCCCTCGTTGGCTTGGCAAAGCCCGGCAAGTGGGGTTCCGACGTTTCGCACCTGAACCTGCACAAGACCTTCTGCATCCCGCACGGCGGCGGTGGCCCCGGCGTTGGCCCCTGCGCGGTGAAGGCGCACCTCGCGCCGTTCCTGCCCAAGGCCTTCGGCGAGGACGGCGTGCAAACGTCCGGCAGCGGCGGCGGCGCGATGGTGTCGGCGGCCAGCTTCGGCAGTGCGTCGATCCTGCCGATCTCGTGGATGTACATCGCGATGATGGGCCGCGACGGCCTGCGCAAGGCCACGCAGGTGGCGATGCTCAACGCCAACTACATCGCCAGGCGTCTCGCCCCGCACTATCCCACCCTGTACACCGGCCGCAACGGGCTGGTCGCGCACGAATGCATCCTCGACCTGCGCCCGCTGGAGAAGCAGTCCGGCATCAGCGCCGAGGACGTGGCCAAGCGCCTGATCGACTTCGGTTTCCACGCGCCGACGCTGAGCTTCCCGGTGGCCGGCACGCTGATGGTGGAGCCGACCGAAAGCGAGACGCAGCACGAGCTGGATCGCTTCATCGATGCGATGATCCAGATCCGCGCGGAGATTCAGGACGTGATCGACGGCAAGCTGGATCGTGCCGACAACCCGCTCAAGCACGCCCCGCACACGGCCGTGCAAGTCAGCGCCAGCGACTGGGCGCACGCCTACACGCGCGAGCTGGCCGCGTTCCCGCTGCCGGTGCTCAAGCAGGTCAAGTACTGGCCGCCGGTGGCGCGCGTGGACAACGTGCATGGCGACAAGAACGTGATGTGTGCGTGCATCCCGGTGGATGCGTACAAGGACGAAGCGTAAGCGCCTTCATGGCCCCTCTCCCATCGGGAGAGGGGTTGGGGTGAGGGTACGGATTCGCACCGAACCCTCATCCGCCCCTGCGGGGCACCTTCTCCCAAAGGGAGAAGGATTTCTTCTTGATGACGCAACGCATCACGACAGGTCACGAATCCGACAGTTCACAGGTGCGATCCGACAATCGCAGTAGATGCCCACGCGCATCCACGCGCCTAGCATGCGGGCTTCCGCCTTCATCCGCGCACGCGCCGCCATGCCCATCGACATCGATTCGCCCTACCCGCTCGCGCCCGAGCAAATCGCGCAGTTCCGCCGCGACGGCTTCATCAAGCTCAAGGACGTGTTCGATGCCGACACGCTGCGCCATTACGGCGAGGAAATCACCCGCCTCACCATCGCGCTGAACACCCAGACCGTGCCGCTGGAAGAGCGCAGCACCTACGACAAGGCCTTCCTGCAGGTGATGAACCTGTGGACGCAGGGCGGATTGGTGAAGGAGTTCGTGTTCGGCAAGCGGCTGGCCGGGATCGCCACCGCGCTGCTGGAAACCAAGGGCGTGCGCCTGTACCACGACCAGTCGCTGTACAAGGAGCCAAACGGCGGCATCACGCCTGCGCACGCCGACCAGTACTACTGGCCGCTGGACAGCGACCGCTGCATCACCGCATGGGTGCCGTTGCAGGCGGTGCCGCAGGACATGGGCCCGCTGGCGTTCTTCGCCGGCAGCCAGCATGTCGAGTTCGGGCGCGACCTTGGCATCAGCGATGAAAGCGAACGCGCGATCACCCAGAACATGGAAGCGCACGGTTTTCCCATCGTCGATGCGCCGTTCGACCTTGGCGAGGTCAGCTTCCACCTGGGCTGGACGTTCCACCGCGCCGGGCCGAACCGCTCGCAGACGCCGCGCTCGGTGATGACGGTGATCTACATGGATCGCGACGTGCGACTGAAGGCGCCGGACAACCACATGCAGCAGAACGACTGGGATACGTGGTGTCCCGGCGCGAAGATCGGCGAGATCATCGACACGCCGAAGAACCCCGTGCTGTTCGAAGCGGCGGCGTGAGCGCAGCGACACTGCAAGCGCGCGCCGCCATCGCCGATGGCGCGGGCGGCTTCGTCACCGACCATGTGGACGTGGCTGCGCCCGGCCCCGGCGAGGTGCGGGTGGCGATGGTCGCCGCCGGCGTCTGCCATACCGACCACGCCTCATTGCACTGGCCCGGCCCGCTGGTGATGGGGCATGAAGGTGCAGGTATCGTCGAAGCGGTCGGCGCAGGCGTTGAACACCTGCATCCTGGACAGGCGGTGCTGCTCAACTGGGCGATTCCCTGCGGCGAATGCCTGCAATGCACGCGCGGCATGCAGGCAATCTGCGAACGCACCCATGGCCCGCATGCGCACGGCGCGGCCAGCAGCGCCGCGCACGCCGGCAGCACGCGCTGGCGCGGCGAACCGATTGCCCGCTCCTTCCACCTCGGCACCTTCTGCGACTACACCGTGGTGCGCGCGGAAGCGGTCACGCCGCTGCCCGACGCACTGCCGCCGGATCCCGCCTGCATCCTCGGCTGCGCGGTGATGACCGGCGTCGGCTCGGCGATCAACATTGCACAGGTGGCGCAAGGCGACAGCGTGGCGGTGCTGGGCTGCGGCGGCGTGGGCCTGAACGTGGTGCAGGGCGCGCGGCTGGCCGGCGCGGGCACGATCATCGCCATCGATCTGGTACCCGAACGCTTGCAACGCGCGAAGGCGTTTGGTGCCACCCATCTGCTGCAACCGGATGCCGGTGATGCCGACCACGTCGCGCTGATTGAGGACGTGCGCGCACTTACCGGCGGACGCGGCGCGGATCACGCCTTCGAGGCCACCGGCGTCGCCGCTATGGCCTTCCTGCCGCTGCGTCTTGCGCGCAATGGCGGCAACGCCTTGCAGGTCAGTGGCGCGCACGGCAAGAGTACGGTGGAACTCACCGATTTCTTCTGGAACAAGCGCTATCTTGCGCCGCTGTACGGTGGCTGCGTGCCGGCGCGCGACTTCCCGCGATTGTTCGACTGGGTGCAGCGCGGCGAACTGGCGCTGGCCGCGCAGGTCAGCCATCGCTATCCATTGGAAGCACTGGCACAGGCCTTCGACGACATGCTGGGCGGGCGCAGCACCAAGGGCGTGCTGCAAATCGCGATGGATCACTGACATGCCCACGAGCTTCCGCACCGTCGAGCTGTCCGACCCGGCGATCCCCGCTGATGGCCTGCGCCACGCCACGCTGAAGAGCCGCGCGCTGGGCCGGCGTGCCGATCTCACGTACTTCCTCACACCCGGCGCGGAAGCCGCGCACGATCTGCCCATCGTGATCCTGCTGCACGGCGTCTATGGTTCGCATTGGGCCTGGGCATTGAAGGGCGATGCGCATCGCACTGCTGCGCGATTGGTCGAGGACGGCACGATTCCACCGATGGCGCTGCTGATGCCATCGGACGGCTTGTGGGGCGACGGCTCCGGCTATCTGCCGCATGCGAATGCCGACTACGAACGCTGGATCGTGGACGAAGTCCCGGCATTCGCGGCCGAGGCCATCCCCGCATGCAGCACCGATTCGCCGGTCTGCATCGCCGGCCTGAGCATGGGCGGCTATGGCGCACTGCGGCTGGCGGGCAAGCATCCCGCGCGCTTCGCCGCTGCCGCCGCGCATTCCACCATGACCGACATCGCCCAGTTCGACGCATTGCTGGAAGAACCGCGCGTGGGCTGGAGCGATGCACCGATTGATGCCAGCGTGCTTGCTGCCTTGCTCGGTGCGAAGGCCGCGCTGCCGCCGCTGCGCTTCGACTGCGGCCGCAGCGATCCCTTCATCGAAGCCAACCGCGCCCTGCATGCTGTGCTGGATGTTGCCGGCATCGCGCATCGCTATGAAGAGTTCGACGGTGGCCACGAATGGCCGTACTGGACTGCACACCTGGCCCGCAGCCTGCGCTTTTTCGGCAGGGTGCTGCGCGGCGCGAATGACGTTTACCGGGAGGATCACGCATGAAGCTTGTCCGGCTGCTGTCCGCAGCGCTGCTGGCATTTTCCATCGCCGGCTGCGCGACGCCATCCCCCACCACCGCGACCACGCCGCCGCCGCAGGCCAAGGCTGGCGAGGAAGTGTTCTATCACGTGTTCTTCCGCAGCTTTGCCGATGGCAATGGCGATGGCATCGGTGACCTTCATGGCATGACCGCGCGGCTGGATTATCTGAAAACGCTTGGCGTCACTTCGATCCTGCTGACGCCGCTGCAGCCCTCGCCCTTCTATCACAACTACTTTCCGACTGATTTCGAAGCCATCGATCCGGCCTACGGCACGCTGGACGACTACCGCGCATTACTGCGCGCCGCCCATGCGCGCGGGTTGAAGGTGTATCTGGATATCGAGATGCAGTACGCAGGCGAAGGCCATCCGTGGTGGACGCAGTCCATCGGCAAGCCGGACGCGCCGTTCGCCGATTACCTGCTGTGGCGCGATGCCGCACGCACCGAGGCCGAGCCCTTCCTCAACCAGCCGAAATGGGAAGGCTATGACGGCCGCTGGCACGCCATCGCCATGCTCAACCTCAACAACCCGAAGGTGCGCGACTACTTCCAGCGCGTGCTGCTCTGGTGGGCCGATCCGTGCGGCGACGGCAGCGGGCGTGATGGCGCGGACGGCTTCCGCATCGACCACATGATGGACGACCTCGACAACAAGGGACTGGCCACCCATCTGTTCGACGATTTCTGGAAGCCGGTCTTCGATGCCCTGCGCGCGCGTCGCCCGGGCTTCCGGATCATGGCCGAACAGTCCGACTGGGGCTACGGCACGGACTGGCTGGTGCGCGGCCGCGCCGACCTGGTGTTCGCTTTCCCGCTGCGCGGCGCGATGGTGAAGCTGGACAAGGGCGAGATCGTGAAGGCCCTGCGCGAAACCGAGCGCATCACGCCCGAAGGCAAGAGCCAGATCGTGTTCATCGAAAACCACGACACGGATCGGGTGATGTCGCTGCTCGAAAGCGATGCCGCAAAGGCGCGCGCCGCTGCTGCGATTTCGTTGCTGGTGAAGGGCGAACCGCTGCTCTACTACGGGCAGGAACTGGGCATGCGCGGCATCACCGGCAAGGTGGGCATGTCCGACGGCAATCACGTCCCGCTGCGCGAGGCGATGCGCTGGTCGAAGGAACTGGAAGCGCCCGGCTCGGCGATCTGGTATCGCGGCGACGGCAGTGCGCGCTGGTGGACGCAGCGCTACAACCGCACCGGTGATGGCGTGTCAGTGGAAGAACAGGATGCCGATGCAGGCTCGCTGTTGAACTGGTACCGCCAGCTGCTTGCCTTGCGTGCAAGTCGCCCTGAACTGCGCAACGGCACGCAATCATTGCCCTGCGCCGATGACACTCCGGTTCTGTGCCTGCTGCGCGAAAGCGGTGGCCAACGCACGCTGCTGCTGGTGAACCTGGGCAGGCGTGAGGCGCGCGCCGCATTCGATGCGGGCATCGGTGGCGGATGGCGCGACCTGTTGGGCAAGGATGCACAGGTAGTTGATCCCGCTGCGCTGTCGCTGCCGCCGTTTGAAGTACACGTCCTCGGCAGCTCTGCACCCTGACACGCCACGCTTGGGGCTACCGTCATTCCGGCGAAAGCCGGAATCCAGCTTTAAGGAAGCTCTGAACAACTCCCGAAACGTCATCCCGGCGAAAGCCGGGATCCAGCTTTTTCAATGACTTACCAAAGAGCTAGATTCCGGCTTTCGCCGGAATGACGGCTTGTTCAGACCTTCCTTAAATAGCTGGAGCAAGAACTGGATTCCGGCTTTCGCCGGAATGACGAGTGATTGCCGAGCAGGAACCGCGCATAGAATCGCCCCATGCACGCGCCCCACATCGACCGCCCCATCTGCGAACCGGTGCAGCTGCGCCCCGGTGCGCAGCTGCGCGTGCTGCAGGTAGAGGAAGGCGCGGACGCGCTGCCCAACACGCCGTTCCCGCATTACCACGACGTCTGCGAGCTGGTGCTGTTCGGCAAGGTGCATGGCAGCTTCGTTGCAGGTGGCCTGCGCTATCCACTCGATGATGGCTGCATCGCCTTCGTGCCATCGCTTGTGCAGCACGACTTCGCGCTGGATGGCGGCGCGCGCGACTGGCTGCTGATGCAGGCCGACCCTGCCACGGTTGCCAGCCTTGCCACCCTGCCCAGCATGGAGGCATTGCGTGGTGCGTTCTGCGCGCGCCCGTCCGCTGAACTTGCAGCACGCATCGCCACGCTTGCGCACTGGCTGCACGATGCCGCCGCCAGCGAGGCCGCGCTTGCCGTGCAACTGACGCAGGCGCTGCTGTGCGCCGCCGCGTCCGCGCCGATGATCGAAGGTGAACCACTCGGCGAATGCAACGACACCTTGCGCCGGCTGCGCCCGGCCATCGAGGCGCTGCGCCGCGATCCCGCGCAGGCACCCTCGGCGGAACAGGCCGCTGCGCTGTGTGCGCTGTCACCCGCGTATTTCAGCCGCCGCTTCCACCAGCAACTGGGCATGGCGTGGAGCGAGTACGTGCGTACCCATCGCCTGCACCTTGCCAGCCAGTGGCTGCTGGAAAGCGAACGCAGCGCCGCCGCGATTTCAGCGGAACTCGGATTCTCCACGCCATCGCATTTCGGCGAACTGTTCCGCCAGCGTTTTGGCGTGTCGCCGGACGCCTACCGCCGCGCGGGGCGGCGGCAGGTGTTGCCAGCAGCTCAATAACCCTGCTTCTTCAACCACGCATCCACCTGCGGCAGCCGCTGCGCGCGCAGCTTCAGGCCGGTCTGGATGCCGGTGATCGCCATTTCCGCATCGCGGCGCGAAGTCGGGGCGATGTACTGGTCGGCGAATGCGCGGATCTTCTCGATCATCTTCTCGTCATTCGCACCTGCGCCCAGCCCCGGGTAGTAACGCGCACGCGAGGTCGAATCCACCAGATTGTCCACCTGCTCGCGATGCGCGACGGCGAAATCGAAGGCCATGTGCGGATGCTCGTAGCCCACCCTTGCGATCATCCCCGCGCTGTTGGTCGCGCCCGGCTCATCGGTCAGCGCCATGTCCAGCGCCTTCTGCGCCAGCGTCTTGTCCTTGGCTGCCGCCAGCAGCGCGTAGTACTGATCGCGGATCATCGAGGACTGCTCGGCCTTCGCCAGCGCATGCAGCTTGTCCCAGGTGGCGGCATCGGCATTGCGGGCGACGATGCCCAGCACGGTGCGGCGCAGGTCGGGCGACAAGGCCTTCGGGTCCTGCAGCGAGGCATTGAAGCGGCGGTTGGCCTCGGCGATGACATCGGCATCGCCCAGACGGCTGAGGATGCCGATCAGGCTGCTGCGCAGCTGCTTGACCGTGGCGGAATCGCCTTCGCGGTTGTCCCAGCCCAGCGTCTTGAACTTCGGCGACAGCCGCGACAGCGCGTACTTGCGGTAAGCGGCCTGGCGCTTGGCGTCGCCATCGAACAAACCATCCAGGCCGCTCACGGAGCCGGCCACCATCTGCCACACGTCCGGTGATGCCGAAAGCGGCACGCCTGCGGCAAGATCCAGCATGTCCGCCTCGGGTTGCAGCCCGACTGCCGACAGCGCGCTCGTATCCATCAGCACGCCAAGCTGATCCACCACCGGCAGGCTGGCGAAAGCGCCACTCAGCGACTTGAACTGTTCCGGCGCATACAGCGTGCGGAAGTAGCCCTTCTGGCCGGCGTTCACCACCACCGGCGCGCCGCAACCCGGCAGTTCCACGCGGGCATTGCCATCCACCAGCGTGCGCACCACGGTGTCGCCTGCGCCACGCACGCTGACCGGCACGCGCCAGCGCAGCGGCTGCTTGTCGGGGCGATCCACGGTGTACTCGCCCTGCTCCAGCGCGACCACGGTCTTGCCGTTCTCGCAGCTGCTGCTCGCCTTTATCAGCGGCACGCCCGGTTGCAGGGTGAAATCGTGGGCGACCTCGGCAAAGCGCTTGCCCGGCGCGGCCTTGTCGATCTCCGCCCACAGCTGGTCGGTTACCGCGTTGCCATAGGCATGCTTGCCTATGTAGCTGCGCACGCCGTCACGCCACGCGGTTTCGCCCACGTAGTCTTCCAGCATCGAAATCACCGCCGAGCCCTTGCCGTAGGTGATGCCGTCAAAGGCCTGGCTGGCCTGCTCCACCGTGGCCACGTGCTGCACCACCGGATGGGTGGTGGCATAGGCGTCCTGCCCCATCGAGCCGCGACTGGTATAGGCGGCTTCAACGTTGTCGATG
>NZ_JASGED010000060.1:0-33224 GCF_047606765.1 Thermomonas sp. | reverse complement strand
CACCCGCCTTCGGCACCCTCTCCCCGCAAGCGGGGAGAGGGAACAGCAAGATGCAATCTCAGTCCTTGCCCAGCCACTTGTAGATCACGCCGCCCAGCAGGCCACCCAGGATCGGGGCCAGCCAGAACAGCCACAGCTGCGCGACCGGTGCGCCGCCGACCATCAGCGCAACGCCGGTGGAGCGGGCCGGGTTCACCGAGGTATTGGTGACCGGGATGCTGATGAGGTGGATCAGGGTCAGCGCCAGACCAATCGCGATGGGAGCGAAGCCCGCCGGCGCGTTCTTGTGGGTTGCGCCGAGGATGACCACCAGGAACATCGCGGTCATCACCACTTCGCACAGGAACGCCGCCGCCGCGTTGTAGCCACCCGGCGAATGCGCGTCGAAGCCGTTGGTGGCGAAGGTGCCGGCAGCGGCGGGATCAACGGCGAAACCTGCGGTGCCACCGGCGATCTGCAGCAGGATGAAGCCCGCCAGCACTGCACCCAGCACCTGCGCCACGATGTAGGGCAACAGATCCTTCGCGGAGAAGCGTCCGCCGGCCCACAGGCCGAAGCTGACCGCCGGGTTGAAGTGACCACCTGAGATGTGGCCCAGCGCGTAGGCGCCGGTCAGCACGGTCAGGCCGAAGGCCAGTGAAACACCCAGCAGGCCGATGCCCAGCGGGTTGCCATCGCCGCCGAAGTTGGCGGCCAGCACGGCGCTGCCGCAGCCGCCGAGTACAAGCCAGAACGTGCCGATGAATTCGGCAGCAAGTCGTTTGATCATCGCGATCTCCCCTATCCGATCAATGACGTGCGATTTGCACGCGCGGCAAAGGTAACCCATGCCGCCCGTTTCGGGGTGGATTTTGCGTTAAGCGGTGCTGCGCCGGATTACCCGCGCAAGATCAGCGGCGCATGCGCCCGAACAGACCGCCCTTCTGCTGTGGTGTTTCCGGTTCCGGCGGTGGCGGCGCGTAGGGCTCGGCGAAGCCGGTGGCAAGGTTGGCGTTGATGAAGTCGGCGACTTCTTCCTTGCTTACGCCGCTGGCCTCGGCCACTTCGGCCACCGTGGCCGGCCCCTTCATCATCGCGGTGGCGATGCGGAAGTGCTTGGGATATTCGCGCTCGGTCTGCGGCCACTTGTTGAGGCGGTATTGTCCGTTGGGATCGAAGCCCGGCAGCAGCGCGCCGTGGCCGGATACCAGCCCGCCTAACCATTGCAGGCGCGACAGCGGCTGCGCGGCACCGAGGGATGCGGCCTCGCTTTCCCATGCGGTGGCATCCGGCGTGGCGAAGTCCAGCAGGCTCAGGGTGTGGTTGAAGCAGGCGGCAACCGCCTTCAGCGCTTGCGGGCCGTGCCACACGCCGTTGCGCGGGTCGATCAGCAGCACCGGGCCGTCGCCGTGCTGCAGGCGCACACGCCGATCCAGCCCGCCGGGGCGCAGCCATTGCGCCAGCGTGCGCTCGGAAGACAGCACCACGGGCTCCGGTTCCGGCGCTGACACGGGCTGTGGCGGCTCCGGTGTGGGCGCTGTTGGCGCTTGCGCTGCCGGTGGTTCAACCGGTGCGACAGCTGGCGGCTTTGCTTTGGTTTCGGTTTTGGCTTCGACCTTGGCTTCGACCACGGGCGCGGCGGCGGTGCGTGGGGCATCGCCAGCGATCTCGCTGAGCAGCACCGCAAAGTCGGTGGTGGTGATCGGGCGCGGCAGCCGGTAATCGGTCTGGTTGCGTTCGACCGAGGTCACGCCGATCACCTTGCGCCCGGCGGCATGCAGCCGCATCCAGCTCATCGGGCCGTACAGGCTGTCCATGTCGATCACGACGTAATCCGCCGCGTCGCCTGCAATCAGCGTCCACAGGTTGCCGGTTTCCGCATTGGCGGCGTTGAACGCCGTGCGCACCTCGGCTTCGGTTGGGCTGTCCATGCCGGTGATGCCAAGGGTCAGTGCCATGAGGGGGTTCCCGTGCGGAAAGTCCCGAAGTGTTGCCAAGCGCGCACGCCGCGTCAACGCGCGCACTGTGCCGGCGCGCGCAGTGCGTCACATTCAGGCCGTGCGTGGGCGCTTCTTCGGCAGTTGCGCCTTCAGGAAGGCCATCTGGTCGGCAAGGATGTTGCGGTTGGACAGGATCAGGTGCTCGATCCAGCTGGGCCGGTAGGGCACGGCCAGCAGCGGCATGCCGGCCTGCTGTGGGGTGCGGTTGCCCTTGCGCGAATTGCAGTGGAAGCAGGCGCTGACCACGTTCTCCCAGATGTCGCGGCCACCCTTGGAGACTGGCTGCACATGGTCGCGGGTCAGCGATGAACGATGGAACTCGCGCCCGCAGTACAGGCACAGGTACTGGTCGCGGGCGAACAGCGCCGGGTTGCTGAGTGCCGGCGTTGGATCAATGGCCGACGGGCGCGCATGCCCGCGTGCGGCGATGATCGGATGCAGGCGCAGGATGCTGCGCTCACCGCTGAGGCGATTGATGCCACCGTGGACTTCAAGGCAGGGGTCGCCCAGCGTCCAGGCCACTGCACCGCGTGCGTACAGGCAGGTGGCGTCCTGCCAGCTCAGCCAGTCCAGCGCGCGGCCGTGCGCATCCAGCCCGAGGAAGCGCATGCCGGGAGTAAACGTGGGGCTGTGGAGGGTGCCGCCGGGGAGAAGCATCCCGTCCGCATGACCTGCTGCGGATCGGTTGCCGGCATGGACCGGGCGAATTGTCGCTCTGTCGGTCTCCATCGGGGAACCAGCTTATACGCCTTCGATGGCGGTTTGTGTACTGCGGCCACCCCTCATCCGCCATGCGGGCACCTTCTCCCCGCGCAGCGGGGAGAAGGAAGATAAGAGCACCTTCTCCCCGCGCAGCGGGGAGAAGGAAGATAAGAGCACGTCCTCCCCGCGCAGCGGGGAGAAGGAAGATAAGAGCACGTCCTCCCCGCGCAGCGGGGAGAAGGAAGAGTAAGAGCACGTCCTCCCCGCGCAGCGGGGAGAAGGAAAAGAGGGCACGTCCTCCCCGCGCAGCGGGGAGAAGGGAATGCGGGAACGGCTTACTCGCCGAAGCCGGCTTCCGGCAGTGCCATCAGCGTCTCCGCGCCGCTTTCGATCGCCGCCTTGTGGGCCAGCGTGCGCGGCAGGATGCGGGCGAAGTAGAAGCGCGCGGTGTCGCGCTTGGCGTCCTTGAACGCCTGCGGGCGCGATGAGGCATTGGCAGCGGCCACGCTGCGTGCCCACCAGTAGGCCAGCACCACGTAGCCGGAATAGAACAGGTAGTCCGTACTGGCTGCGCCCAGTTCTTCCGGATTGCTGGCGGCGCGGGTGAGGGTGTCCGTGGTGAGCTTGCCCCATTCGCTGCACTTGGCGCGCAGCGGCGCGATGAACTCGGCCAGTGCCGCGTTGCCTTCGTGCTGCTTGGCAAATGCTTCCACTTCGGCAAGGAACAGCTTCAGCCCCGCGCCCTGCGTTGCCGCCGTTTTGCGCCCGATCAGGTCGAGCGACTGGATGCCGGTGGTGCCTTCGTACAGCGTGGTGATGCGGGCATCGCGCGCCATCTGCTCCATGCCGTGCTCGGCGATGTAGCCGTGGCCACCGAAGCACTGCACCGCGTTGTAGGTGTTCTCGATGCTCCATTCGGTCAGGCAGGCCTTGGAGATCGGGGTGAGGAAGCTGACCAGCGTTTCCGCACGTTCGCGTTCGCCGGCATCCGGTGCATGTTCGGCGATGTCCAGTTGCGAATAGGCATGCAGCGAGAGCAGGCGACCGCCTTCCACCAGCGCCTTCTGCGCCAGCAGCATGCGGCGCACGTCCGGCTGCACGATGATCGGATCGGCGGGCTTGTCCGGGTTCTTTGCACCGGACAGCGAACGCGACTGCAAACGCTCGCGGGTGTAGCGCAGCGCGTTCTGGTAGGCGCGTTCGGACTGGCCCAGCCCCTGCACGCCAACGCCGAGGCGGGCGGAGTTCATCATCACGAACATCGCCTGCAGGCCCTTGTGCGGCTGGCCCACCAGATAGCCCTCGGCACCATCGAAGTTCATCACGCAGGTGGCCGAACCGTGGATGCCCATCTTGTGTTCGATCGCGCCGCAGCGCACCGCATTGCGCTCGCCCACCGTGCCGTCGCGCGCCACCTTGAACTTCGGCACCACGAACAGCGAAATGCCCTTCGCGCCCGGCGGTGCATCCGGCAGCTTGGCCAGCACCAGATGGATGATGTTGGGAACCAGATCATGCTCGCCGGCGGTGATGAAGATCTTGGTGCCGGTGAGCGCGTACTTGCCGTCGTCCAGCGGTTCGGCGCGGGTCTTGAGCAGGCCGAGGTCGGTGCCGCAGTGCGGCTCGGTCAGGCACATGGTGCCGGTCCAGGTGCCTGCCACCAGCGGCTTCAGGAAGACCTCCTTCTGCCAGTCCTCGCCATAGGTTTCCAGCGCCTTGACCGCGCCGTGCGACAGCATCGGGAAGTTGCCCCAGGCCAGGTTGGCGGCATCGACCATTTCGGTCAGCACCGCACCGACTGCCGCCGGCATACCCTGGCCACCGTGTTCCGGCGCGTTGGTCAGGCCGGTCCAGCCGCCTTCCACGAATTGGTCAAACGCCTGCTTGAAGCCGGGCGGCGGGGTCACGTCGCCGGTGGCCTTGTCGTACTTGCAGCCGATCTCGTCGCCGATCTTGTTCAGCGGTGCCAGCACGGTTTCGGTGAAGCGTGCGGCTTCGTCGATCACGGCATCGACCAGTTCGCGGTTGGCGTCGGCAAAGCCGAGTTTGGCGAACAGGGGCTCTGCGTCGAGGACGTCGAACAGGGCGAAACGGATGTCGTCCAGCGGTGCCTTGTAGCTGCTCATGCGGGCTTTCCCGTGCAATGCGGGCCGCGGATCGGCCCGTGGAGGCCGAAGCATACTACGCCGTATGGAAGCCCGAAAGCCGGGTCAGCGCAGCACCCCGGGCAGTCCCGGAACTGGCGACAGCGCGCTGTCCCGCTTGATCTTGTATTGCTTCGGCTTGCCGTCCAGCGGGGCGGCTTCCAGCGTGCCGGTCAGCGAATAATTCAGCCCGCGACCGTCCGCCAGCGCGGTGGCGATCCGCGCGCGACCTTCCGGCAACGGGGTGATGGTGGCGGTGAACACGTCTGCCGATTCCGGGCCGATGTCGATCTGCGGCTGCACCGCCAGCGTGGCGGCAGCACCGTTGTCGAAGGCGATGTCCAGCTTCGCCATGCTGAAGCGCATGCCCATGCTGCTGTAGTTGTGCAGGCGCAATTCCACGTCCCAGCCGCCGTCTGCGCGCACGGTCAATTGCTGGATGGAAGCAGCCGGTTCCGAGACACGCCGCACCGGGCCGCTGCTGCAACCGGCCAGCAACAGGAGGAAGGCGGCAAGGCAGGCGAAGCGACGGATCATGGCGGGGCTCCCGATGCAATTCCGGCAAGCATACCCGCAGCCCTTCGCGCGATCAGTAGCCCAGTTCCGCTTCGCCGGTGGGCAGTTCGCGGATGTACAGGTCCTTGGCGGCGATGAAGGCCTCGGCGCAGCGGTAGGCTTCGCGGCCCAGTTCGATGCGGGCGGCTTCGTCCAGTGTCTTGTCGCGATTGGCACCGACCAGCTGCGCGTACAGGGTGAAGGCGATGTCGTGGATGTCCATGGGTAGTCTCCGTGCGATGCCGCTGACCATACACCGCTATTCCCGTGTTTCGCGCAGGATGCGGGAAAACAGAGTGATGAACTGGCTGGCCTCTTTGGAGGGTGGCCGATCGTCCAGATGCATGCACTGGATCGTGTAGCGGATCGACGGCGAGAACGGGCGGTACGCCACGTTGGCGTCGGCGCTCGCGCGTGCGGTGAATTCGTCCACCACCGCCATGCCGGCACCGTAGCGGGCCAGCGCGGCGGCAACGTAGAAAGTCTGGTTGGATACCACTTCGCGCACGCTGACGCCCTGACGCCGCAGTTCGAGGTTGAACAGTTCACCGACCGGGCCGCCAACGGCCAGACCGATCATGTCCTGCCCGTCGAGCCGGCCCAGCGGGATGCGCTCCTCGGCGTCGGGCAGGCTGGACTTGCGGAACATCAGCATCAATTCCGCCGTGTCCAGCTCGCGCCGTTTCAGGCGCGGATGCGCTGGCGGGTCATAGGCAATCGCGATGTCACAGGTGCGTTCGTACAGCGCCTCGAACAGGTCGTCGTGGTGCAGGGTCTGGACCACGAACAGCGTTTCCGGGTGGCGCTCGCGGAAGCGGGCAATCGCCAGCGGCGCGATGTGCAAGCCAAGCGAGGGCACCACCGCCAGCCGGATGCGCCCGCCGGCCTGGTCGCGCAGGTTGCCGGCGGTTTTCTGCAGGGAGGTCAGGCGCTTGAAGACTTCCGAGACCTCGACGAACAGCGCATGCGCCTCGTCGGTGGCGACCAGCCGCCCGCGCACCAGACGGAACAGTTCCAGCCCGAGTTGCTGTTCGGTGTGGTGCAGCACCTTGCTGACCGAGGGCTGCGAGACATGCAGCGCACGCGCGGCGGCGCTGATCGAGCCGGTGGTATAGACCGCGTGGAAGACTTCGATCTGGCGGAAGCGCATGGCCCATCCGGTTGCGGTGGCGGGGCAGGGTCGCCCCGGAGGGGGTGTCTTGCCGCGTGGTGGTGATTGCCGTGGCTGGCCTGCGGTGGCGGGCACGGCCATCAAAATGATTGCACAGGCCCAAACCCAAGGCTATGGATACGATGGCCATGCGAAGCCGCAGGATGGCGCGATGACGCCACACAAGGCGCTTTGCGGGGTGCGGGGCAAGCGCACTGGGCTTCGTTGACACCCTTGAAAACGCCGTGCTACACCATCCCCGTCATGCCGTTGTCATGCGGCGGCATGCGATGCGAACGGGGGCGCATCGGATCCAGCAGCGGGGGGAGCGCCCGCGTCATCGTGTCAGCGCGCAACCCGGAGGGGCCATGGGGAAACAGGATTCACCCGTTCCGGAGGCGCAGCCGCCGAGCGGATCCGTGCATCGCAAAATCCGGCGATGTATCCCTGCCCGCTGGTTGCCGGCACTGCTCCTGCTGGTGGCCTCCATGCTGGTACATGCCGGCGATGGCGCTGCCAGCCGGGCGGCAAGGGACGCTGAAATCGAACGCCTGATGCAGCCCTACACGGGCGATGTGCCGGGTGCTTCGGTGCTCGTGCTGAAAGACGGCAAGCCGGTTTTCAGGCGCGGTTTCGGACAGGCCGACCTCGCCCGCGGTACGCCTGCCGGGCCTGAAACCAATTACCGGCTGGCGTCGGTCACCAAGCCATTCACCGCCGCCGCCGTGCTGCTGCTGGCGCAACACGGCAAGCTGTCCATCGACGATCCGGTGAAGCGCTGGCTGCCGGAACTGCCGCAGGTTGCAGGTGCCATCACCCTGCGCCATCTGCTGAGCCACACATCGGGCGTGCTGGATTACGAAGACCTGATGCCCAAGCCTTACGAGGGCCAGATTCTTGATGCCGGCGTGCTTGCGCTGCTGGCGAAGGAAGACCGGCTGTATTTCCCGCCGGGCGCGCAGTATCGCTACAGCAACAGCGGCTATGCGCTGCTGGCGCTGGTGGTGGAGCGCGCGTCGGGCATGACCTTCGCCGACTACCTGCGCCGCCACGTGTTCGAACCGCTGGGCATGCATGCCACCCATGCCCGTGTCGAAGGTGGCCCGGCGATTCCGCATCGCGCCTTTGGTTACAGCGCGCAGGACGGCGGCTGGACGCAGACCGACCAGAACCCGTACAGCGCGGTGCTGGGCGATGGCGGCATCTATTCCAATATCGATGACCTCGCCCTCTGGGATGCCGCCTGGTACGACGACCGCTTGTTCGACGCACGCACCCGCGCGCTGGCACTGGGCCGGCAGGTGCAGGTCGCCAGCATGCCGGAGGCCACGTATTACGGTTTCGGCTGGCGCATCGCCGACGGCAGGCAGTGGCACAACGGCGAGAGCATCGGCTTTCGCAACAGTTACGTGCGCTGGCCGGAGCGCCACCTGACCGTGATCGTGTTGAGCAACCGCAATGATCCGACGCCCTACGAACTGGCGACCGCGATCGGCACGCTGTACATGGCCGATGAAGAGGCCGCGCCCGACTGACCGGCGCATGTCCCGCCGAAGACGAAAGACCGCAACCGAAGCAAGTCGAAATCGAAGCAGTAAAAGCAGGAAAAGCAGAAAAAGCGATACCACCCAGCCCGCCCATCATTCCAGCAAGGTGAACTCATGCGTACCCGGCCAGACCTCCGATTGAACCTTTTGTGCGTGGCCGTGCTGGCCGCGATCGCCGTGCCTGCCATGGCACAGCAGGCCGACGCGCCCTCCAATGACACGCCCTCCAAGGAGGTGACGACGACGCTCGACAAGGTCAGCGTCACCGGCTCGCGCATCAAGCGCACCGAGCTGGAGGAGGCACTGCCGATCACCATCATCCAGAAGCAGGAAATCGAGGCGCAAGGCATCACCTCGGCCGAACAGCTCCTGCAGTTCCTCAACATCGCCGGCAACAGCAGCGATACCCTGGCGGGTACCGCCGGTCTGGGTTCGGGCGAGTTCCGCGCCAGCAACGGCGTGTCGGGTGCCAACCTGCGCGGACAGGGTGCGGACGCCACCCTGGTGCTGCTCAACGGTCGCCGCGTTGCCACCCACGGCCTGCGCGGGCAGGCGGTGGACTTGAACTCGATTCCGTTTGCTGCGATCGAGCGCGTCGAAGTGCTGCGCGATGGCGCTTCGGCGATGTATGGCACCGACGCGATTGGCGGCGTCATCAACTTCATCACCCGCACCGACTACCGGGGCATCACCGTCAACGCCGGCTTCGATGTGACCCAGGAAGGCGGCGGCAACATCTACAACATGGGCGTGCTCGGCGGCATCGGCGACCTTGATGAGGATCGCTGGAACGCATGGGGCACGGTGAACTGGAAGCGGAACGAGATATTGCGCGGCATCGACCGCGATTTCACCAACACCTTCCAGCCCGAGCGCGGTCTCTCGCCGGATACCAGCGGATCACCGTTCGCCACGGTCATCACTGCAGCCGGCAGCATGATGAGCGCCAACCTGATCGATCCGGCTGGTGGGGGCTCCCAGTCCCGCATCAATGTCCTCAACCTGCCCGGCGCGGCCGGCTGCGAGAGTGGCGGCGAGATGATGGGCCCTTACGGCTATCAGATCTGGGGCAACGCTGGCCTCAAGTATTCCTGTGCCTGGGATTACGCCCGCTCCCAGGTCATCCAGCAGCCGCTGGACAGCCTGCAGGCGCTGGGCCGGGTCACGTTCAAGATCGGGGACAACCATCGCGCATATGCCGAGGCAATGGTTTCGGAAGTGGAGTCCAAGCGCGAGTTCGAGTACCAGCAGATGACGTCCAGCACGTCGGCGACCGCCGTGCTGAACCCGACGACCTGGTATCCACTCAACGATTACACCCGCGAAACCTACGACCAGATCTACAACGCGCTTGTCGATTACTTCGGCCCGACCAGCCTGGTCTATGGCAACCGCATCGCCTACCGCTGGCGTTGCTACGTCTGCGGTCAGCGCCAGCAGGTGACCACCACCAAGGCCAGCCGTTTTGTCGTTGGCCTTGAAGGCGACATCGGCAAGTGGACCTATGACACAGGCATCACGCGCGGGCAGAGCGAGGCGACGACGCTGCTCGGCGACGGTTACTACTACAACACCGGTCTGCAGGCGGCGCTGGGCAGCGGTTACATCAACCCGTTCCTGATGCCCGGCCAGGAGCAGGCACCAGAAGCGATCGCGCTGCTGGAAGCAGCATCCGCAGCGGGCGTGCAACTCTTCGGCGGCAAGTCTGTCGTCACCAGCTTCGATGCCAACTTCTCCGGTGGCCTGGGCTTCAACCTGTGGGGCGGCGAGGTCCAGCTGGCCACCGGCATCGACATCCGGCGGGAAGAGTTCGAGTTCGGTGCCGCGAAGGATGCCAACGGAAACATCCTGACCGGCAGTGTCATCTACCAGATTGGCGAAACCGGCATCGACGTGCCCAAGGCCGCCCGCACCGTGAAGGCGCTGTACGCGGAGGCCTGGCTCCCCGTCCACGACACCTTTGAACTGACCCTTGCGGTGCGCCGCGACGAATACGACACCTTCGGCGGCACCACCAACCCGAAGTACTCGTTCAAGTGGCAACCGATTGAATCGCTGGCGTTCCGTGGCGCTTACAGCACCGGCTTCAAGGTGCCCGAGTTCACCAAGCTGTTCACGCCGGCGACCGATGATGACTACACGGGCTTCGACCTGGCCGATCCGTCAACCTGCCCGGGTGGCGTGGCCAATTCGGCGATCGCGGGCTGCGAGGCGATCAAGCCGCAGATCCGCACCGGCGGCAAGACCGACCTGCGGCCGGAAACCTCGAAGCAGAGAAGCCTTGGCGTGGTCTTCGCACCCGTCAGTAACTTCAACGTGAGCCTGGACTGGTGGGAGATCGAACGCATCGACACCATCCGCATCCCTGACCTCAACATGCTGAAGGCCAATTACGATCTGTTCGTCGAGAACTTCATCCGCGATTCCAGCGGTGAAATCGTCGTGATCGACCGCCGTTTCGTCAATTCCGGCGGCACGCTGATGAGCGGCGTCGAACTGGACACCAGCCTCACCGGCGAACTGGCCGGCGGCTCGTGGCGGATCAACCTCAATGGCAGCTACATCGACAGCTTCAGGGAAAAAACCCTGGCCAACCAGCCTTACAGCGACAACAAGGTGGGCGAGTACGTGCGCTACTACAACCTGCCGTTGAAGTGGAAGCACACCCTGAGCTTCGGCTACAGCAAGGGAGACTGGGCGCACCTGCTGACCCAGGTCTATCGCCATGGCTACAAGGACGAATTGCCGCCGAGCGTGGCCAACGGCACCTACATCCCGTCGCAGTGGAACCCGGATGTGGACCGTTACATCACCTACAACTACAGCCTGAGCTGGACGGGCCTGGAGAAAGCGAAGTTCACCCTGGCGGTGCGCAACCTGCTGAACACCGATCCGCCGTTCACCGCGCATCAGGCCGACTTCGCATCGGGCGCAGCGTGGGAGCCGCGCGTGGCCGATCCGCGCGGCCGCTCGCTCAGCCTCTCCGTCGAATACAACTTCAACTGACCTGATGGATCACCCCGCATCCAGCCGCCGCCGGGTCTCCGGCGGCGGTGTGGAGGATGCAATGCAAGACCTCGACCGCGTGTTCGATCTGCTGGTTTCGACCGGACGCTGTCGATGAATGAAGACGCAGCCACGGTTCACTGATCTGCCCGACGGTCGTCGGTCGATGGACGGATTCGTGAAAGCAGGCAGAACCGAAAAGTTTGCCGATCCCGGCTGTTCCCCCACTCTCTGTCCAGCAAGGTGAACTCATGCACATCCAACCAGACCTCCGATTGAACCTTTTGTGCGCGGCCGTGCTGGCCGCGATTGCCGCTCCCGCCGCGGCACAGCAGGCCGACACGCCCTCCAAGGACACGCCCTCCAAGGAGGTGACGACGACACTCGACAAGGTCAGCGTCACCGGCTCGCGCATCAAGCGCACCGATATCGAAGAGGCGTTGCCGATCACCGTCGTCAGCAAGCAGGAAATCGAGGCGCAGGGCATCACCTCGGCCGAGCAACTGCTGCAGTTCCTCAACATCGCCGGCAACGGTGCCGACGGCCTCACATCGGCATCAGTGGACATGGACCTGGGCGAGCTGCGCGGCACTGCCGGCGTGTCCGGTGCCAACCTGCGCGGGCAGGGGTCCGACGCCACCCTGGTGCTGCTCAATGGCCGTCGCGTCGCCACCCACGGTCTGCGCGGGCAGGCGGTGGACCTGAACTCGATTCCGTTCGCGGCGATCCAGCAAGTCGAGGTGCTGCGCGATGGTGCCTCGGCGGTGTACGGCACCGACGCCATCGGCGGCGTGGTCAACTTCATCACCCGCACCGACTACCAGGGCGTCACCCTCAACGGCGGTTTCGACGTGACCCAGGATGGCGGCGGCAACATCTACAACTTCAGCGTGCTCGGTGGCGTCGGCGATCTCGACACCGGTCGCTGGAACGCCTGGGGTACGGTCAACTACCGGCGCAGTGAGTTCCTGCGCAGTTACCAGCGCGACTTCGCCAACAGCTTCCAGCCCGACCGCGGCGTCTCGCCCGACACCCGTGGCACGCCGTTCGCCACGGTGACCAACGCCACCGGCGGCATCATCAACGGTTCGCTGACCGACCCTGACGGCGGCGGCGCGATGCGCTACATCAACATCCTCAACCTGCCGGGTGGCGCGGGCTGCGAGAGTGGTGGGCCCAACATGGGGCCATACGACTACCGGCTGTGGGATAGTGCCAGTTCGAAGTACGCCTGCGCCTGGGACTATCCGGCTGCGCAGGCGTTGCAGCAGCCGCAGGAGAGCGTGCAGTTCCTGGGGCGCACCACCTTCAAGATCGACGAGACCCATCGCCTCTACGCCGAGGCGATGGCCTCGCGGGTGGTCTCAAAGCGCGAATACGAGCCGCTGCAGCTCACGTCGAGCGCGTCGGCGACCGCCGTGCTTGATCCGAGTACCTGGTATCCGCTGAACGCGAATACCCAGGCCACCTACGACATGATCTACGACGCGCTGGCCGACTATTTCGGCACGGACAACCTGATTTACGGCAACAGCATTCCCTACCGCTGGCGCTGCATGGCCTGCGGCCCGCGTCAGGTCGAAACCACGACCAAGGCCTATCGCTTGCTGGCCGGGGTGGAGGGCAACATCGGCACGTGGGATTACGATGTTGGCCTGTCGCGCGCGTCGAGCAAGGCGGAGTCGGTGCTCGCCAGCGGCTATTACTTCTCCAGCGGGCTGAAGCAGGCGTTGGGCAGCGGCCTGCTGAATCCGTTCCTGGCGTCGGGCGAGCAGAGCGCGGAGGCCATGGCTGCGCTGGAAGCGGCGTCGGCCACTGGTGTGCATCTGTATGGCGGCGAGTCCACCGTTACCACGCTGGACGCGAGCTTCAGCGGTGGCCTCGGCTTCAACCTGTGGGGTGGCGAGGTGCAACTGGCGACTGGCGGCGAGATTCGGCGCGAGGAGTTCAGGTTCGCCGGTGTGCAGATGCTGGATGGCCTGGAACTGAACTACGACACCGTCTATCAGGCACCGTTTGACGGCAGCAGCGAATTGCCCAAGGTCCACCGCGACATCAAGGCGCTGTACGCCGAAGCCTACCTGCCAATCCTGAGCAGCCTGGAAGTGACGCTGGCGCTGCGCCACGATCGCTACGACACCTTCGGAGGCACCACCAACCCGAAGTATTCGTTCAAGTGGCAGCCGATTGAGTCGCTGGCGTTCCGCGGTGCCTACAGCACCGGCTTCAAGGCACCCGAGTTCACCAAGCTGTTCGCCGGCGTCAACCGGGTGGACTACTTCGGCCTCGACCTGGCCGACCCGGCCACATGTCCCACCGGCAGGGCCAATTCCACGGAGCCGGGCTGTGGCGTGATCCAGCCAACCATCATCACCGGCGGCAAGACCGACCTGCAACCGGAGGAATCGCGGCAAAAGAGCCTGGGCCTGGTGTTCGCGCCGACCGCCAGGTTCAACCTCAGCCTGGATTGGTGGCAGATCGAGCGCATCAACACCATCCGCTCGCCCGACCTCAACACGCTGATCGAAAACTATGACCTGTTCTCCGACAACTGGATCCGCGACAGCAGCGGCAAGGTGACGGCAATCGACCGCCGCTTCATCAACTCCGGCGGCACCCTGATCAGCGGCGTGGAGCTGGACGCCAACCTCAACGGTGAACTGGCCGGCGGTCGCTGGAACCTCAACCTCAACGGCAGCTACATCGACAGCTTCAGGGAAAAGCCGCTGGCCAACGAGCCATACAGCACGAACAAGGTCGGCGAGTATGTGCAGTTCTACAACCTGCCGTTGAAGTGGAAGCACACCCTGAGCTTCGGCTGGTCGAAGGGCGACTGGTCGCACATGCTGACCCAGGTCTATCGCGCCGGCTACAAGGACGAGGAACCTGTGAGCGTCGCCGGCGGCACCTACACGCCGTCGAACTGGAACCCCGACGTCGATGACTACATCACCTACAACTACAGCCTGAGCTGGACCGGACTGAGCAAGACCAAGCTCACCTTCGCGGTGCGCAACCTGCTGAACACCGATCCGCCGTTCACCGCGCACCAGGTGGACTTCGCCTCGGGCGCGGCGTGGGAGCCGCGGGTGGCCGATCCGCGCGGCCGTTCGTTCAACCTGATGGTCGAATACAGCTTCGACTGAACCTGCGAATCGATCGATCCGATCCACAGCCAGCCGTCGCCGGGCCACCGGCGGCGGCGCGGAGGACGCCATGCACGATCGCAGTCCCGTTTCCTTCGGCCGTCGCCGCTTCGTAGCGGCCTCGGTCGGTTTGGCGGTTGTTGCCGCCATCGATGCGCATGCGTCGCCGCTGCTGCGCGCGCAGCAGCGGGCGCACGCGGAATCCAATGCGTGGATCGAGGTCGATCCCGCCGTGCTCGATCACAACATCGGGCTGATCCGGTCGATGCTGGTCGGTGGTGCGCAGGTATGTGCGGTGATGAAGGCCGACGCCTACGGCATTGGCATCGAGCTTGCGATGCCCAGCATCCTCGCGGCGGGCTTTCCCTGTGTCGGCATCGCCAGCAACGAGGAAGCACGGGTGGCGCGCGCCTGCGGTTTCAAGGGACGCCTGTTGCGGGTGCGTGCGGCCACCCCGGACGAGGTCGAGGACGCATGGCCCTTCAAGGTCGAGGAACTGGCAGGCAATCTTGCCGCGGCAAGAAGCATGGCCGGCATCGCCCGCAGGCGCGGGCGGACATTGCGCGTGCATCTGGCGCTCAATTCGGCGGGCATGAGCCGCAACGGGATCGAGATGCACGTCGCGCAGGGCAGGCAGGATGCGCTGGAGATTGCGAAGCTGGAGGGCTTGCGGATCGTCGGCATGATGACCCACTTCCCGACCGAGGAACGCGACGACATCCTGCAGGGCGTGGAGACCTTCAAGTCACAGGCCGCATGGCTGTTCGCCAACACCACGCTGCGGCGGCAGGACGTGCTCCTGCACGCTGCCAATTCCTTCGCCGTCCAGAACATCCCCGAATCGCACCTGGACATGGTGCGCCCCGGCGGCGCGCTGTACGGCTACGGCGGCACGCCCAAGCCACCGTTTGCGCACGCCGCCTCGTTCAAGACGCGCGTGGCTGCGGTCAATGCGTATCCGGCGGGTGACACGGTGAGTTACGACCGCACCTACACCCTGAAGCGGGACTCGCTGCTCGCCAATCTCCCCGTGGGGTATTCGGACGGCTACCGCCGTGCGTTCTCGAACAGCGGCAGCGTGCTGGTTCGCGGGCAGCGCGCACCGGTGGTGGGCCGCGTCACCATGAACACCACGATGGTGGACGTGACCGACATCCCCGGCGTCGAAATCGGCGACGAGGTCGTGTTGTTCGGCAAGCAGGGCGCGGAGGAGATCACCCAGGCCGAGATCGAGCGGATCACGGGCGTGATCCTGGCCGACCAGTACACCATCTGGGGCACCTCGAACCCGAAGCTGCTGCGGCCCTGAGCGCGGGCGATTTGACCGTCAGATCCCACAAACGAAAAGCCCCGCATCGGCTGAAACCGTTGCAGGGCTTGCGTTTGCGTTCGCTTCGGATGGTGGCGAAACACGGAACCGACCCCGTGCCCGCGTTCAGAGCCAGATAGTAACGCCTTGGCCTTGAGGCTGTGGCTTCGACAATTTGGCCGTTTGATGGATCAGCGGGTCTCGTCCGCGAGACGCAAGGCTTGATCGATCAGCGCCTGCGAAATACGGTAGCCGCTGGCCTGCATCCTCTCCAATGCAGGCGCGACGCGTTCGAGCTTGCCGATGCGCTTGGCTTGCAGCAGCACACCCAGCACACCGAACAGGGGCACGCCTTGGCGGGTCGCGGTTTGGCGACCACGACGCTCGTCCATCAGCACGCCGCAGTCCAGGGCGTGCGCAAGGCTCAGGGCCTGCGCCTCGCCTTCGTCGAGGTGGCCGACGGCAGCGGCATAGACGGCGTCATCGCGGTTGGGATGCACCTGCGCGCGGGCCTGAACGAAGGCAGCGATGTCGACCGCACCCGGGCGCGAGCGATCTGCCGTGGTTTCATCCAGCACCTTTTGCGGCACATGGAGCACATCGAAGACGGCGACCAGCAGTTCCAGTTGACCGCATCCGGCCAGCGCAATCAGTGGCCCGGAATCGGAAACGACGACAGGCCGACTCATTGCGCCGCATCGAAGGCAGCGAGTTCCTGCTCCAGTTCCGCCGGGTCGTGATCGACCACCGGGATGCCCTGCGCAGACAGATGGGCCAGAAACTGCGGCAGGCTCATCCGGGCCACCTTGGCGGCGCGCGCGGAGGTCATCTCGCCGCTCTTGAACAGGTTCACGGCCAATGCCGTATGGACGCCCGCCTCCAGCAACTCATCGGTGAAGGGAACGCTGACGAACAGCGGCTGCCCGTGGCGGGTGACGAGCGCAAGCCGCCCTTCGTCAGCTTCACGGCTGAGGTCACCGGAGCGCTCTCGCAGTTCGCGGATGGTGAAGGTGTGCATGGGGGGCGCCTCAAAGTGTTCCCCTGAATTGGGTCACAAATCAGCATCCGCGTCAAGAATCATGGCAGATGCCGGCCCAATCGATGAGCGTTCGCCGGCGTGCGTGACCGTGCGGCTGCGGTGATCGGTCAGCGGTTTGCCGGCCTCCCGGCCCAGCCATGCGTCAATCGTCGCCAGATCGTCGCGCACCTGCTGCGGCGCTTCCGGGCGCGCGGCCAGACCGTTGAGCATTTCCAGATAGACATGCCCCATCTCGTGCATGAACGTCGATGCGTCCTTGCCTTCCAGCAGGGTGATGTCGAAGATGCGCGCGCCGCCCTCCCGCCGGAAGCCGACCTTGCCGCGCGGCTGTTCGGCGGTGCGCTGGAAAAGCGAGTCGCCAGAGGCAGAAACCCCGCCAACGGCGGGGTCTTGGATGTTCTTGGCGTGCAAGAGAAAAGCGAATGTTCGCTGCGAATGTGGCAGCGTGCAAAAGCTGTGTTCAATCGGACAAGTGGCCCTGATCCAGCTGTCCTAGCCTGCGGCAAGTAGGGGTGGAGTAGGGACGTGGAGAGGGCGATAAGAGAGTCGATGTCACAAACAAAAAGCCCCGCATCGGCTGAAACCGTTGCAGGGCTTGCGTTTGCGCCCACTTCGGATGGTGGCTCGGGACGGAATCGAACCGCCGACACGGGGATTTTCAATCCCCTGCTCTACCAACTGAGCTACCGAGCCAAAGGCCGAAGCGAGCCGCGCATGATACGGATGCGGGGCGGGCAGGGCAAGCAGCCCCGGCGCTGAATGTCCTTGCAGGGGGGCTTGCATGGGTAAAGCGTCCGTTGGGCTTTGCGGGCGGATGATGGGGCGCATCGCCGCATTGGAGTCCTGCCATGAAAGCCGTTCTCGTTTCCGTGCTTGTGGTGCTGACCCTTTCGGGTTGCGCCAGCAACCGTCTTGGCGACAGTGATCGCCTTGCGATGTACATGGCGCATGCGGGTGCGCCGGTGAACCAGGTGCGCTATCTAGAACCCATCGGTTGGGACCGGGTTGACGACCAGCACGTGGTGCTGGAGATGCGGCCCAATGAAAGCTGGCTGCTCGACCTGTCCGGGCCGTGCCTGGATTGGGGCAGTGGTTCCCCGTTCCTGAAGGTGTCCACGATGAACGGCATGACCCTGTCGCGGTTCGACAAGGTGATCGTGCCGGGCTCGGAAATCAGCTGCCAGATCCGCGAAATCCGCCCGCTCGACGTCAAGGCGCTGCGCGCCGCGCGCAAGCAGCTGGAAGCGAAGGCTCAGGCTTCCGGCACGTAACCGGCGGGTGCTTCGGCACCGCCGCCGAACAGGAACTTCAGCATCTCGCCTTCAAGGAAGGCGCGGTGCTGCGGGTTGAGCGGTGACAGCCGGTTCTCGTTGATGAGCATGGTCTGGTGCGCCAGCCAGCGCTGCCAGGCCGGTTTGCCGACGCTTGCGAACACGCGCTTGCCGGCCTCGCCGGGCCAGGGCGGGAAGTCGAGGCCTTCGGTCTCGATGCCGTCCACTTCGCAATGCACCATCCTCGTCATCTTTCATTCCTTGTCGATCAATCGCCGCACCGGCGCAGGCAGGCCGATCCCGGCCAGTTCCGCGCGCGATGCCCAGCGCAGGTCGGGATTATCGCCCACCGCGTTGCGCGGCTTCACGTTATCGATGTGCAGCGGCTGGATGCGCAGGCGGTAATGGCTGAAGCCGTGCTGGATCGTTTCGCCCGTGCGTGCCTTTGCGAAGTCACCGCGTGCATGTTTGTCGAACACGATGTTTGCCGATGCTGTGTCCTCCGCTTCCGGCAGCGACCACAGCGATGCCCAGATGCCGGCCGGTGGCCTGCGTTGCAGCAGCACGCGGCCTTCGCCATCGCGCAGCACCAGCATGTGGGTTTCGCGTTCCGGCAGCGGTTTGCCGGGCTTGGGATGCGGAAGTTCGGCGGTGCGTCCTTCGATGCGCGCGACACACACGTCCTGCAGCGGACAGATCGCGCAGGCCGGATCGGCGCGGGTACATAGCGTCGCGCCAAAATCCATTTGCGCCTGCGTCCAGTCGGCCAGCCGCGCATCGGGCAACAGCGTTTCGGCAATCGCCCATAGCTGCTTTTCGACCTTGGGCAGGCCGGGCCAGCCTTCGATGCCGAACACCCGGCACAGCACGCGTTTGACGTTGCCATCGAGGATCGGCGCGGCATCGCCCCATGCCTGCGACAGGATCGCGCCGGCGGTACTGCGGCCGATGCCGGGCAGTGCGATGAGCGCGTCCAGGTCGCGCGGCAGGTCGCCATCATGATTTTCGACGCAGCGCTTTGCCGCTGCGTGCAGGTTGCGGGCGCGGGCGTAGTAGCCAAGTCCCGACCACAGCGCCAGCACGTCGTCCTGCGGCGCGCGCGCCAGCGCCGGTAGCTCGGGCAGGGCGGCGACGAAGCGGTCGAAGTAGCCGGTCACCACCGAGACCTGCGTCTGCTGCAGCATGATTTCGCTCAGCCACACGCGGTACGGCGTGCGCGGGTGCTGCCAGGGCAGGTCATGGCGACCGTGGCGGTCGAACCACGCCAGCAGGCGCGTGGCGATATCGCGTTCGCTGTTCACGGCGTGCTGTTCACGGCGTGTCGTCGATTTCGATTTCGACGCCTTCAAGCGTCGCGCCGGACACTTCCACGCGCGGCACCGACAGCGTGCCTTGCAGCGGTGGCAATGGCGAAGCGGCTTTTGCATCCAGCCATGTGAGCACGGCGGGCAGACGGAAGCGTGTGTCGAAGCGGGCGTCATCGCGTTGCAGTTGCAATGAAGCGATATCGGAAAAATCGATGCCGCCTTGATAATCCAGTGCGAACGGCATCGCAGAAGAAGACCGCGAAAGCGGTGCGGGCAATGCCGGCCAAGTATCCGGCCAGTCCTTGATGCTGCCGTCCAGCTTCACGCGCAGCACGCGGCCCACCGAGAGGCTGCCGCGCGCGCGCGCATCCGGGATCGCGCCGCTGCCGTCCAGCACCACGGTGACCGGCACGAAGCGCCAGGTCGCCTTGTTGAAGGACATCGGCCCATGCAGGCCCAGCCGGAACGGCAGTTCGCTGGATGCCGATTTGTAGTGCGCGGCGATGCCGACCTTGGCCGGTTTCATCAATGCGGAATCCCTGCCGATGCGCAGCGGCCCGGCAAGAAAGACCTGCGCCGGCACCTGCCAGCCGGGCTGCGAAAACGACAGCGTGCCAACGCTGGCGATGCCGCTTGCACGGCCTGCGAGCAGGCGGTCGGGATGTTCCAGCGTGATCGCAAGATCGGCGGGAATCGAAAGCGGTGCCGCGAAATAGCGCCCACGCACGCGGGCGCGCAGCGCCTGCGCGGGATGCAGCGTGGGCACGTCGATATGCAGGCCGTCGATGTTCCAGTCGTCGTTGTCGATGCGGCCATCGACGATGCGCAGGCCGTCGGTCAGCGTTGGCAGCCGCGTCTCACCACCGGGCGGGCGCGTTGCCAGCCAGCGCTGCAATGCCGGGATGTCCAGCGTGGGTGCATCCAGTTCGATGCGCTGCACGACGAGATCATCGCCGCGCGTGCGCAGCGTGCGCCACGGCAGCGAGACGAATACGCGCCGCGCACGCAGCAGCGGCTGGTCGCCCGTGCGCATGGCTTCGACATCGCGCAATACCAGTTGCGGCGTGCCGCGCAGACGGTAGTCGATGCCGGTGGCGGTGATTTCAAGGCCGAGCGTGTTGCCCAGCGTGCGCAGCAGATAGCGGCCCGCGCGCTGCGGTTGCAGCAGCCAGCCGAGCAGGAGCAGGGCCATCAGGAGGATGGCGAAGGTGACGATGGCGATGCGAATGACGCGCTTCATCGCGGTTCATCGATCAAGAGCTGGACTCCCGCTTTCGCGGGAGTGACGAGCAAAAAAAGCGCGTCGGCGTCACCCGCCCAGCGATTCGGGAAGCAATGCATCGACGAATGCCTCGGCATCAAACACCCGCAGGTCTTCCGGGCGCTCGCCGATGCCGGCGTAGCGGATCGGGATGCCGAACTCGCGTGCCAGCGCGAACACCACGCCGCCCTTGGCGGTGCCGTCCAGCTTGGTGACGACCAGGCCGGTGACGCGCACCTTCTTGCCGAACTCGCGCACCTGGTTGATCGCGTTCTGGCCGGTGGTGCCGTCGATCACCATCAGCACTTCGTGCGGTGCTTCTGCATCCAGCTTGCCCAGCACGCGGCCGACCTTCGCCAGTTCATCCATCAGCCCGCCTTGCGTGTGCAGGCGTCCGGCGGTGTCGGCGATCAGCACGTCAACGCCGCGCGACTTCGCGGCCTGCAATGCGTCGAACGCCACCGAAGCGGCATCCGCATTCTGCCCCTGCGCCACCACCGCAACGCCGTTGCGTTCGCCCCATGCCTGCAACTGGGCGACGGCGGCGGCGCGGAAGGTGTCGCCAGCGGCCAGCATCAGGCTGCGGCCCTCGTCCTTGTAACGGCGCGCCAACTTGCCGATGGTGGTGGTCTTGCCGGCCCCGTTGATGCCCACGGTGAGGATGACGAAGGGCTGCTTCGATGTGTCGATCTGCAGCGGCTGCGCCACCGGCACCAGCATCGCCACCAGTTCGGCGCGCAGCGCCTTGAGCAGGGCATTGGCATCGGCGAATTCACGCGCCTTCATCCGCTTGCGCATCGCTTCCACCAACTGGGTGCTGGCGTTTACGCCAACGTCGGCGGTGAGCAGGGCGGTTTCGATTTCGTCCAGCAGGTCATCGTCCAGCTTCGGGTTGCGCCCGAACAGCTCGGTGATGTCGCGGGTGAGGACGCTGGTGATGCGCTGCCGCCAGCCGGGTTTGCCTGGCGCTGCCGGGGCAGGCTGGGATGCGTCTTCGACGACCGCCTGCGGCTGTTCCGGCAAAGCGACAGCCGGCTCCTCGCCGGGCTGCGGGCGGGGCGTTTCGGGGGCGGGCTTGTTGCGGCGGAACCAGCTGACCATGCGTGCGTGACGTGCGGGAATCGGCGCTTTGCGCGGCAGCGCATGCGGATGGGCGAGAATGGCGCGCATGGTAGCACTCGCACCCGGCAAGCTTTGATGAACGCACGACACCCGCAGGCACGCGGCGGTGGTTCCGGCAGTGTCCGCATCATTGGCGGCCACTGGCGCGGCACCCGCCTGCCGGTGCCGGACAGCCCCGGCCTGCGCCCGACCTCCGACCGGGTGCGCGAAACCCTGTTCAACTGGCTGCAACCCGTATTGCCCGGCGCGCGGGTGCTGGACCTGTTTGCCGGCAGCGGAGCGCTGGGGCTGGAGGCGGTTTCGCGCGGGGCGGCATTCGCGCAACTGGTCGAAGCCGACCCGGCGCTGGCGCATGCGCTGCAAGCAGCGGTGAACCGGCTGGATGCGGCGGGACAGGTGGCGGTGCAGCGCGCTGATGCGCTGGCATGGCTGCGTGGGGCGCAGACGGAATGCTTCGACATCGCCTTCGTCGATCCGCCATTCGCCGCCGGCCTGTGGGATGCGGTGCTGGCGGCACTGCCGGCGCGGATGGCGGCGACCGGCTGGCTTTATCTGGAATCGCCCGCAGGCCACGTGCCCGTGGTTCCGGCGGAATGGGTGCTGCATCGCGAAAACCGCACCCGCGAGGTGCGCTATGCCTTGTACCGGCGCGCTACACTGGCGCAATCCCAGCCAGCGGCCAATCCCTGACGACATGAGCGTTGCGAAGCGCACCGCGGTTTATCCGGGCACGTTCGACCCGATCACCAACGGCCATCTTGATCTGGTGGATCGCGCCGCGCCGTTGTTCGAGCGGCTGATCGTGGGCGTGGCCGCAAGCCCCACCAAGGGCCCGGCGCTGCCGCTGGAGCTGCGCGTGCAGCTGGCGCGCGATGCGCTGTCGCACCATGCCAACGTGGAAGTGCGCGGGTTTGATTCGCTGCTGGCGCATTTCGTGCGCGGTTGCGGGGCCGGCGTGTTGCTGCGCGGCCTGCGCGCGGTGTCGGATTTCGAATACGAGTTCCAGATGGCAAGCATGAATCGCCACCTGATCCCGGAGGTGGAGACCTTGTTCCTCACCCCCGCCGAACAATACGGTTTCATCTCGTCGTCGCTGGTGCGCGAAATCTCGCGCCTTGGCGGCGACGTTTCCGGCTTCGTGCCTGCCGCCGTGGCGGCTGCGCTCGAAGCGCACAGGCGGAGCAGGGCCGGATGATGGGCCCGCACGCCACCCGCGTTGCTGCCAACAGCGACGTGATTCCATCCACAGCCATACCGGGGGAACACCCATGAAGACCTTGACCCGCCTGTTCGTGATTGCCTGCCTCGTGTTGCCGTTTTCCGCCTGCAAGAAGGAAGAAGCGAAGGTGGAAGTGGTGCAGGCACCGCTGTCGGTGCCGACCACCGACGATGTCACCGCCTGGCGTGCCTACGTGAACGACGTTGCCACCCGCAACATGGACGGCATCACCAACAGCCCGTTCGTCTATTTCCTGCCCAGCGAGAAGAACGAGGACTTCGGCGGCCAGTACGAGCGCCTGCTGGAGAAGCTGGAGCAGGATCTGGGACGCGGCATCATTGCCGGCAACATGCTGGTGTTTGCATCGCCCGCGCAGGAAAAGACGGCCGAGATGCTGGAAGTCGCGTTCAAGCAGGTGCCGGCGGGCAGCATGAAGGACGTGAAGGTGATCTATGTCGGCACGCCGATCCTGGGCGAGCGCGTCAAGGCGGCGGTTACGCCTGCGGGCGTGAACTACGTTTTCGTCGAAGCGAAGTAAGCGCGAACCCCTCGCCCGCCTTCGGCACCCTCTCCCCGCAGGCGGGGAGAGGGACATGATGTTGCTTCGTCACATGCCATCGGGACGAAGGTGGTCGCAGGCCGGATGATGGGTGGATTCTCCCGATGTCGCTGAAGATCAACGAGCTCTGCGTCAACTGCGATGTCTGCGAGCCCGCCTGCCCGAACAAGGCGATCTCGATGGGCGCGGAGATCTACGTGATCGATCCGGCCCTGTGTACCGAATGCGTGGGGCATTTCGACGAGCCGCAATGCGTTGTGGTCTGCCCGGTCGAATGTATCGACCCCGATCCCGATTTCCCCGAAACGCAGGACGACCTGCTGGCCAAGCTGGCGCGCCTGCAAGGACAAGGAGACAAGGCAGCATGAAACGATTGTCCACGCTGTTGACGAGTGCCCTGTTGCTGCTGCCGCTGCTGGCGTTCGCGCAGGCTTCGACGGATGCGCGTCCGCCGGGCGCAGCGGTGGCATCGGCGCATGCGCTGGCGACCGAAGCCGGCATCGACGTGCTGAAGCAGGGCGGCAATGCCTTCGATGCCGCAGTGGCGGTGTCGGCGGCGCTGTCGGTGGTCGAGCCGATCAGCTCCGGGCTGGGTGGCGGTGGCCTGTGGCTGCTGCACGATGCCCGCAGCGGGCGCGATGTGTTCATCGATGCGCGCGAGACCGCGCCCGCTGCCGCCACGCCGCAGGCATTCCTCGACAAGGACGGCAATCTTGACCGTGACCGCGCGCAGAACGGCCCGTGGTCGGCCGGCATCCCCGGCCTGCCGGCGATGCTGGTGCATGTGGCCGAAACCTACGGCAAGTTGCCGCTGAAGCAGTCGCTGGCACCGGCCATCCGCATCGCCCGCGAAGGGTTCCCGGTGTATGCGCGGATGGCGCGCGGCTATGAAGCCAAGCGCACGGTGATGGAGCGCTACCCCGGCACGCGCGCGGTGTTCTCGCCGGGCGGCAAGCCGATCCGCGAAGGCGAGCTGTTCCGCCAGCCCGACCTGGCTGCCACCTTGCAGCGGCTGGCCGAGCAGGGTTTCGATGGCTTCTATCGCGGCACCACCGCGAAGCGGCTGGTCGCCGGGGTCAACGCCAGCGGTGGCAAGTGGACGCTGGCGGAACTGGCCGGCTACGCCGTCAAGGAGCGCGAGCCGATCCGCTTCCGCTATCACGGCTGGGACATTGTCACCGCGCCGCCGGTGTCGTCGGGCGGCATCGCGCTGGCGCAGATGCTGCAAATCCTGGAACCCTACGACCTGAAGGCGATGCCGCAGGCGGAGCAGGTGCATCTGGTGGCCGAATCGATGCGCCGCGCCTTCCGTGACCGCACCTTCTATCTGGGCGATCCGGATTTTGTCGATGTCCCGATGAAGACGCTGACCAGCAGTGACTATGCCGCCGGCCTGCGCGCAACCATCAACCCGGCCAAGGCCACGCCCAGCGACATGCTCTCGGGCCAGCCCACGCCGATGGAGGACGAGGAAACCACCCATTTCTCGATCATCGATGCGCAGGGCAACCGCGTTGCCGGCACCCAGACCGTGAACCTGCTGTACGGCTCCGGCCTGGTCGCACCCGGTACCGGCGTGCTGCTCAACGACGAGATGGACGACTTCGCGCTGAAACCCGGCACGCCCAACGCCTTCGGGGTGATGGGCTATGAGGCGAATTCGCCGAAGCCGGGCAAGCGCATGCTCAGCTCGATGACGCCGACCTTCATGGAATCACCCGGCAAGGTGGCGGTGCTGGGAACGCCGGGCGGCACCCGCATCATCACCATGGTGCTGCTGGGCATCCTGGGTTACGACGCCGGTCTGGACGCGCAACAGGTCGCGGCCTTGCCGCGCTATCACCACCAGTGGTGGCCGGACGCGATCGAAGCCGAACCCAAGGCCTTCACCGCCGAAACCGTGCGTGCGCTGCAGGCGCTGGGGCACAAGCTGGAACTGCCGCCCGACGAGGCCGAGGGCGGGCGCGGTTCCAGCCACGTCTGGGGCAACCTGCAGACCGTGGAGTGGGATCGCGCCGCCAACGTGCTGCGCGGCGGCACCGACCCGCGCAATCCGGTGGGCAAGGCCGAAGTGTTGCCGTTGCCGTAGTTTGAATAGCTGTCATTCCGGCGAAAGCCGGAATCTAGCTCTTGCCGTTGCTCCAGAAGATCAGAAACTGGATTCCGGCTTGGACAGCCATTCGGCTGTCAGGAGCGACGCCGGAATGACGTGAGGCGCGTAAACTCGCTGCATGAAACTCTGGTCGATCCTTGGCAACTCGCAGAAGCTCGACGGCGGCGCGATGTTCGGCAATGCGCCGCGCGCGCTGTGGCAGCGCTGGACAACAGTCGATGCCGACAACCGCATCGACCTGGCCTGCCGCGCGCTGCTGGCATCGCCACTCAATGGCAAGACCGTGCTGTTCGAAACCGGCATCGGCGCGTTTTTCCCGCCGGAACTGCGGCAGCGCTATGGCGTGATCGAACAGAACCACGTCTTGCTGGAGTCGTTGGCGGCGGCAGGGTTTTCGCATGAGGACATCGATGTCGTGGTGCTCTCGCATCTGCATTTCGACCATGCCGGTGGCCTGTTGGCGCCATGGTCGGAAGGCGAGCCGCCGCGCTTGCTGTTCCCCAACGCGACATTCGTGATCGGCAAGCAGCATTGGCAGCGCGCACTGCATCCGCATCCGCGCGACCGCGCCAGCTTCATCCCGGAACTGCCGGGCCTGCTGGAAGCCAGTGGCAGGTTGGAACTGGTCGATGGCGACTGGTCGCAGGCGCTGGGAAGCGGCGTGCGGTTCTCCTTCAGCGATGGACACACGCCGGGATTGATGCTGGCCGAGATCGTTGGCCCTGAACGGATCGATGGTGAAGCGCACGGCGGCGTGGTGTTCTGCGCCGACCTGATCCCCGGCAGGCCGTGGGTACACGTGCCGATCACCATGGGCTACGACCGCAATGCGGAACTGTTGATCGACGAGAAGCGCGCCTTCCTCGAAGACAAACTGGCGCGTAACGTGCGCCTGTTCTTCACCCACGACACCGGCTGCGCACTGGCGCAGGTGGTGCGTGACGAGAAGGGCAAGTTCGGCACCACGCACGAACACGCGCAGCTGCACGCCCGCCCACTGCTTGGAGAAGCCGCATGATGCCGCGCATTACCCTGCTGATCGCTTCGCTGCATGTCCTGCTGTTCGTGGTGCTGAGTTTCCGCGTGGTGCTGCATCGCAGGGCGCGTGGGATCGGCGTGGGTACCGGCGGTGACGAGGCCATGACCCGCAAGATGCGCGTCCACGGCAATTTTTCAGAGTACGTGCCGCTGGCGCTGCTGATGCTGGCACTGCTGGAGCTGTCGCAGCTTGCCCCTGCGTGGATCTGGACGCTTGGCATCGTGCTGCTGGTTGCGCGTGTGCTGCATGCGATCGGGCTGAATGGTTCCGCCGGTTATTCGACGGGGCGCTTTGTTGGCGCGGCCACGACCTTTGCCCTGCTCACCGTGATGGCGCTGCTGGGCATCTGGCGATTCGTGCTGCCGATGGCGCTTTGATTCGCTAGACCGTCGGGCGTCCTCGATGTGCCGAGCAAGACGGTATCTACAGATAGAGAGTTGGCGCGCTTTTCGTGGATGCGGAGCTTGCTCCGCATGGTGTGCTCAACCCACCGGCGTACCGAACAGCCTGTCACCGGCATCGCCTAGGCCCGGCAGGATGTAGGCGTTTTCGTCCAGCCGTTTATCGATGGCAGCCACATAGACTTCGATGTCCGGATGCGCGGCTTCAAGCGCACGCAGGCCTTCCGGCGCGGCGACCAGGAAGATGCCCTTGATCCGCGTGCAGCCTGCGGCCTTCAGCAGATCAATCGCCGCAACCGCGCTGCCGCCGGTTGCCAGCATCGGGTCGATAAGCAGCGCCGTGCGTTGTTCCATGCGGTCGGCCAGCCGCTGGTAATAGCCTTCCGGTTGGTGGGTGGCCTCGTTGCGGCGCAGACCGATCACGCTCACCGGCGCTGCCGGCAGCAGTGCCTGCACACCCGGCAGGAAGCCAAGCCCCGCACGCAGGATCGGTACCAGCGTGAGGTGTTCGCCACGGACGTGATCGACCTCCAGCGGGCCGGCCCACGTTGGCACCTTGCGTGTTTCGACGGGCAGGTCGCGGGTGGCTTCAAACGCAAGCAGCGCGGCTACTTCGCCGGCAAGCTGGCGAAACAGCACCGGGTCGGTGCCGATATCGCGCAGCATGCCCAGCTTGTGGCGGACGAGGGGATGGCGGACTTCGACGGTCTTCATGCGCGCGCCTACAACAGGTCGCCGCCCGCCGAGATGCGGTGTTCCATCTCGTCGCCCATGCCGCCGATCTCCAGCACCAGCCGGTCGATTTCCGCCGCGTCCAGGCAATCGTAGGGGCGGTTTTCGCACAGTTGCAGATAGGGCACGCCGTCCAGTTCGCCGATGGCGAGATAACCCACCCGGCTGTGCCAGTTGAAGGCCAGTGCGCGGCGTGCGTCGATGCCGGTGATCGGGGCGATGGCGGTACTCACGCGCAGGTAGTCGCGGTCATCGTCGTCCTGCAGTTCGGACAGGAAGATCGCCTGATGCCGCTTGCCCTGTGCCAGCGACAATTCCACGCAGGCCACGAAGGGCTGTTGCAGGGTCATCCGGTAACCGGATGCAACCAGATGGCTGCGGATCTGCTCGAAGTTGTCCATGCGCTGCGGCTCCGGCCCAGATGTTGGGACTATGCTATCCCGCGATGCCCGACCTGTCCGCCGCCGAACGCATCCTTGCCGCGATCCGCGCCGTGCCGCGCGGGCAGGTGGCCGGCTACGGCATGATCGCGCGCCGCGCCGGCCTGCCCGGACGGGCGCGGATGGTGGCGCGCGTACTCGGCCAGACCGATGACCCCCAATTGCCCTGGCACCGCATCCTGCGCTCGGATGGGCGCATCGCCTTTCCGAAGGATTCGCCAGGCTGGCTGGAACAGGGCCAGCGCCTGCGCGCGGAAGGTGTCAACGTGCGCGATGGGCGCGTGCGCATGCCGAAGGATGATGAATCCCTCGACGCGGCACTCTGGCGACCGCGCTGAGCGGCGTATGATGCGCCGCAACGAAACCGGAACCCCGCACGGATGCTGCAAAGCCTGCCCCGCGTCACCAAGACGCTGCTGATCGCCAACATCGCGGCGTTCCTGCTGCAGTGGATGCTGGGCGAGGCCCGCTACGCCATGTTCGAGCTGTGGCCCTACGTGCAGGGCGGGATTCCGCAACTTGGAGGCGGTCAGTTGTTCATGCCGTGGCAGTTGCTGACTTACGGCTTCCTGCACGATCCCGCCGGCATCGCCCATATCGCCTTCAACATGCTGGCGCTGGTGATGTTCGGTGCGCCGCTGGAATACGCATGGGGCAGCCGCCGGTTCCTGACCTATTACCTGACCTGCGTGGTGGGTGCGGGCATCTGCCAGTTGCTTTTGACATCGTGGATGGTGATGCAGGACGGGCAGATCGGTTCCACCATCGGTGCATCCGGCGGCGTGTTCGGGCTGCTGCTGGCCTACGGCATGATGTTCCCGAACCGCAGGGTGATGCTGCTGTTCCCGCCCATCCCGATGAAGGCGCGCACGCTGGTGATCGTCTATGGCGTGTTCGAACTGATGCTTGGCTTCACCGGATTGCAGCCGGGCGTGGCCCACTTCGCCCACCTCGGCGGCATGTTGTTCGGCTGGCTGCTGATCCGCCACTGGCGCAAGCCACCGCCCGGCTCGCGCGGGCCGGATCTGCGCATGGTGCGTTGATTGATGTTGTAAACGAGACCGCCGGGCGTCAGCAAATCGTGCCGAGCAAGCTCGGCACCTCGCTGCCAGTTGTAGATGCGGAGCTTGCTCCGCATTGCCGGTGAATCATGCCGAGCACACTCGGCACCGACATCCGAGATCAATCGAAAATGCGGATCGGAGCATCAACCTTCGGCTGCATCGGCGTGCCGATCTTGCAACCAAACGCGGTACCGAACGCAGGCTGCTGGGTCAGCGGTGCATTGGTGCGCCACACGCCGGGTGCGCGCACTTCCTGCAGGCTGCGCTGCTGCGCCTCGGTGGCGGTGACCTGCTGCGCCCAGACCTGTGCCCAGCCGGTGTAGAACTGCTGGTCGGCCTGTGCGCCACCATTGGGCTGCGCGGCGCGCAGCGCGGCATGCGCCAGTTCCAGCCCGGCCATGTCGGCCACGTTTTCGTCGCGGGTCAGGCGACCGTTGACCTTGATGCCGGTCAATTGCGGATAGGGCAGGGCGTCGTACAGCGCCACCACCTTCTGTGCGGTTGCGTCCCATGCAGCGGCCTCGGCACCCGTCCACCAGTCGCGGATGTTGCCGTCGGCATCGACCAGCCGCCCGCGCGTATCGACGGCGTGGCTGAGTTCGTGGCCGACCAATGCGCCGAATGCGCCATAGCGCGCAGCGAGTGGCATCGCGGCATCCAGTACCGGTGCCTGCAACATCGCCGCGGTCACGATCAGGCGGTTGTGCGGCAGGTCGTAGGCCAGCGCCGGCTGCTGCGGCAGCACGTTCCAGCGGCGCTCGGCATTGTTCCTGCCGATCCGCTTCATTTCCTCGCGGTGCCGCCACGTTGATGCGATCAGCATGTTGCCGCCAAAGCTGCCGCGCCCCATCGGTTGCACGCTGTAGTCCAGATCGCGCCTGGGCGTGCCGATTTCGATACGCAGGCCGTCCAGCTTCTTCAATGCTTCCGTCTTCGCCGCAGCGCCCAGCGTGGTGCTGCGCGCGATGCCCTGCCGGAGTGCGTCGCGCACCTGGCCTGCGATCAGTTCGGCCTGCCTGCGGGTGTCGTCCGGCAGGTGGCGCGCGGCGTACTGGCGACCCAGCATCGGGCCGGCGGCCAGGTTGATCGCGTCCAGCACCTGCTGCCAGCGCGGTGCGGGTTCGGTCTGCCCTAGCAGCAGCTTGTTGCGGAAATCGAACGAGGCATCGCGCCATGCGCGCGCCATGTACGGCGCCATCGCATCGCCCACGCGCCAGCGCAGATAGGCCTTCCACTGCGCCGGTTTCAGCGTGCGCACCATCGCATCAAGCTGGGTGAACATCTCCGGATTGACCAGCGAGACGGTGTCGTCATTGACGCCTTGCGCCTTCAGGAAGGCATCCAGCTGCAGGCTCTTGTACTGCTTGCCAAGGCCACTCGTTGCGACCGGCGCAAAGTTGGCGCGCGGATCGCGCAGGTCAACCAGCGGGCGCGCGATGGCGGCAATGCGGCGCTCGGTGTCCAGCACCATGCCGGCCTGCTGCGCGCGTTCCTTTTCGGGCACGCCGGTCAGTGCCAGGATCTTGTGGATGTAGGCGGTGTAATGGCCCATCAGCGCCTGCGTGTCGGCGTCGGTGCGGGTGTAATAGGCCGGGTCGGGCAGGCCCAGCCCGCCCTGGCTGAAGTAGCCAAGATGCCGGCTCAAGTCGCGTAGATCGACATCGGCACTGAAATTGAACAACACCGGGATGCCCACCTGATGCAGCGCGGCGATGGCCGGTGCCACGTCGGTATTGCGCTTGATGCCGTCGATGCGCTTGAGCAGCGGCGCAACCGGGTTTGCACCATCGCGTTCGATCGCGGCTTCGTCCAGCCCGCTGGCCCAGAAATCGCCCAGCAGTTTTTGCACGCTGTCCTGCGGCGAAGCCATCGCCTGATCCAGCAGGTCGCGCTGTTGCTGCTGCGCGCGGGCGGCGAGCTGGCCCAGCGAGGAGATCGCGCCGCTGCCCGGCATCGGGTTTGCGGCCAGCCAGTCCTTGTTCGCCTGCGCGTGGAAGTCCGTGCATTCCGCCGCGACCGCGGGCGTCTTGGACTTCGCCGCCTTCTTCCTGGCGGCGTGTGCATCCGGGGCTGCCGCACCGGCAAGCAGGGCGATGGCAAGGGCGATGGCGAGCGGGCGCGGGTTGGGCATGCTTCGGTCTCGTCAGCAATGGTGGATGCCGGAGTTTAGCGCGGCAGCCATGCCGGTGGCCTGAAGGAATGCCGCAGTGCGGCATCGCGCGCGCATGGCGTCCCGCACTGGACTTGCCAACCGGCAGCGTTTAGGTTGCGGCGATTGCATTCCATCGGAGTGGGACGATGACGAACCCCGGTTCTGCTGCACCGCAGCTCACCTTCCGCGCAGTGGTACTGGCGGTCATTCTGGCGATGATTTTGTCCGCAGCGAATGCCTACCTCGGCCTGTTCGCGGGCCTGACCATCGCCACCGCGATCCCGGCGGCGGTGGTGTCGATGGGCGTGCTGCGGTTGCTGGGTGGCGGCACCATCCTCGAAAACAACATCGTGCAGACCGGTGCGTCGGCGGGTTCGTCGATTGCCGCAGGCGTGATCTTCACCATTCCCGCGCTCATCATTCTGGGCTACTGGCAGGACTTCAAATACTCGTGGGTGCTGGCGATTGCCGGCCTTGGCGGTTTGCTGGGCGTGCTGTTCTCGGTGCCCTTGCGGCGCTCGATGATCGTGGAAGACCCGTTGCCCTTCCCGGAAGGCAAGGCGGCGGCGGAAGTGCTGAAGGCGGGCGAGAACCCCGGCCCCGGCCTGAAGATCCTCGGGCTTTCCGCGACCATCGGCGCGCTGGTGAAACTGGCTGCCGAAAGTGGCCTGCGCATGATCCCGGACAACGCGGCAGGTGCGGGCTTCTTCGGCAAATACCTTGGCTACATGGGCACCGGGCTGTCGCCGGCGCTGCTGGGCGTGGGCTACATCGTTGGCCTGAACATCGGGATAGTCGTGGTGTCCGGCAGCATCCTTGCCTACAACATCGCGATCCCGATCTACCACGCCTACGCGGCCTCGTTCGATCCCACCTTCGCCACCCAGCTCGCCGGCCTGAGCGCTGCCGATGCCGCCGGCCTGATCCGCGCGGAGAAGGTGCGCTACCTCGGCGTTGGCACCATGCTGATCGGCGGCATCTGGACGCTGTTCTCGTTGCGCAAGTCGCTGCTGTCGGGCGTGAAGAGCGGCATCGCGGCAGCGCGCAAGGGCTCGGGCGGCGCTGACCTGCCGGAAACCGAACGCGACCTGCCGATGAAGTGGATGCTGATCGCGCTGCTGCTGTTCGTGCTGCCGCTGCTGGGCCTGTACCAGGCCATCGTGCAGAACTGGGGCGTGAGCGTGCCGATGACGCTCATCATGATCGTGGCCGGTTTCCTGTTCGTGTCGGTGTCGGCCTATCTCGCGGGGCTGGTCGGATCAAGCAACAACCCGGTGTCGGGCATCACCATCGCCACCATTCTCTTTGCTTCCGTGGTGTTGATGCTGCTGCTGGGCAGCGACTCCAAGATCGGCGCAGTAGCCGCGATCATGATCGGCGCGGTGGTGTGCTGCGCGGCGGCGGTCGGTGGCGACAACCTGCAGGACCTCAAGGCCGGTTACATCGTCGGCGCAACACCGTGGAAGCAGCAGCTGATGCTGGGCATCGGCGCGTTCTCCTGCGCACTGATCATGGCGCCGGTGCTGAACCTGCTGGCGCAGGCTTACGGCATCGGTGACCCCACTCGCCCGGGATCGTTGCAGGCGCCGCAGGCCACGCTGATGGCATCGGTGGCGCAGGGCCTGTTCGGCGGCAAGTTGCCGTGGGACATGATTATCGCCGGCGGCGTGATTGGTGCTGCCGTGATTGCCTTCGATGGCTGGCTGAAGTCGCGCAATTCCAGCTTCCGCGTGCCGGTGCTGGCGGCTGCCATCGGTATCTACCTGCCGCTGGAGCTGATGGTGCCGATCTTCCTTGGCGGGCTGCTGGCGCACATCGTCGAGAAGCGCCACGGCATCGTCGGCACGCATGACGAAAGCCTGCGCGATCGCGTGCATCGCCCCGGCGTGCTGTTCTCCGCTGGCCTGATTACCGGCGAGGCACTGATGGGAATTGCGATTGCGATTCCGATCGTGGTCAGCGAGCGT
>NZ_JASGED010000059.1:0-49790 GCF_047606765.1 Thermomonas sp. | reverse complement strand
TAGAAGGTGTGGTCGCCGATGGTGGCCACCTGGTAGGCGCTGCTCCAGACCGGGTTGGCGATGGACATCGCGGCGAAGTGGCTGGCACCCGGCACGATTTCCTTGCGCTGGCCGATGGGCAGGGCCCAGTTGCGCTCGGATTCCAGTGCAACGCCCACCGCCTCGGCCCAGGCTTCGGCATTGGACAGGCGGGTGCGCGGCGAGACGATGGACGGCGCGAACTGCCTGCGCGCGGTCACCACCTCGCAGACGTTCTCGCCCCACAGGCCGCTGTCGCGGCGACGCAGGGCGACTTCGGCCACCGCCTGCTGGCCGCGCACGGACTGATCCCGCGCCTCCAGATAGACGGTGGTGGACAAGCACAGCGAATCAGCGGCGGGCTGCGGCAGCACGTTGCTGGACAACCAGAGGATCCACGCCAGTTTCATGTCGGACTCCTTGCTCCGTTGCGGCGTGGTTCCCGTCGCACCGGAACAGGCCCGGCCGGCAGTTGTCACGTCATGGCGTACTTAGGAGGGCGGCAGCTCTATGGCGACCTTTGCCCGGGCGCGTCGTACCGTTTTGGATTCGGTCGGCGTGCCGGTGTTGCCTGTTGTAATTGGATACGTAAAAACGCAGCCAGACAGGACAGAAGTGCGCGCACCTTAGGCGGGCCTGCCCAAACGTCAGCTGAACGAGAGAATCAGAAGTGTTTGATTTGATTTGAGTTTTTATTCGATGCAGTGCATCAAAGCACGGCTGCAAGCCGGCTGCCTTCGGCTATCGCGCGCTTGGCGTCCAGCTCCGCCGCCAGCTTTGCGCCGCCGATCAGGTGTACCGGCCGGCCCTGCGCCTGCAGCGTGTCGAATAATTCCCGGCGCGGCTCCTGACCGGCACAGACCACGATGTGATCCACGTCCAGCACCTGCTCGGAGTCATCCACCCGGATATGCAGGCCGGCATCGTCCACGCCCAGATATTCCACGCCGCCCAGCATCTTCACGCCCTTGGCCTTGAGGGTGGCGCGATGGATCCAGCCGGTGGTCTTGCCCAGCCGCGCGCCGGGCTTGCCGGGGCTGCGCTGCAGCAGCCAGACCTGCCGCGCGGGTGGTTCCGGGTGTGGCTTCGCCAGCCCGCCGGGGGCTTCGAAGTTCGGGTCGATGCCCCATTCGGCCATCCAGCGCTGCGCATCCAGCGCGGCCGACGGGCCGGATTCGACCAGATATTCGCCCACGTCAAATCCAATCCCGCCGGCACCGATGATCGCCACTTTGCGGCCCGGCACCACCCGGCCTTCCAGCACGTCGAGGTAGCCGACCACCTTGGGATGGTCATGGCCGGGGAAGCCGGCAGCGCGCGGGGTCACGCCGGTGGCGACGACGACGTCATCGAAACCTGTCAGTGCATCGGCACCGACGCGGGTGGACAGGCGCAGTTCGACGCCGGTTTCAGCGATGCGATGGCCGAAGTAGCGCAGGGTTTCATGGAACTCTTCCTTGCCCGGAATGCGCTTGGCGATGTTGAACTGGCCACCGATTTCGCTGGCGGCATCGAACAGGGTCACTGCATGACCGCGTTCGGCGGCGACGGTGGCGCAAGCCAATCCGGCAGGCCCGGCACCGACCACGGCGATGGATTTCGGTGTTGCCGTCCTCGTGTAGTTGAGCTCGGTTTCCGCGCAGGCGCGTGGGTTCACCAGACAGCTTGCTTTTCTGTTTTCGAAAACATGATCGAGGCAGGCCTGATTGCAGGCGATGCAGGTATTGATGGCATCGCTGCGCCCGGCGCGCGCCTTGTTCACCCACTGCGGATCGGCCAGTAGCGGGCGCGCCATCGACACCATGTCCGCGCCGCCCGATGCAAGGATGGCTTCCGCCACCTCCGGCATGTTGATGCGGTTGGTGGCGACCAGTGGCAGGCCGACGTGTGGTTTCAGCTTGGCGGTCACGCCTGCGAATGCCGCGCGCGGCACCGATGTTGCGATGGTCGGCACCCGCGCTTCGTGCCAGCCGATACCGGTATTGATGATGGTCGCGCCGGCGGCTTCCACGGCCTTGGCCTGCGCCACGATGTCGTCCCAGCCGTTGCCGCTTTCGACCAGATCCAGCATCGACAGCCGATAGATGAGGATGAAATCCGGCCCGCAGGCTTCGCGCACGCGACGCACGATTTCCACCGCGAAGCGCATGCGCTTTGCAGCATCACCGCCCCAGCCGTCGCTGCGCTTGTTGGTGCGCGGCGCGGTGAACTCGTTCAGCAGATAGCCTTCCGAGCCCATGATCTCCACGCCGTCGTAGCCGGCCTCGCGGGCCAGTTTCGCGGCGTTGGCGAAGTCGTGGATATGGTGTTCGATGCCACGCGCCGACAGCGCGCGCGGGGTGAACGGGTTGATCGGTGCCTTCAGTTTCGACGGTGCCACCGACAGCGGGTGGTAGGCGTAGCGCCCGGCATGCAGCAATTGCATGCAGATTTTCCCCTCGTGTGCATGCACGGCGTCGGTGACCTGCCGATGCCGGCGGACATGCCAGGGCATCGACAATCGCCCGGCAAAGGGCTTCACCCAGCCCGCCATGTTGGGTGCGATGCCGCCGGTCACGATCAGGCCGGTGCCGCCGGCCGCGCGTTCGGCAAAGTAGGTGGCCAGCTTCGGGAAGTCTGTTGCACGGTCTTCCAGCCCGGTGTGCATCGAACCCATCAGCACCCGGTTGCGCAGGGTGGTGAAGCCGAGGTCGAGGGGCGCAAACAAGTGCGGATAGGCAGTCGTCATCGATCAAGCATACCGGTGCGTACGGTATGATGCATGGCTGCGTCCAGCATCCTGCACATGCGCCTGCGGCAGCAAGCCCAGATGTTTGCGGTGATGCAACTGTTATGGTAGTGTTAACGCCGCTTTCACGTTGTCGCCATTAAAGTGCGCGGCATGACGTGCGGATGCAGCCGTCTGAAGCAACTCTTTTACTGCGTCACGGTTTCTTTTACTGAATCAAGGAGCTGAAACATGAACAAGAAACTTCTCTGCGCTGCCCTTCTGGGTGGTCTGGGACTGGCGCAGGCTGCGTCTGCCCAGGAATTCGATGATCGCTGGTACGTGTCCGGTTCGACCGGTGTGAACTTCCAGGACAACGATCGTGGCACCGAAGACGCACTCTTCGGCACGCTGGGCTTCGGCAAGTTCCTGACCCCGCGCTTCTCGCTGGAAGCCGAGCTGAACTACCAGAACCCGAAGAAGACGGTCAACAACAACCTGTGGTGGAGCCAGTACGGCGTGTCGCTGGATGGCCGTTACCACTTCCGCAATGCCGATTCCAAGTGGTGGCCTTACCTGCGTGGTGGTCTGGGTTGGCAGCGTCACGAGGAGGAGTACGATGCTTCCCCGAGCGCCAACTCCCCGGGTCAGCATGAAGACGCCAACCTGGCGGTGAATTTGGGTGTCGGCCTGCAGACGCAGGCAGGTCGCGTAGGTGTGCGTGCCGAACTTGGAACCCGCGTTGATTTCGACGATCAACAGGCACGTATTGGGGACCAGGAAGATGCTTTTGGTGACATTCTGGCATCGATCGGCATGACCATCGCCCTTGGCCCGGAGCCGACCGCCCCGGTTGCCCCGGCTCCGGTTGCTCCGCAGCAGAGCTGCGCCGATCTGGATGACGACGGCGACGGCGTCAACAATTGCAACGACAAGTGCCCGGGTTCGCAGGCTGGCCAGACCATCGGTCCGGATGGCTGCCCGGTGCCGGTTTCGATCGACCTGAAGGGCGTCAACTTCGACTTCGACAAGGCAACCCTGCGTCCTGACGCGGTGGCGATCCTGAACGAGGCCGTCGAGATCCTGAAGCGTTATCCGGAACTGCGCGTTGAAGTCGCCGGTCACACCGACCTGTGCGGCAAGGACGGCTACAACCAGTCGCTGTCCGAGCGTCGCGCCAAGGCGGTGTACGACTACCTGACCAGCAACGGCGTTGACGCCGGTCGCTTGGCGGGCCCGGTCGGCTACGGCGAGAGCCGTCCGCTGGAACAGACCGCGCAGACGCTGCCGGGCTGCAAGAGCGAGACCAACCGCCGCACCGAGCTGAACAGCCTGTAATACGGCTTCAGCCAAGCAAGTCCACGAAGCCCGGCCCAGTGCCGGGCTTCGTTTTTTCTGCAATGCGAATGCGTGCGTCGATTGCCGCAGTGGGAAGTGACGCCTACACTGTCGCGGTCTTCCGGGGAGTTGTCATGTCCATTCGTTGCGCCTGCTGTGCCTTGTTCCTGCTCGCGATGCCGCTGCCGTTGCTGGCCACTACCAGTGCCTGCAACAGCGACGTGCTTTCGGCCATGCCGGTGCGCCCGACCCTGCTTTCGCCGCTGGCGGTTGAGCTTGCGCCCGCCACGACCCAACTCGGCGGCGCGAACGGCGTGCTGTCGCAATCGTTCGACGAGGCGCTGTCGGTGGACAACGTGCTGACCCGCATTCGCCTGGACAATTGCCGTGCGGTTGCCAAGGCGGCGGCTGCGCCGGTAGTCGGTGCCGGTGATCCTGCGGCCTACAAGCCGCGCACCGAGCACGACAATGCACCCTGGCGTTTCGACATGACCCAGAACGGCAAGCGCATGACCGCCGACGAGTTCGATGCCTGGATGAAGTCCAAGGGTGTGCGTGTCGTGGGCCGCAAGGATGAGCCCGCACAGGCGGCACCTGCACCGGCCACCACGTCGGGTAACTGATCCGCCACACACGTCGAATGCGCGGCATGTCGGGGACTCGCCACGGCTTGGCGCGCGTGCTGTCCAAGCGCGGGCTCTGCTCGCGCACCGAAGCGATGCGACTGGTGCGCGAAGGGCGCGTGCGGCTGGATGGCTGCATCGTGCGTGATCCCGAGCATCCCACTGACCTGCAAGCGGCCGTCATCGAGATTGATGGCGAGGATGCACAGGCTGCGCCGCGCTATCTGATGCTCAACAAGCCGCGCGGCCTGGTGACGACCGCGCGTGACGAACAGGGGCGCGATACCGTTTATCGCTGCTTCGATGGTGCGGGCCTGCCGTGGATCGCGCCGGTGGGGCGGCTGGACAAGGCCAGCGAAGGCCTGCTGCTGTTTACCAACAATCCGCAATGGGCGGCGCGGATCACCGATCCCGAAACAGGGCCGGACAAGACCTACCACGTACAGGTGGACTGCATTCCCGATGCCGCGATGTTGTCGGCGATGCAGACAGGCGTGCAGGTTGAAGGTCAATGGTTACGTGCGAAGTCGGCATTGCTGCTGCGCGCTGGCGAAAAGCATGCGTGGCTGGAAATCGTGCTGGACGAAGGCCGCAACCGGCAGATTCGGCGCTTGCTTGCGGCACTCGACATCGGCGTGCTGCGGTTGGTGCGGGTGGGTATCGGGTCGCTTGCCCTCGGCGATTTGCCAAAAGGCCAGTGGCGGGATTTGACCGAGGCAGAGGTGGCGGCATTGTCGCCGTAGGGGCGGCCCACCGTGGTCGCCCAACTCGATGGGCTTCGGGAAATGCGGGCAGCCACAGGGGCTGCCCCTACGGCCCCTGCACGACGCCGAGTTCCTTGCCGATGCGGGTGAAGGCATCAATCGCGTGGTCAAGCTGCTCGCGCGTATGCGCCGCGCTCATCTGCGTGCGGATGCGCGCCTGTCCCTTGGCGACCACCGGGAAGAAGAAGCCGATCGCGTAGATGCCTTCTTCCAGCAGCCGCTGCGCGAAGCGCTGCGCCAGCGGCGCGTCATACAGCATCACCGGGCAGATCGGATGCGCGCCGGGCTTGATGTCGAAGCCGGCAGCGGTCATGCGCTCGCGGAAATACGCGGTGTTTTCGCGCAGGCGCTCGCGCAGCTCGCCGGCAGACGACAACATCTCGAAGGCCTTGCTGCCGGCAGCGGCAACATGCGGCGGCAACGAGTTGGAGAACAGATAGGGGCGTGAACGCTGGCGCAGCAGTTCGATGACTTCGCGCCTGGCAGTGGTGAAACCACCCAGCGCGCCGCCCATCGCCTTGCCCAGCGTGCCGGTGAAGATGTCGATCCTGTCCAGCACGCCCTTCACCTCGGCGCTGCCGCGCCCGCTGGCGCCGAGGAAGCCGGTGGCATGGCATTCGTCGATGTGTACCAGCGCGCCGTACTGTTTCGCCAGCGCAGTGATGTCATCCAGCGGCGCGATGAAGCCATCCATCGAGAACACGCCATCGGTGGTAATCATGATGGTGCGTGCGCCGTCGGCCTGCGCTTGCTGCAATTGCGTTTCCAGATCGGCCATGTCGCAGTTGGCGTAGCGGTAGCGCTTGGCCTTGCACAGGCGCACGCCGTCGATGATCGAGGCGTGGTTGAGTGCGTCGCTGATGATGGCGTCGTTTTCGTCCAGCAGCGGCTCGAACAGGCCACCGTTGGCATCGAAGCAGGCGGCATAGAGGATGGTGTCCTCGGTGCCGAAGAAATCGGCGATGGTCTTTTCCAGCTGCTTGTGCAGGTCCTGCGTGCCGCAGATGAAGCGCACCGACGCCATGCCGAAGCCGTGGCTGTCCAGCGCATCCTTGGCGGCGGTGATGATGTCGGGATGATCGGCGAGGCCAAGATAGTTGTTGGCGCAGAAGTTCAGCACCTTGCGGCCATCGGCCAGCGTGATCTGCGCCGACTGCGGGCCGGTGATGATGCGTTCGGACTTGAACAGGCCGGCGGCGCGGATTTCGTCCAGCGTGTCGGCGTAGCGTTGGGTGAGTGACATGCGTTTTCTCGCTCGTCATTCCCGCGAAAGCGGGAATCCAGTGTCTTTCGGATAGAGAATCAGAGTCGCTGGATCCCCGCTTTCGCGGGGATGACGACAATCAATTCCAGCTCAATACCACCTTGCCGGCCTTGCCCTGTTCCATCAGGTCGAAGCCCTTCTGGAAATCATCAACGTGCAGTTGATGCGTCAGCACCTTGCCCAGCGGAAAGCCGCTCAACACCAACTGCGTCATCTTGTACCAGGTCTCGTACATCTTGCGGCCGTAGATGCCCTGCACGGTCAGGCCCTTGAAGATGATCTTGTCCCAGTCGCAACCTGCGCCCTTCGGCATGATGCCGAGCATCGCGATCTTGCCACCGTGGTACATGCAGTCGAGCATGTCGTTGAACGCGCGCGGGTTGCCGCTCATTTCAAGGCCCACGTCGAAGCCTTCCATGTGCAGGTCGGCCATCACGTCCTTCAGCGACTGGTTGGCGACGTTGACCACCCGCGTTGCGCCCATGTCGGCGGCCAGCTTCAGGCGGAAGTCATTGACGTCGGTGACCACGATGTTGCGTGCGCCGATGTGCTTGCAGATGCCGGCGGCGATGATGCCGATCGGGCCCGCGCCGGTAATCAGCACGTCTTCGCCGATCACGTCGAACTCCAGCGCGCAGTGCGCGGCGTTGCCGTAGGGATCGAAGAAAGCGGCCAGTTCGGACGGAATCTGGTCGGGGATCGGCCACAGGTTGCTGACAGGCATCACCATGTATTCGGCGAATGCGCCATTGCGGTTCACGCCGATGCCGACGGTGTTCGGGCACAGGTGCGGGCGGCCACCCCGGCAGTTGCGGCAATGGCCGCAGACGATGTGGCCTTCGGCGGACACGCGCTGGCCGACTTCATAGCCGGTCACTGCCGAGCCGAGTTGCGCGATGCGGCCCACGAACTCATGGCCGATGGTCAGCCCCGGCTTGATGGTGCGCTGGCTCCACTCGTCCCACAGGTAGATGTGCAGATCGGTGCCGCAGATCGCGGTCTTTTCCAGCCTGATAAGCACCTCGTTGGGGCCGGGCACCGGCACCGGCACCTGTTCCATCCAGATGCCCTTGCTGGCTTCGCGCTTCACCAGCGCCTTCATCATCGCTTGCGACATCCTGGATGCCTCGCTGAACCGGATGCCCATTCTACCGCCGCGCCCACGCCAGCTTGCGCCCATGACCACGGGCAGGGGGCAATCTGCGCCCGGGATGGTCTAATTGCAGGTTCTGGTTCCGAGGAGTTGCGAAGATGCGCCATCGTCCCTTGTCCGCTGCACTGGCCCTGACCCTGACCTGCGGCCTTACCCATGCCGATGAAGGCATGTGGATGCCGTCGCAACTGCCGCAACTGCAGAAGCAGCTGAAGGCCACAGGCTTCCGTGGTGACCCGAAGGCGCTGGCCGACCTGACCCGCAAGCCGATGGCAGCGGTGGTGTCGCTGGGCGGCTGCACGGCCAGCTTCGTTTCGCCGGAAGGCCTGGTGGTCACCAATCATCACTGCGCGCTGGGCGCGATCCAGCTCAATTCCACGCCCGAAAAGAACCTGATCCGCGATGGCTTCATCGCTGCCACTCGCGCCGACGAAGTTTCCGCAGGCCCTGCCGCGCGGGTATGGGTAACGGTGGGTTTCGACAACGTGACGGATCGCATGCTTGCGGGTGCGCGCGGCAAGACCGGACGCGACTATTACGATGCCATCGATGCGGCGGAAAAAGCCATCGTGGCCGAATGCGAAGCCGATGCCGGGCATCGTTGCAGCATCGCCAACATGTACTACGGCAACGAGTTCCACCGCATCAAGCAGGTGGAGTTGCAGGACATTCGCCTGGTCTATGCGCCGCCGCGCGCCATCGGCAACTATGGCGACGAAACCGACAACTTCATGTGGCCGCGCCATACCGGTGACTTCACCTTCTATCGCGCCTACGTCGGCAAGGACGGCAAGCCGGCGGCGTATTCGCCGGACAACGTGCCCTACAAGCCGCCGGCATGGCTCACCGTGTCCACTGCGCCGGTGAAGGCGGGCGATTTCGCGATGGTGGCGGGTTATCCCGGCACCACGTTCCGTCATCGCACGGCTTCGGAGTTCGCAGGCCAGATCGAATGGCTGCTGCCCCAGCGCGTCGGCTTCATGGACGGGCTCATCAAGGCGACGCAGGCCGCGACCGCAGGCAGCGCGGCGAAGGAAGTCCTCTACGCCTCCACCGTTGCCGGCTACAAGAACACGCTCAAGCGTGCGCAAGGCGAACTGGATGGCCTGCGCCGCAGCGATGCGGTGCGCGTGCGCCGCGCCGATGAGGACGCGATGTTGACGTGGTTGGCAAAGCAGCCGAACGCCGCTTCGCTGCAAACCGATATTCGTCAGATGCAGGCATTGCTGGATGCCGGCGAAGCGATGCGCGAACGCGATTTCCTGCTGCCGTTCCTGCGCCCCGGTTTGCTGGGTGCCGCCGTGCAGTTGCAGCGGCTGGCGCTTGAACGCGGCAAGCCGGATGCGCAGCGCGAATCCGGTTACCAGCAGCGCGACGAGGCGCGCATCGAAGCTGGCCTGAAGCAGTTGCAGCGCCGCTTCGATCCGGAGGTCGAAAAGGCCACGCTGCGCTATGCGCTGAAGCAGTATTACGCGCTGCCGAAGGCGCAGCGCGTCGCCGAGTTCGATGCGGTATTCGGCAAGGATGAAGCCATCGCCAGCGCTCGACTCAACACGCTTTACATCGGAACAAAACTCGGCAACGAAACCACGCGGCTGGCGGCGATGAAGCAAAACGCGGCCACGCTTGCGGCATCCAAGGACACGCTGCTGAAGGCGGCGGCAACACTGCAACCGGCACTGCTGCGGCTGGAGGATGAAGCCAAGCAGCGCAACGGCGAACTGCTGCGACTGCGCCCGGCTTACATGCAGGCGTTGACGGGCTATCGCAAGTCGCAGGGCAGGGCGGTGTATCCGGATGCCAATTCCACATTGCGCGTCAGCTTCGGCAAGGTCAGCCCGCTGTCACCGCGTGATGGCGTGGACTATCGCCCGCTGACCGTGGTGGGCGGCATCGTCGAAAAGAACACCAACCAGGAACCCTTCGATGCACCCAGGCCGCTGCTGGACGCCATCGCCAAGGGTGATTTCGGCAGCACCGCCGACTCGGTGCTGAAGACGCAGACCGTGAACTTCATGACCAACCTCGACACCACCGGCGGCAATTCCGGCTCACCGGTGCTGGATGCAGAAGGTCGGCTGATCGGCCTGAACTTCGACAGCAATTGGGAAGCCGTCAGTGCCAGCTGGATGTTCGACCCGCGCTACAAGCGCGCCATCCACGTTGACATGCGCTATGTGCGCTGGCTGCTGGCGAAGGTGTACCCGGCGCCGCACCTGCTGAAGGAAATGCACCTGCCGGCGCAGTGAGCGGGCATACGATCTGATCGACGCGCCGATCAATTCGCCTTCGGCCTGCATGTCCGGATTCCAGTCCGTGATGGTGCCAGCCTGCAACGCGCGATGTGAGGCACGCGCAACCTGCTAGGCTGTTGCGCCGCACAACTACCGGATGCCGCATCGCATGAGGATTCTGCTTGCCCGCCACGGCGAAACCCCGTGGAATGCCGAAGGCCGCTATCAGGGCCAGGAAGACATCCCGCTGTCCGAAGTGGGCATCGCGCAGGCCACCGCGCTGGGTGTGCGTCTTGCCGACCTGCGCATCGACCGCGCTGTCGCATCGCCACTGTCGCGTGCCACCCGCACCGCGCAGCTTGCGCTGGGTGATGCGCGTGCATCGCAACTGCTGTTCGATGACGGCCTGAAGGAAATCGGCCACGGCGAATGGGAAGGCCTGCTTGCCAGCGAAATCGCCGCGCGCGATCCGCAGCGCCTGCAGGCGTGGCGCGATGCCCCGGACACGGTGCAGATGCCGGGTGCGGGTGGCGAATCCCTGCAGCAGGTGTTCGACCGCGCATGGCCGGCCTTCGCCCGCGCCTGCGATGGATTGGGCGCAGGCGACACCTTGCTGGTCGTCGCCCACGACGCCGTCAACCGCGTGCTGCTGTGCAAGGTGCTGGGCATCCCGCTGTCGCGGCTGTGGACGTTCCGGCAAGCACCGACCACGCTCAACCTGCTGGAAGGCGCGTCCGTCGATGCGCTGGACGTGGTGCGCCTGAACGACTGCGCCCACCACACCGCGTTCTTCGGCGAAGCCGTGCATCGCGCGTTATAAGCAGCAAACACATGGACAGGACGCCGCGCGCCTTCGTGCTGGTCGCCATCGGCCTGTTCGCACTTGCGCTGCTGCTGGCCGGCGTCGGCTTGCCGGAATACTCCCATCGCCTGCACCCGCTCGGGCTGCGTGGCGCGGCAGGCTTGCCCGGGGCGATGCTGTTCAACGCCGGTGCCTTCCTGTTGCCGGGCATCTGCCTGTTGCTGGCATCGCATGCGCTGCGCAACGCATTGGCCGACGCCGGCTGGGCCGCGCGCATCGGGGTGGCGCTGGCGCAGTTGTCGGCGCTGGCGTTCGCCGCGCAAGGTGCGTTGCAGATGGATGCTTCCGATCTGGATGCCGATGCAACCCGCCTGCATGTGCTGGCGTGGATGTTGTGGTGGATCGCCTTCGTGCCCGCCGCGTTGCTGCTGGCCTTCGGCGCGCGGCGTGGCCGCAGCTTTGCCATCGCAAGTCTGGCGGCGGGCGTGCTGGTGCCGGTGCTGGCGGTGCTTGCGCCCGTCGGCGGCTGGGTGGGGCTGGCGCAGCGGCTGGCGTTTGCGCTGTGGTTCGGCTGGTGGTGGCTTGCGGCGCGGGCGCTTACTTGTGCTTCAACTTCAGGCCAAGGATCGTCGAAGACAGCAGGAAGGTGACGGCGTTCGACAGGATCATCGGCCAGGAATGCAGGTACAGCCCATAGCCAAACCAGCAGGCGATGCCGAAGGTGAACACCACGTACATCCACAGTGAAATGCCGCTGGTGTCGCGGCTGCGGATGGTTTTCACCGCCTGCGGGACGAAGGACAGGGTGGTGCAGGCAGCGGCCAGATAGCCGATCCATTCCATTGACATGCCGGGTGCCGGTTGGGGACAAGCGCGAATAATGGCGGGTCTTGCTGCGCTGCGGTAGGCTTTCCAGCCCGATTCCAGCAGTTCCCGCCGTGTCCGAGCCCGCCATCTACGATCCATCCGCCGTTGAATCCGCCGCCCAGTCGTTCTGGGCCAGCAGCCGCGCCTTCGAGGTGCGCGAGGACACGGGCAAGCCGAAGTACTACTGCCTGTCGATGCTGCCGTACCCGAGCGGCGCGCTGCACGTCGGCCATGTGCGCAATTACACGATTGGCGATGTCATCAGCCGCCACAAGCGCATGACCGGCTTCAATGTGCTGCAGCCGATGGGTTGGGATGCCTTCGGCCTGCCCGCCGAAAACGCCGCGATCAAGAACAAGACCGCGCCGGCCAAGTGGACGTACGCCAACATCGAGCACATGCGCAAGCAGTTGCAGTCGCTGGGTTATGCGATTGACTGGAGCCGCGAGTTCGCCACCTGCAAGCCGGACTACTACGTCCACGAGCAGCGCATGTTCGTGCGCCTGCTGAAGAAGGGCATCGCCTATCGCAAGAACTCGGTGGTGAATTGGGACCCGGTCGATCAGACCGTGCTGGCGAACGAGCAGGTGATCGACGGGCGGGGCTGGCGCACCGGCGCGCTGGTGGAAAAACGCGAGATCCCGCAGTGGTTCCTGCGCATCACCGATTACGCGCAGGAACTGCTGGACGAGCTGGACACGCTGGAGGGCTGGCCGGATTCGGTCAAGACCATGCAGCGCAACTGGATCGGTCGCAGCCAGGGGCTGGAAATCCAGTTCGAGGTCGATGGCGAAGCCGAGCCATTGACTGTTTTCACCACGCGCCCGGACACGCTGATGGGCGTGACCTTCATCAGCATTGCAGGTGAACATCCGCTGGCGCTGAAGGCCGCGCAGGACAACCCGGAACTGGCCGCGTTCCTCGCCGAACTGAAGCAGGGCGGCGTGTCCGAGGCGGAGCTGGAAACGCAGGAAAAGCGCGGCATGGCGACTGGCCAGTGGGCCAGGCATCCGGTCACCGGCGAGGACGTGCCAATTTATGTGGCCAACTTCGTGCTGATGGGCTACGGCACCGGCGCGGTGATGGCGGTGCCGGCGCACGACCAGCGCGACTGGGAGTTTGCGAAGGCGTATGGATTGCCGGTGAAGCCGGTGATCGTCGATGCCGCCACCCGCGATGCGCTGGAAGAAATGGCATCGCATCTGAAAGAACACGATGACCCGATGGCGGTCGCGCTGGGCGGTCACGCGCCGGTGGACGTGGTGGAGACCGACGCTGCCGTCGCCGTGGTGCGCGATTACCTGCGCCGCATCGAGGAAGAAGGCGCGCAGACCGAACGCGGCTGGCTGATCAATTCCGGCGAGTTCAACGGGATGGATTTTGATGCCGCGCTGGACGCACTGGCGGCGCGCTTCGAGGCCGAAGGGCGCGGCAAGCGCAAGATCAACTTCCGCCTGCGCGACTGGGGCGTCTCGCGCCAGCGTTACTGGGGCTGCCCGATCCCGGTCATCCACTGCGCCGACTGCGGCGTGGTGCCGGTGCCGGAAGACCAGTTGCCGGTGCTGCTGCCGGAGGACGTGGCCGATGCCTTTGCTTCGGGCGATGTGCATTCGCCGATCAAGTCCGACCCCGACTGGCGCAAGACCACCTGCCCGCAGTGCGGCAAGCCGGCCGAGCGCGAAACCGACACCTTCGACACCTTCATGGAGTCGAGCTGGTACTACGCGCGTTACACCTCGCCGGGCGCATCCGACATGGTGGATGAGCGCGCGAATTACTGGCTGCCGGTGGATCAATACATCGGCGGCATCGAGCACGCGATCCTTCACCTGATGTACTTCCGCTTCTATCACAAGCTGCTGCGCGACGCGGGCCTGGTGCATAGCGACGAGCCGGCCACGCGCCTGCTGACGCAGGGCATGGTGATCGCCGATACCTTCTATCGCGAACTGGAAGGCGGCGCGAAGGAATGGATCAACCCCGCCGACGTGGAACTGCAACGCGATGACAAGGGCCGCATCACTGGTGCGGCGCTGATCGCCGATGGTCAGCCGGTGAAGATCGGCGGCACCGAGAAGATGTCGAAGTCGAAGAACAACGGCGTCGATCCGCAGGTGCTGGTGGACAAGTACGGCGCGGACACCGTGCGCCTGTTCTCGATGTTCGCCGCGCCGCCGGAGCAGTCGCTGGAATGGAGCGATGCCGGCGTGGAAGGCATGGCGCGCTTCCTGCGCCGCCTGTGGCGTGATGTGCATGCGCATGCTGCTTCTTTCCTTCCCCCGCTTGCGGGGGAAGGTGCCGAAGGCGGATGGGGGCGCGCCGCAGGCGCGATTGATGCGGCATCGCTCGACGCCGCGCAGAAAACCCTGCGCCGCCAGACCCACGAAGCCATCCAGAAAGTCGGCGATGACTATGGCCGCCGCCACAGCTTCAACACCGCCATCGCCGCGCTGATGGAACTGCTGAACGCGCTGGGCAAGTTCACCGACACCAGCGCGCAGGGCCGCGCCGTGCGTCACGAAGCCTTCGAGGCCATCGTGCTGCTGCTCAACCCGATCACCCCGCACATCGCGCATGCGCTGTGGCAAACGCTGGGGCATCCGGAAACGCTGCTGGAGGACATCCCGTTCCCGCAGGCTGATCCCGCCGCGCTGGTGCGCGATGCGGTACGGCTTGCGGTGCAGGTCAACGGCAAGCTGCGTGGCACGATTGAAGTCGGCATCGATACCCCGCGCGAAGCCATCGAGGCTGCCGCGCTGGCCGAACCGGGCGTGGCTGCCTACGTGGGCGGAAACGAGGTGAAGAAGCTCATCGTGGTGCCCGGCAAGATCGTCAATATCGTTGTGTAACCCAACCACCGTCATTCCCGCGAACGCCGGAATGACGGACGACTTTTCGCCTAAACTGCGCCCATGACCCGACGCCTCGCCGCCATCGCCCTGTCCGCCGCGCTGCTGTCTGGCTGCGGCTTCCATCTGCGCAACGCACTCAACCTGCCGGCAGACCTCGGGCCGGTGCGTGTCGTGACAGCCGATCGCTACAGCCCGCTGGCGGAACTGCTGGCCGATGGCCTGCAACGCGCAGGCGCGCAGGCTGCACCGGAACAGGCGAAGTCCGGCGTTGCGACCTTGCAGGTGATCTCCGAACAGTGGGCGGATACGCCGATCAGCCACGACCAGTTCGGGCGCGCGCAGGAATACGCGCTGCGCTATGCGGTGATCTTCACCCTGCGCCGTGCCGATGACAGCGTGGCGGTGCCGCAGCAGGCGATCGAGTTGTCGCGCGATTACCTTGCGCCGGCAGTGGATTCCATCGGCAAGGCCAGCGAGCGCGAAATGCTGGTGAACGAATTGCGCCGCGACATGGCCGCAGCCATCCTGCGCCGCGTGGATGCCGCGTCCAAGCCGGCGGCACCCGCCGCGCAGTGAGCGCGCGGATCGACGGATGGAACTGAGCTGCGATCGCCTTGCCGCGCAACTGGCCGGCGAGCCGCTGCGCCCGGTTTATCTGGTCGCCGGCAGTGAACCGCTGCTGGTGCTGGAAGCGGCCGATGCCGTGCGTGCTGCCGCGCGTGCGCAGGGCATCGGTGAGCGCGAAGTGTTCGACATGGAAGGGCGCGATGCCGACTGGGATGCGCTGGACGCGGCGATCAACGCGCCCAGCCTGTTCGCCAGCCAGCGGCTGGTGGAAGTGCGCCTGCCCACCGGCAAGCCGGGCGCGGAAGGCGGCAAGCTGATCGCGGCGTTCTGCGCCAATCCGGCACCGGACGTGGTGCTGCTGGTGATCGCCGGTGAATGGTCGAAGGCGCACGCCGGCAAATGGAGCGAGGCCATCGCCCGCGCCGGCCATGTTGCCGTGGCATGGCCGGTGAAGCCGCATGAACTGAATGGTTGGGTCAGCCAGCGCCTGCGCAGCCGTGGCATCAAGGCCACGCCGGATGCAGTGGCGCGGCTGGCGCAGCGGGTGGAAGGCAATCTGCTGGCCGCCGCGCAGGAAGTGGACAAGCTGGCGCTGCTGGCCGGTGGCGAAGCCGGCATGCTGGACGTGGAGCGGATGGACGCGCTGGTGGCCGATTCGGCGCGCTTCGACGTGTTCCGTCTGGTCGATGCCGCGCTGAACGGGCAGGCCGCGCAGGTCTCGCGCATCCTTGCCGGCCTGCGTGCGGAAGGCGAAGCGATCCCGGCACTGATGGGCATGGTGGTGAAGGAACTGAACACCGTCGCCACGCTGGCGCGGGCGTGCAATTTCTCCGCCGAATGCAAGGCGCAGCGCATCTGGCCTGCGAAGGAAGCCGTTTACAAGCGCGCGCTGGGCCGTTATCCGCCGGAAAGCTGGCAGCGCCTGCTGGTGGAAGCCGGGAAGGTGGACCGCATCGCCAAGGGCCGCGTGCGGCTGGGCAGCGAACCAGCCGATGCGTGGTTGCAACTGGAACGCCTGCTGCTGGCGACGGCGGACAAGGGCGCTGCGCGCCTGCTGGCATCGTGAGCAGCTCCCGTCATTCCGGCGAAAGCCGGAATCCAGTTCCTGGCTTGCCTCAAAAGCTGGATTCCGGCTTTCGCCGGAATGACGAACAAGAGCAGGCACTGAGGGTTTTCTATGGCGGCACCTTCGACCCCGTCCACAACGGCCATCTGGCCGTTGCCCGCGCCGCGCGTGATGCGCTGGATGCCGACGTTGCCCTGATTCCCGCACGCGACCCGCCGCACAAGGGCGCGACCCGCGCGGACGCGATGCAGCGTGCGGCGATGCTGGAACTCGCCGTTGCCGGTCACGCACGCCTCGGCGTGGATCGTCGCGAACTGCTGCGCAGCGGGCCTTCCTACACCTTCGACACGCTGGGCGAGTTACGCGCCGAACTGGGCGATGCCGCGCCGATTGCATGGCTGATCGGCGCGGATTCGCTGCTGCAACTGCATACCTGGCACCGCTGGCGCGACCTGTTCGAGCGCGCCCACATCATCGCCGTGCAGCGTCCGGGTTCCGAGATCGATGCCGGCCGCCTGCGTGAACATGCACCGCAAGTGCTGGCCGAAATCGACCAGCGCTGGCTGCCGGCGCGCGCGCTGCGGGAAAGCCCCTGTGGCGGTTTCGCCCTGCTGCCGCTGCCGGAACTGCGCCCGGAATCCTCCACCGAGCTGCGCCGCCGCATTGCCACAGGCGAGGACTGGCAGGGTTGGGTGTCGCCTGCGGTCGCGGCCTATATCGTCCGTCACCGCCTGTATCGCGACCCCACCGTTATACTGCCCACATCTCCACCGAGCCCGCGCCCTTGACCACCACTGCCCACGTCATCAAGACCAGCCTGCCCAATCCGCCGCCGCCGGTCGAAGCCCTGCTCAAGGCCGTCCATGCAGCGCTGGAGGAACTCAAGGCCAAAGACACGGTGCAGATCGATGTGCGCGGCAAGAGCAGCGTCTGCGATTTCATGGTGGTCGCTTCCGGCACCTCGACCCGGCACGTGAAGTCGGTGGCCGACGAAGTGGTGCGCTTCGCCAAGCAGCTGGACGTGATGCCGCTGGGCGTGGAAGGTGAGCGCGAGGCCGAATGGGTGCTGGTTGACCTGGGCGATGTGGTTGTCCACGTCATGCTGCCGCGCGTGCGCGAGTTCTATGCGCTGGAAAGGCTGTGGACGGTGGGCGATCAGCCGCCCGAACACGAACAGTAACCTGCTGCGCTCGGCATTCGATGCCGACTGATTGCACGGGACAAGGTGCATCGATGAAAGCCCGCCTGATCGCCGTCGGTGAACGCGCGCCGTCATGGGTGGCGGAAGGCTTCGCCGAATACCAGAAACGGCTGTCGCACTGGCTGCCGCTGGAGCTGGCCGAAGTCGAGCCCGGCGTGCGCGGCAAGGGCCGTGACACCGCAAGGGCGATGACCGACGAAGGCGCGCGCGTGCTGGCGGCGTTGCCGAAGCATGCGCATGTGATTGCGCTGGATGGACGCGGAAAAATGCATGCGTCCGAACAACTGGCGCAGCGGCTGGAACACTGGCGCGGGCAGGGCCGTGACCTGGCGTTCCTGATCGGCGGGCCGGAAGGGCATGCGCCGGAGGTGATCGCGCGCGCCGACGAACAATGGTCGCTGGGGCCGCTCACGCTGCCGCACATGCTGGTGCGGTTGGTGTTGGCCGAGCAGTTGTATCGCGCTGCCGCCCTGCTGGCGAATCATCCTTACCACCGCGCCTGAGCGCCCGCCCAAAGGCCTGAAATACGCTCGTCATCCCGGCGAAAGCCGGGATCCAGTTCTTGCTTGACCTGCCGAAGGGCTGAAAAGCTGGATCCCGGCTTTCGCCGGGATGACGAGCAAAATCCTGTTGGTCGGGACGCCTTATCCCGGCTTTCGCCGGGATGACGAGCAAAATCCTGTTGGTCGGGACGCCTTATTGCAGCTTGAACTCGATCGGCACCAGCCCAACTGCCTGCACCGCCTGACCATTCAGCGTCGCTGGGCGGAAGCTCCAGCGCTTGAGCACCTGCGCCTTTGCCGCTGCGTCCAGTTCGCGGTTGCCGCTGCTCTGATGCACCGTGACTTCCAGCGGGCGTCCATCGATGCCGACGATCACCTGCAGCAGCACGGTGCCGGTGATGTTCTGCCGCAGTGCATTGCGCGGATAAGCAGGTGCCGGGGCGACCAGATACTGCAACTGCATCGGTGCCGGGCCGGTGAGCGGCGGGCCGATATCGGTCGGGCCAACGGCTTCGTCGAAGGACGTGTCGATGGCCTGTTCGCTGCCGTTTTCGACCAGCACCGGCGCTGAGGTTTCGACCTGCGACGGCGCGGCGGTGCGCGGGCGTTCGATGGTTTGCGCGGCCCGCGGTGGGGTTGGCGTGCGGACGACTTCGACTTCCACCGGCTTGGGTGTCTCGCGCTTCACCCAGATGATGTCGGGATCGCGGTCGGTATCTGCCACTCTGGCCGGCGGCGGCAGGGTCATCGGCATCATCAGCAGGCCCATGGCCAGCAGGTTGACCGCGATGGAGCCGCTGAGCGTGCCGATGCGGGTGGCGTCCAGTTGCGGTTTGCTGGCGGGCTTGAGCAGCGCGAAGCCAGCCGGGCGGGACAGATCGATTGCGTACGTGCGGGCCATGGTCAACCTCCTCCGGGGTGGGTGTGTTCCATGCAACGGACGGGCGGCGGCGATGGGGTTGCGGCCCGTCTTATGCACACTTCCACGCTGCGCCGGCAGGCCGATGCCCGGCAACCGGCAGGCGATGGCCGGGCGTTCCGTGCCGACGAGTGGCGATGACATCCGTTTGTGGTTCCCCACCAAAACGCAGCCGCCCCGGCGGGGCGGCGCGCAGGTGTTGCCGAGGGACTCAGCGCCCCAGTTCGAACACCACCTCGATGTTCACCGACAGGGTGGACTCGCCCGGCGATACCGAGGTTTCCTTCGCCATCGCGTCAGACGCCGCCATCGCCCGCATCATCAGCATCGGGCGCGGCATGCTGGCACCGCCTTCGCTGATGCTGACCACGCGGCGCACCTTCATGCCCAGCGCATCGGCATAGGTCTTCGCCTGCGCCTGTGCCTTGTGGATCGCGGCGGTGCGTGCTTCGGCATAGGCCTCGTCCGGCTTGTCCACCTCGAAGCTGGGGCCGCTGATCTGGTTTGCGCCATTGGCGACGAAGGCATCCAGCACCTTGCCCAGCCTGGACAGGTCGCGCACCTTCACGTTGACGGTGTTGCTGGCCTGATAGCCGACCACGCGCGGCGGCTGGTTGTCGGCGTACTTGTACTGCGGGTTGAGGTTGATGCCGCTGGTCTGCACGTCGCGTTCGGCGATGCCGGCGGCGCGGATTGCCGCCATCAGCTTGTCCATCTGCACGGCATTGGCGCGCATCGCCGCGTTGGCGTCGGTGGCCTCGGTGATGACGCCGGTGGAAATGGTGGCCACGTCCGGCACGCGGGTAGCCTGCGCGGTGCTGGACACCGACAGCAGGGTGGAATCGGCGGCGATCACGGGTGTTTGCGGGGCGTTCTGGGCGCAGGCGGTCATGGGAGCGGTTCCAAGGGCGAGTGCGAGGGCGAGGATCAGCGGGCGTAGCGGCATGGTGGGCTCCGGCGGTGGTGGATGGTGGATGAATGACACCGCCGGAGTGAACGCGCCATGAGCCGCAACGGGGTCAGCGCCCCGCCGGGCGCGGTTCTCCGGGCGGCTGCGGGTTAGACTGCACGCATGCTGCATCTTGCCTCGCGCTCCCCACGGCGCGCCGAATTGCTGGGCCGTCTGGGTCTGGATTTCGGCGTCATCGACCTCGACATCCCCGAATTGCAGGGTTCCGGCGAAGCCGCCGCCGACTATGTGCGCCGTGTTGCCCGCGAGAAGGCCGGTGCCGGCCTGTTGAAGGTGGTCGCGGTGCCGGGCGCGGTGGTGCTGGGCGCGGATACCGAGGTGATCCTGGATGGCGAGGTCTTCGGCAAGCCGGTCGATGCCGAAGCGGCAGCAGCCATGCTGCGCCGGCTGTCCGGGCGCACGCATGAGGTGGTGACGGCGGTGTCGCTGGTGTCCGCCGGGCGCGAGGCGCAGGCGGCATCACTGACCAAGGTGACGGTCGCGCCGCTGTCCGATGCCGACATCGCCCGCTACATCGCAAGCGACGAATGGCAGGGCAAGGCCGGTGCGTATGCGATACAGGGCCGCTTCGAAGCGCACGTTGAACGACTGGAAGGCAGCTATTCCGGCGTGATGGGCCTGCCGCTGCACGAAACCGCCACGCTGCTGCGCGCATTCGGGGTGCTGGCATGAGCGAGGAATTGCTGGTCAACGTCACCCCGCGTGAAACCCGCGTGGCGGTGGTCGAAAACGGCATGCTGCAGGAGCTGCACATCGAGCGTGGCAGCCAGCGCGGCGTGGTCGGCAACATCTACAAGGGCAAGGTGCAACGGGTGATGCCGGGCATGCAGGCCGCGTTCGTGGACATCGGTCTGGAACGCGCCGCCTTCCTGCACGCCAACGACATTTTCCGCAGCGCGCCGCTGGAAGCGTCGGAAGGCGAGGACGCCCCGGTTGCGCCGCCGCAGGTGCAGATCCCGATTTCCGAATTGCTGCGCGATGGCGCCGAGATCGTGGTGCAGGTGGTGAAGGATCCCATCGGCAGCAAGGGCGCGCGGCTGACCACGCAGATCAGCATTCCCTCGCGCTACCTCGTGCTGCTGCCGCGTTCGCGGGTGGTTGGCGTGTCGGCGCGGATCGAGGACGAGGACGAGCGCGCGCGCCTGAAGAGTCTGGTGGCCGGTGCGTCGTCACCCGCTGGGCACGGCTACATCGTGCGCACCAATGCCGAAGGCCAGCCGGCGGAAGCACTGGCCGAGGACATCGCCTACCTCGGGCGGGTGTGGAAGCTGGTGGAGGAAACCTCGGCGACCGCCAAAGTGGGCAGTTGCGTTTACGAAGACCTCAGCCTGCCGCTGCGTGCGGTGCGTGACCTGATCCGCCGCGACGTGGAGAAGGTGAAGGTTGATTCGCGCGAGACCTGCGAGCGCCTGCGCGAATTCGCCGCGCAATACATGCCTGGGCTTGCCGAGAAGATCGAGCATTACGCAGGCGCGCGCCCGATATTCGACCTGTACGGCGTGGAGGATGAAATCGGCCGCGCGCTGGAAAAGGAAGTGCCGCTGAAATCCGGTGGTTATCTGGTCATCGACCAGACCGAGGCGATGACCACGGTCGATGTGAACACCGGCAGCTTCCTCGGCCAGCGCAACCTCGAAGAAACCGTCTATCGCACCAACCTCGAAGCGGCACAGGCAGTGGCGCGGCAGCTGCGGCTGCGCAACCTGGGCGGCATCATCATCATCGACTTCATCGACATGCAGGATGCCGAGCATCGCCGGCAGGTGCTGCGCACGCTGGAGAAGTCGCTGGCGAAGGATCATGCCAAGACCACGGTGTATGACTTCTCGCCGCTGGGTCTGGTGGAGATGACCCGCAAGCGCACGGTGGACAGTCTGGAACGGCAGTTGTGCGAGCCCTGCCACGAATGCGGCGGGCGCGGCATGGTCAAGACCTCGGAAACCGTGATCTACGAAATCTTCCGCGAGATCGTGCGTGCGGTGCGCCAGTTCGAAGCCGCGCGCCTGCTGGTGATCGCCTCGCCCAAGGTGGTCGGGCGGATCACCGACGAGGAATCCAACGCGGTCGCCGAGCTGGAGGAGTTCCTCGGGAAATCGATCCGCTTCCAGGCGGATGCGCAATACATGCAGGAGCAGTTCGATGTGGTGCTGCTCTGATTTTTCCTTCTCCCTCCGGGAGAAGGTGCCCGCAGGGCGGATGAGGGTTCGGCGCAGGCATCAAGTTCCACTCTTGCCTCGAACCCTCACCCCAACCCCTCTCCCGCAGGGAGAGGGGCTTTGAGCATGACCATGCCCTGGCGTCATCGCCTGCGTCTGCTGCGCCGTGGTGCGTGGTATGCGCTCGCCGCCGTCTTGCTGCTGTTGGCGGTTGCAAGTGGCATCGGCAGCCGCCTGCTGCCGCTTGCAGAGCGCAACCCGCAGAAGATCGCCGCATGGCTGGGTGAGCGCGCCGGCAGGCCGGTCGCGTTTGACCGGGTGCAGACCGAATGGACGAGGCGCGGGCCGCTGCTGCGTCTGGACAATCTGCGCGTGGGGGAGGGCGCAGACCCGTTGCGGATCGGCGATGCCGAGATTCTGGTTGCGCAATACGCCGGCCTGTTGCCGGGGCGTTCGTTCACCGAACTGCGCCTGCGTGGACTGGACCTTGCACTGGAACGCAGCGCCGATGGCACATGGCTGGTGCGCGGCCTGCCGGGCCAGCAGCAAACCGACGGCGGTGATCCATTCGCGGTGCTGGAACGGTTGGGTGAGTTGCAGGTCTCGCACGCGCGCCTGCGCGTGCATGCACCCGAGCTTGGCCTGGACCTGCAACTGCCACGCATCGACCTGCGCATGCAGGTGAACGGCTCGCGAATCCGCACCGGCGCGCGTGCATGGTTGCGCACGGAGGCAACGCCGTTCGAGATGTCGCTGGATTTCGACCGCAGCAGTGGCGATGGCCGCGCACATGCAGGCAGCGACAGCAGCGATCTGTCCTTGCTGGCGGGAAAATTGGGAATTTCCGGCGTGGGTGCAGTGTCGGGCAAGGGCCGCGCGCAGGCCTGGGCGCAGCTGCGCGGGCATCGCGTGGTTGCGTTGCGGGCCGTGGCTGACCTGAATGATGTGGTGCTGCGTGGCGTGCCGATCGCCGCCGGCATGTCGCCACCGGAACGCGCATTGGGCCGGCTGGAACTGGATGCACGCTGGGCCGGCGACATTCGCCAGTGGCAGGCCAATGCAACACGCTTGCGGGTGGGCGATGGCGCTTCAAGGCAGGTGCTGGACGGACTCGCGGTGCAGGGTGGCGAGGTATTCGGCATGCAGGCGCAGCGGGTGGATGCCGCGCCGCTGCTGGCGGTGCTGGCACTGAGCGATGGCCTGAACCCCGGTTTGCGACGCTGGCTGGCGGCGTCCGCTGCCGGTGCGGTATTGCAGGACTTTGACCTGCACGGCAGGCGCGGCGGCGCATTGCAGGTGCAGGCGCGCATCGACGGTTTGCAGTTTGCGCCGGTCGGCAACACGCCCGGCATGCGGGGCGTGCAGGGCTGGCTGCAGGGCGACCGCGATGGCCTGCGCCTGCGTTTCGATCCCGACGCACAGGTCGCGTTCGACTGGCCGGTGGGCTTCGGCGTGCCGCATGCCTTCACGCTGGATGGCGAAGCGGTGGCGTGGCGCGATGGCGATGGCTGGACGATCCACACGCCGGGGCTGGCGCTGGGCGGTGATTTGCAGTTGAAGGCGCGTGGCGGCATCGGTCTGCCGAATGACGGCACCCGGCCGCGCCTTGATCTTGCGGTGGAAATCGGCGAGACGCCGGTATCGAAGGCACCCGGTTTCTGGATTCATCACCTGATGCCGAAGGCGACCGTGCAGTGGCTGGATCGTGCCTTGCAGGGCGGTCGCCTGCACGAGACCCGCGCGTTGGTGGTGGGTGATCTGGACGACTGGCCGTTTCGCAACGAGCCGGGCATGGCCGGTGCCGGACTGTTCCGCGCGCAGACCCATATCCGCGATGGCGTGCTGAAGTTCCAGCCGGACTGGCCGGCGGCGGAGCGCCTTGATGCCGAAGTGCGTTTCGTCGCCGATGGCTTCAGCGTGGATGGCAGCGCGCGACTGGCCGATGTGCCGGTGTCGCACCTGCGCGGTGGTATCGCGCGGTTCGGGCGCGCGCAATTGCAGGTCGATGCCGAAGCCGGCGGCGATGCCGCGAATTTCCTGTCCATGCTGCGCAGCAGTCCGTTGCACAAGCCCTATGGCGACATCATGGACAACCTGCGTGCCAGCGGGCCGGCGCAGGCGCAGTTCAACATGCTGTTGCCGCTACATGCGAATGCCGGCAAGCAGACCATTCGCGGCACGGTGGAGCTGGCCGGTGCCAAGCTGGGCGAACAGCGCTGGAAGCTGGCCTTCGACGATGTGCGCGGGCAGGCGCGTTACGACGAAGGCGGTTTCATCGCCGATGGCCTGCGCGTGCGTCACGACGGCATGCCCGGCCAGTTGTCATTGCGCGCCGGGCCGCATGTGCGGGATCGCGCGCATGCGTTCGAGGCCGAGATGCAGGCGCAGGCGGACATCGATGGCCTGCTGGAAAAGACCGATGGCATGGACTGGCTGCTGCCATTCGTGCGCGGCAATTCCACATGGATCGCCGCGCTGGCCGTTCCGCGCGGCAGTGATGCACCAGGCCGGCTGCGCCTGCAATCGAATCTTGCCGGCACCGCCATCGACCTGCCGGAACCGCTGCGCAAGCCGGCCGCGCAGGCCTTGCCGGTGGCGGTGGATCTGCAGCTTCCGCTGGGAAAGGGTGAGCTGGAAGTGACGTTGGGCAGGCTGCTTTCGCTGCGCAGCCGCAGTCTGGCGAATGGGCAGACCGGCGTGGGCATTCGTTTCGGCGGCACGCGCGCAGAAGCGCCTTCGACACATGGACTGTCCGTGCTTGGGCAGGTGGCGAAGCTGGACGCGCTGGACTGGATCGCGGCGATTGCCGGCAGTCGCGAAGGCGAAGGCTTGCCGCTGCAACGCATCGACGTGACCGCCGAACGCCTGCAATTGCTGGGTTCCAGCTTTGCCGATGCACGCCTGCAGGTGGTGCCTGCATCGCGTGGCACGGCAGTACAGGTGGACGCACCGACGCTGGCCGGCGCGTTGCTGGTGCCAACGCAGGACGGTGCGACGGTTGCCGGTCGTTTCGATCGACTGCATTGGGCCTTGCCCGGCAAGACGAATGCGGTCGCTGCGAATGCCGCCGCGACGACGCCGGCATCGCCGCGTGCGCCGGGCTTCGATCCTGCCCGCATCCCGCCGCTGCTGATCGACGTGGCCGATCTGCGCATCGGCAGCGTTGCGCTGGGGCAGGCGCGTTTTCGCAGCACGCCCACCGCCGCTGGTCTGCGCATGGATCAGATCACGGCCACGGGCAGCCAGCAGCGTTTGTCCGGCAGCGGCCTGTGGAGTGGTCGCGGTGATGCGGCGCGCACGCAGCTGGCGCTGAAGATCGACAGTGATGATGTTGGCAAGCTGCTGACCGGGCTTGGGCTTGGCGGACAGGTGGGTGGCGGCAAGGGCGGTTTCGATGTGGATGCGCGCTGGCGTGGCGGGCCGGATGCGTTCGCGCTGGCAACGCTGGATGCCGGCGTGGTGGTCGATGTGCGCAATGGTCAATTGCTTGAAATCGAACCCGGCGCGGGCCGGTTGCTGGGCCTGCTTGGCGTTGCACAGTTGCGGCGTCGGTTGACCCTGGACTTCCGCGATTTCTTCGAGAAAGGCTTCGCCTTCAATCGCATCCACGGCAACGTGCGCGTGGGCGGTGGCAGTGCCAGCAGTGATGACATGGCGATCAACGGCCCTGCTGCCGACATCCGCCTGCACGGCAGCGCCGATCTGCGCGCAAAACGCTTCGACCAGACCGTGGACGTGCTGCCCAAGTCCGGCGGCATCCTGACCGCAGTGGGTGCGCTGGCAGGTGGCCCGGTGGGCGCGGCCGTGGGCGCGGTGGCCAATGCCGTGCTGGACAAGCCGATGCAGGGCATCGGGGCCAAGACCTATCGCATCACCGGGCCGTGGGCAGCGCCCAAGGTGGAAGTGATTGATCGCAATGCCCCATCGGCACAGGCCAAGCCGCAGGCCGATCCATCAGGTTGAATGGCGCAGGTTGAACCATCGCACATCGCCGCCATTTTGATACGAACGACAACAGAAGCAGACCGCATGACCGCACTGACCATCGCCGAATCCCGCTTGCTTGTTCCCGCAGGCCTCGACACCGCCGCGCTGGAACGCGCCTTCAGCGCACTGCTGGGGCCGGGCATCGATTTCGGCGACCTGTATTTCCAGCATGCACGGCGCGAGAGCTGGAGCATGGAAGACGGCATCGTCAAGGATGGCGCGCATTCCATTGAACAGGGCGTGGGTGTGCGCGCGATTTCGGGCGAGAAGACCGGCTTCGCCTATTCCGATGATCTCGATGCACAGGCGCTGCTGGCTTCCGCGCAGTCCGCCCGCGCCATCGCCCGCGATGGCCGCGCGCATGGCGCGCATGCCTTGCAGCGTGCAAGTGGCCGTGCGCTGTATCCGGCACTTGATCCGGTCGATGCGCTGGACAACGCCGCCAAGGTGGAAGCACTGCGCCGCGTGGATGCGCTGGTGCGCGCGCTGGACCCGCGCGTGCAGCAGGTGATGGTGAGCATGACCGGCGGTGTGGATACCGTGCTGGTGGCACGCAGCGATGGCGTGCTGGCTGGCGACGTGCGTCCGCTGGTGCGGATGAACGTGCAGGTGATCGTGGAGCAGAACGGGCGGCGTGAGTCGGGCTTTGCCGGTTTTGGCGGACGCTATTCGTATGAAGAGCTGCTGGCCGATGACAAGCCGGAAAAATTCGCGCGCGAGGCATTGCGGCAGGCGCTGGTAAATCTTGAAGCCGTGGATGCGCCCGCAGGCACGATGCCGGTGGTGCTCGGCCACGGCTGGCCGGGCGTGCTGCTGCACGAAGCGGTGGGCCACGGGCTGGAAGGCGACTTCAACCGCAAGGGCACGTCAACCTATGCCGGCAAGATCGGCCAGCGCGTTGCATCACCCGGTGTCACCATCGTGGATGACGGCACGCTGGAAGGCCGGCGCGGCTCGCTCAACATCGATGACGAAGGCACGCCGACCTCATGCACCACGCTGATCGAGGACGGGATTCTGGTGGGCTACATGCAGGACACCTTGAACGCGCGGCTGATGGGCATGACGCCGACCGGCAACGGCCGCCGCGAATCCTTCGCGCATCTGGTAATGCCACGCATGACCAATACCTACATGCGTGCCGGCACCCACGACCCCGAGGAGATGATCCGCTCGGTCAAGCGCGGCCTGTATGCGGTCAACTTCGGTGGCGGGCAGGTGGACATCACCAGCGGCAAGTACGTGTTCTCCGCGACCGAGGCCTATCTGATCGAGGACGGGAAAATCACCACGCCGGTGAAGGGCGCAACCCTGATCGGCAACGGCCCGGAGACCATGCAGAAGGTGGCGATGATCGGCCATGACCTTGCGCTGGACGATGGCGTTGGCATCTGCGGCAAGGATGGGCAGAGCGTGCCGGTGGGCGTGGGCCAGCCGTCCTTGCTGATTTCCGAATTGACCGTGGGCGGGACGAAGGCGTGATGTTTCGCCTGCGTTCGTCGCGCGCTACATCTGTAGGTGCGGAGCTTGCTCCGCACAGAATGCACGTTTGCGGAGCAAGCTCCGCAGCTACGTCATTCGCTGTCCTCGTCGATCTCGGCATGTTCCGCCAACAAATCCCGCAGCTCGCGGAACAGTTCCCGGAACGCGCGCGGGGGTTTGTGCTTCGCCCGTTCTTCGCGCGCATTGCGTACCAGTTGCCGCAGCTTCTGGCGGTCGGCATCCGCATGCGCGGCCAGCAGGTCGGTCATCGCCGCGTCGCCGTCATCGCCCAGCAGCGCATCGCGCAGCGCCTCGGCGCGATGCAGCACCGCGGTTTCGCGCTTGCCCGCTTCGCCGTCCTTGCTCATGGCATCGCGGATCGCGTCCAGCACTTCGTCATCCAGCTTGCGCATCTGCTTGGCCAGAAACGCCTGCTGCCGCTTGCGCGCGATGTGCGAGGTGATCTTCTGGGTGTCGCGGATATGCGGCATCAACTCGTCGGGGATGGGCAGCTTCGCCAGTTGCGCGGCGCTCATCGCCGCCAGTTGTTCGCCAAGTTCCAGCACGTCCAGCGCCGCGCGCCGTTGGGCGCTGCGGCTGGGGCTGAGGAACTGGCCGGTGTCTTCGTCGCGTCCACGCATTGCAACAGGATAATCCATTGAACGCTTCGACTTCAGAACTTGCTGCTTCACAACAGGCCACCGTCACCGACGACAGCCGCGAGCGCCTGCAACGCCTGTCCGCCACCGCCCAGCGCCTGCTGGAACGCGCCCGCGCCAATGGCGCGACGCAGGCCGAGGTCACCTGCAACGAGGACAGCGGCCTTGCCGTCAACGTGCGCATGGGCGAGGTGGAAACGGTGGAAGCCACCCGCGACCGCGGTATCGGCATCACGGTCTATTTCGGCCAGCGCAAGGGTAGCGCCAGCACTGCCGACCTGCGCGATGCCAGTCTTGAAGCGACCGTTGCGCAGGCCTGCGCGATCGCGAAGCACACCGAGGAAGACCCGGCTGCCGGCCTTGCCGATGCCGCGTTGATGGCCGCGACCCAGCGAGAGTTCGACACCTGGCATCCGGCCGCGTTCAATGCCGAGCGCGCCATCGACATCGCACTGGCCGCCGAGGCCGCGGGCCGCGACGTGGATGCGCGCATCGGCAATTCCGACGGTGCATCGATGAATGCCAATGCCTCGCTCAGTGTGTATGCCAATTCGCACGGCTTTCTCGGCGCGGAGCGCGGCACTTCGTACAGCATCGGCTGCGCGCTGATTGCAGGCAGTGGCGATGCCATGCAGCGCGACCACTGGTACAGCGTGGCCTTGGCCGAAGGCGATCTGGAATCGCCCGAGGCCATCGGCCGCAAGGCCGCGCGGCGCACGCTGGACCGGCTCGATCCGCGCGGGCTGCCCACCTGCGAAGTGCCGGTGCTGTTCAGCGCGGAAATGGCGCGCTCGCTGGTGGGCAGCTACATCAACGCGGTGTCTGGCGGCGCGTTGTACCGCAAGGCCAGTTTCCTGCTGGACAGCGTGGGCACGCAGGTATTCCCGGAATGGTTCGGCATCGACGAAACCCCGTTCCTGCCGCGTGGTTTCCGTTCCGCATCATTCGATTCTGAAGGCGTCGCCACTCGCGAGTCGGCGCTGGTGCGCGGCGGCATCGTCCAGCGCTATGTGCTGGGCAGTTATTCCGCGCGCAAGCTGGGGCTTGCGACCACCGCCAATGCCGGCGGCGTCCACAACCTGGTGGTGAAGGCGAATGCCGGCGATCTTGCTTCGATGCTGCGTGGCATGGGCCGTGGCCTGCTGGTCACCGAACTGATGGGGCAGGGCGTGAACGCGATCACCGGCGACTATTCGCGCGGCGCGGCGGGCTTCTGGGTGGAGAACGGCCAGATCGCCTACCCGGTCGATGGCATCACCATCGCCGGCAACCTGAAGGCCATGTTCGCGGGCATCGAAGCGGTGGGCAGCGAGTTCGACCCGCGTTCCCACATCCGCACCGGGCCGATCCTCATCGGTCGCATGACATTGGCAGGGGCGGGCTGAATGCGTATTGGCGGCAGGATTTCATCGCCAAATGCGTTATGTTCCCTGAGCCGCGCATTCCGCGCCGAACCGGGAGTTCCAGATGGATATCGATGAAGTCACCAAGTCACCGCCGCCGCCATCGGGAACGCCGTCGCAGCAGGAGCGGCAATGGGCGATGTTCGCGCATCTGTCTGCTCTGGCAGGTGGTCTGCTGACCTCGGCCATGGGTGGCTGGGGTTTCTTCATCGGCCCGCTGGTGATCTGGCTGATGAAGAAGGATGAAATGCCGTTCGTTGGCGATCAGGCCAAGGAAGCGCTGAACTTCAACATCACGGTGTCGGCGATCTTCCTGATCCTGCTCATCCTGAGCATCCTGACCCTGGGCATCGGTTTGCTCATCACCGGGCCGATCATGCTGATCGTCGGCATCGCCGCATTGGTGCTGACGATCATCGCTGCGATCAAGGCGAACGAAGGCGTCGCCTACCGTTACCCGTTCAACGTCCGCCTGGTGAAATAAGCAGGCCTCAGCGGTCGCGCTCGACCACCATCCGGCCGAGCGCGGCCAGCGCGTCGGTGTTGGCACGGAGTTCTGCCAGCGCGTCGCGCATCGTCACGGACAACTCTGCCAGCCGCTTGCGGCTGGCTTCCGCGCCGATCAGCGCCGGGAACGTCGCCTTGTCCTGCGCCGCGTCCTTGCCGGCAGTCTTGCCCAGCGTGGCGGCGTCGCCTTCGATATCCAGCAGATCGTCGCGGATCTGGAAGGCCAGCCCCAGCGCGTCGGCGTAGCGGTCCAGCGCTGCACGACCCGCTGCATCTGCACCTGCCGCCAGCGCACCAAGCCGCACCGCACAGCACAGCAGCGCGCCGGTCTTGAGTGCGTGCAGGCGTTGCAGTGCATCGATGTCGATGGCCGCTGCATTGCCGGTGGCATCGATATCCAGCGCCTGCCCGCCACACATACCGGCCATGCCGGCAGCGCGGGCGAGTTCCGCCAGCATCGCTACACCTCGCTCCGCAGGTAGTGGTGCGTCTGCGAGCACCTCGAAGGCCAGCGATTGCAGGGCATCGCCGGCAAGGATGGCGGTGGCTTCGTCGAAGGCGACGTGTACGGTGGGCTGGCCGCGACGCAGGGCGTCATCGTCCATCGCAGGCAGGTCGTCGTGGACGAGCGAATAGCAGTGGATCAGTTCCACGGCGACCGCTGCGGTGTCCAGCGCGTCTTCATTCGCACCGAAGGCAGTGCCGGTGGCATAGGCAAGCAGCGGGCGCATGCGCTTGCCGCCGTTCAGCACGCCATGGCGCATGGCCGCGTGCAGGCGTTGCGGTGCGGTGTCGGGCGAAGGCAGGGCGCGAGCCAGCGCGGCTTCGACCCGCGCGCGCCATGCCGCGAATGCGTGCTCAGGGGGCATCATCATTTGCGTCGAACGGGCGGGCGTCGTCGGGACTGGCCGGGTCGCTGAGCAGGCGCACGCGCAGTTCCGCCTGTTCCAGCGCGGTCTGGCAACTGCGGTACAGGCCAACGCCACGCTCGTAGGCGGCCAGTGATTCCTCCAGCGTCATCTCGCCGGTTTCCATCTTGCCGACAAGGTCTTCCAGCGCCTGCATCGATTGCTCGAAGTCGGCGACCGGGGAGGTGTCGGGTACGGGTTTCTTTGCCATGCGCGGAGTTTACGCCAGCCGCGTCCAGTGCAGCCGCGCGCCGTGTTCGTGCAGCCATGCCGTCATGCGTGCGGACAGGATGGCGTCGCCTGCAGCCAGCAATTCGCCGTCCTTACCGGAAAGCAGCGGCAGGCGTTCGCGCTGCAATGGCGGGATGCCGGCGTCCTGCAGGACATGCTTGAGCGCGTGCGAATACGTGCGGCCCGGCAGCACGATGCGTTCGCCGCCCGCGCGTGCATGGACGCGCAATGGTGTTTCGAAGCGCGATGCACCGATCAAGGCCAACGTGCCGCCGGTGGGCAACACAAGTGGCGAGCTGCCGTCCCATGCCTGCGACCAATCCGCGGGTAGTGGTTCACGGATGACGCCTGCATGCAGCAAATCTCGCCAGCGCTGCACGCGCGCACCGGCCCAGTCGAAGCGTGGCGTGGCGTCGTGTGCTGCGGCCAGCAATTCACCTTCGATGCGGGTAATGCCATTGCCCGGCAGCGGCGGCAAATCGCGTTCGGCAATCCAGCGGCGCAGCACCCGCGCACGGCGTTCGGGTGGCAGTGTGCGCAGTGCATCGATGCGCAGGCCGTCGTCATCGGCGCGTGCAGCATGCAGCGCGGCGGCATCTTCGGCATCGAGCAAACCCGTTGCTTCACGTGACAGTGTGGCGCTGCGGGCGAAGGCATCCGCAGCATGCGGCCAGCGCTGGCGCAGCAGCGGCATCACCCGGTTGCGCAGGAAATTGCGATCGAAGCCATCCTCGCCATTGCTGGTGTCTTCGATCCAGCGCAGATCATGCCGCGCGGCGTAGTCGTGCAGGGCATCGCGCGAAACATCCAGCAGTGGCCGCCACAGCCAGCCACGCGCAAACGCGCGCCACGGCCGCATCGCCGCCAAGCCGTCAGTGCCCGAGCCGCGCAGCGCACGCAACAGGAAGGTTTCCGCCTGATCGTCGCGATGATGGGCAAGTGCGAGGATTTCGCCATCGCCCAGTACACCGGCAAACGCCGCATGCCGCGCCTTGCGCGCAGCACCTTCAATGCCGAGGCCGCTGTCGCGTTCGACGGCAACGCGCACGATTTGCAGCGGCACGTGCAGCGCATCGCACACCTGCTGGCAATGCGCCGCCCATGCATCGGCATCGGCATGCAGGCCGTGATGCACATGAATCGCGCGCAGCTCGTCGTGTTGCTGCGTCAGCAGATGCAGCAGGACGGTGGAATCCAGCCCGCCGCTGAAGCCGAGCAGCAGCGGGGCACGGCGTGGTGGGTCAGGCAAGCGCACAGCGGTTCAGCCGAGCAGTTCGGTGAGATCGGTGGGCATCAGTTGCCGGTAGTGCAGCACGGTCAGGATTTCCACCTGCCTGCATCAAACCCTCACGCTGCCAGCTCAAGCTGCCGCAGCACGTCCTCCGCAGCGATCAACTGGCCGTCGTTGGCTTCGTCGATGCCTTTTTCGATGGCGCGATGCAGTGCTGCCTGATAGATCAATTCTTCCCAACGGGCGTCGTCGGGCAGTTCGTCCACCAGTTTGTGGGCTTGCTGTTTGAAGATGGCGGACATGGCGGGTGCCCTGCGAAATTGCGATGGGGCCATCCTACTACGCTGACCTGCGCAGCCGGGCAAGCTGGGCGCTGCCGGATCAGGGCGCGACGTCGTAAGCGCCGTACCCGCGCAGGCGCTGGTAGCGGCGTTCCAGCAGTTCGTCGGTGGGCACGCCGTCCAGCGCGTCCAGTTCGTTCAGCAGCACCGCCTTCAGGCGCTTGGCCATCTGCACCGGGTTGCGGTGCGCGCCGCCGATGGGTTCGCGCACCACCTTGTCGATCAGGCCCAGCCCCAGCAGGCGCTTGGCGGTCATGCCCAGTTGCTCGGCGGCATCCTTGGCCTTGGCGGCGTCGCGCCACAGGATCGAGGCGCAGCCTTCCGGGCTGATGACGGAGTAGGTGCTGTATTCCAGCATGATGGTGCGGTCGCCCACGCCGATGGCCAGTGCGCCGCCGCTGCCGCCTTCGCCGATCACCGTACACAGGATCGGCACGCGCAGCTCGGCCATTTCCAGCAGGTTGCGGGCGATGGCCTCGGACTGGCCGCGTTCCTCGGCGTCGATGCCGGGCCATGCGCCGGGCGTGTCGATGAAGGTCAGGATCGGCAGGCCGAAGCGCTCGGCCATCTTCATCAGCCGCAGCGCCTTGCGGTAGCCCTCGGGCTTGGGCATGCCGAAGTTGCGCTTGACCTTGGATTTGGTGTCGCGGCCCTTCTCGTGGCCGATCACCATCACCGGGCGTCCGTCGATGCGCGCAAGACCGCCAACGATGGCGTTGTCATCGGCAAAGGCGCGGTCGCCGGCCAGTTCCTGGAACTCCTCGCAGATCACCCGCAGGTAATCCAGCGTGTACGGGCGCGAGGGGTGACGCGACAACTGCGAGACCTGCCACGGGGTGAGGTCGCGGAAGATGGTCGCGGTGCGCTTGCGCAGCTTTTCCTGCAGGGCATGTACTTCGGCGTCGATGTTGACCGCCGGGCCGTTGCTGGCATGCCGCAGTTCCTGGATCTTGGCTTCCAGGTCGGCGATGGGCTGCTCGAAGTCGAGGTAATTCGGATTCATCCCGGCAAGTTTAGCCCAGCGGTGTGCCCCATACCGAGGCGTAGGCTCAGGCCCAGGGCTTGGACAACTGGACGCTGACCGTGCCCACGCCGGGCAGGCTGCGCAGCAGGCCGGGCAGGGCGGCATCCACCCGCAGGCCGCGCCCGCCGTTCAGGGTGAGCCTGCCGACGCCGGCTGCGGTGGTGGCTTCCAGCAGGATTGGCACTTTGCCGGCATGGGTGTCCAGCACCCGTTCGAACTGTTGCAGCGCGCCGGGGGTGCGCAGGTCGATGCGGATCGACACCCGCTGCGCCTGCTGGCCGCAGACCTGGGCGAAGTCCCAGCAGCGGCTGGCGCGCAGGGCGAAGCCGCCACTGAACTCGTCCTCGCGCAGGTCGCCTTCCACCACCAGGATGCGGTCGCGGGTCAGCAGTTGTCCGTATTCCTTCCATTCGTCGCCGAAGAAGGCGCATTCGATGCGGCCCCGGCCATCTTCCAGTTGCACGAAGGCCTGCGAATCACCGCGCTTGCGCATGCCGACCACTTGCCCGGCCACCACTGCCTGCATCTGCTGACGCCAGCCCTTGCGCGCTTCCTGCGGGCGGTTCTCCCAGAGCGTGTCCAGCGATGAAAGATCGTGCCCGACCAGCCGCTGCAACTCGTCGCGGTACGGGTCCATCGGGTGGCCGCTGAGGTAGTGGCCGAGGGTTTCGCGCTCGCCCTGCAGCTTCTGCGTCAGCGGCCATTCGTCGCATTCGGGCAGGTCGATGGCGATGTCCGCCGCGCCCGTTGCATTGCCGAACATGTCCACCATGCCGGCTTCGCGGTTGCGCGTCATCTGCTCGGTGGCCTTCAGTGCTTCCGGCAGTTGCAGCATCAGCGAGGCGCGGTTCTTCGCCAGTGCATCCATCGCGCCGGCGTGGATCAATGCTTCCAGCGTGCGCTTGTTGAGGCCGCTGGCGGACACGCGCTTGCAGAAGTCCAGCAGGTCGCGGAACGGCCCGCCCTCTTCACGTGCTGCGGCGATGGCTTCGCACACGCCCTGACCCACGCCCTTCACCGCGCCGATGCCGTAGCGGATCGTGCGCGCATCGGTGGCTTCGAACATGTAGGTGGAGGCGTTCACGTCCGGCGGCAACACCGCAAGTTGCAGCGCGCGCGCCTCGTCGAGGAAGCCCACCACCTTGTCGGTATTGTCCATGTCGGAGGACAGCACCGCCGCCATGAACTCCGCCGGGTAATGCACCTTCAGCCATGCGGTCTGGTAGGCGACCAGCGCATAGGCGGCAGAGTGCGACTTGTTGAAGCCGTACTCGGCGAACTTCTCCATCAAGTCGAAGATCTGCGCGGCGGTGCGCGGATCGACGCCGCGCTCGGCTGCGCCGGCTTCGAACTTGGCGCGCTCCTTCGCCATTTCCTCGGGCTTCTTCTTTCCCATCGCGCGGCGCAGCAGGTCGGCGCCGCCCAGCGAATAGCCGGCCAGCACCTGCGCGATCTGCATCACCTGTTCCTGATACACGATCACGCCGTAGGTCGGTGCAAGCACCTGTTCCAGCGCGGGGTGCGGGTAGCTGACCTCTTCGATGCCGTGCTTGCGGTCGCACCATTGCCTGTCCATCCCGCTGCCCAGCGGGCCGGGGCGGAACAGCGCGGCCAGCGCGATGATGTCTTCGAAGGTGTCCGGCTTCGCCCGCTTGAGCAGTTCGCGCATGCCGCGCGATTCGAACTGGAACACGGCGACGGTATCGCCGCGTGCGAACAGTTCGTAGCTGGGCTTGTCATCCAGCGGCAGTGCGCTGATGTCCAGCGGTGCATCGCCCTGCGTGGCGCGGCGTGCGTTGATCGCCTTTACCGCCCAATCGATGATGGTCAGCGTGCGCAGGCCGAGGAAGTCGAACTTCACCAGACCCACGGCTTCCACGTCGTCCTTGTCGAATTGCGTGACCGGGTTGCGGCCACGGCCCGTGCCATCGTGTTCGGCGAACAGCGGGCAGAAGTCGGACAACGGGCTGGGCGCGATCACCACGCCGCCCGCGTGCTTGCCGGCGTTGCGGGTCAGGTCTTCCAGCTTCAGCGCCAGATCGACAAGATCGCGCACGTCCTCGTCGGTTTCGTAACGCTCCTTGAACTCGGCGATGGTGTAGCCGTCCTGCTGCTGCGCACGCTTGCTGCGGCCGATCACGTCCTCCAGCGACAGCGGATCCGCCGGTTGCAGCGGGATCATCTTGGCAAGGTCGTTGACCAGGCCGTAGCCGTGGCCCAGCACGCGGCCGGTATCGCGCAGCACGGCCTTCGCCGCCATCGTGCCGTAGGTGATGATCTGCGAAACGCGGTCGCGCCCGTATTTGCGCGCCACGTAGTCGATCACCTCGTCGCGCCGATCCATGCAGAAATCGATGTCGAAGTCCGGCATCGAGACACGTTCGGGGTTGAGGAAGCGTTCGAACAGCAGGTCGTAAGGCAGCGGGTCGAGGTCGGTGATGCCCAGCGCCCACGCCACCAGCGAGCCGGCACCGGAGCCGCGCCCCGGCCCGACCGGGATGCCATGTTCCTTGGCCCAGTTGATGAAGTCGGCCACGATCAGGAAGTAGCCGGGGAAGCCCATCTTGACGATGACATCCAGCTCGGTTTCCAGCCGCGCTTCGTAATCCTCGCGGGTCTTGCCGGGCGCGAGTGGTGCCTTTGCGAGGCGCTTGGCCAAACCTTCGCGTGACTGGCTGCGAATCCAGCTATCCAGCGTTTCGTCGGACGGCACCGGGAACGCGGGCAGGTAATAGGTGCCGAGGCGCAGTTCCAGATTGCAGCGCGCGGCCAGCGCCACCGCGTTGTCCAGCGCGTCGGGCGCGTCGGCGAACACGTCCGCCATTTCGTCGGCGGATTTCAGGTATTGCTGCGGGCTGTAGTCGCGCGGGCGGCGGGCATCGTCCAGCACGCGACCGGTGGCGATGCAGACGCGGGCCTCGTGTGCGTCGAAGCCGTCGGCATCGAGAAAGCGCACGTCGTTGCTGGCGACCACCGGCACGCCTGCGCGCGCGGACACGTCCAGCGCGAAGGCGTTGTAGGCATCCTCGCCGGCGCGGCCCGTGCGCAGCAGTTCAAGGTGCAGGCGTTCGCCGAACGCAGCCTGCAAATCGTGCAATGCCTGCTCGGCATGGTCGGCGCGGCCTGCGGCCAGCAACTGTCCGGGTTCCGAGTTGAGTCCCGCGATGGCGAACAGCCCCTGCGTGCCTTCGCGCAACCACTGCGGGCGCAGCACCACGCCGTCGTGGCGATGGCCTTCCATCCACGCCTGCGTGAGCAATTGCGACAGCCGCAGATAGCCCGCTTGATCGCGGCAGAGCAGGGTCAGGCGGCTGGGCGGGGCGCTGCCTTCGGCAATCAACACGTCGGCACCGGCTACCGGCTTGATGCCGGCGTTCTCCGCCGCCTTCCAGAACTTCACCAGCGCGAACAGATTGTTCTGGTCGGTCAGCGCCACCGCCGGCAAACCGCGCGCGGCGCAGGCCGCGACCAGTTCCTTGATGCGGATGGTCGAATCGACCAGCGAGTATTCGCTGTGCAGGTGGAGATGGGCGAAACGGGCGGGCATCGTGCTTCCGCAGGTTGAACCGGCAGGTTAGGCCGGCTTGCGGGCGGGGACAAGGACTTGACAGGCGTCGCGCCTACAACAGGCGGGAAGCCTCCAGCGCCGCGCGCACCGGGGCGTAGCTGCGGCGGTGTTCGGGGCAGGGGCCGTGTTCGCGCAGGGCGGCGAGGTGCAGCGGGCTGGGGTAGCCCTTGTGGCGGTCGAAGCCGTACTGCGGGTACTGCGCGTGCAGTTCGTGCATGCGTGCGTCGCGGGCGACCTTGGCGAGGATGGACGCGGCGGAAATGGCGGGGTCGAGGGCGTCGCCGCCGACCAGTGCCTCGCCGGGGCAGGGCAGGTCGCGCGGGAGCTTGTTGCCGTCGATGCGGGCGAAACCGGGTGCAGGTGACAGCCCGCGCAGGGCGCGCGACATGCCGGCCATGGTGGCCTGGAAGATGTTGAGGCGGTCGATCTCGTCGGCTTCGACGAATGTGATGTGCCACGCCAGCGCGTGTTCGCGGATCAACGGGTACAGCACGTCGCGCTTGCGCTCGCTGAGTTGCTTGGAATCGCTGAGGCCGGCGATGGGCTTTGCGGGGTCAAGGATCACTGCTGCCACGCAGACCGGGCCTGCCAATGGGCCGCGTCCGGCTTCGTCCACGCCTGCAATCAGGGGTTGTGGTGAGGGTACGGCGCGTGCGATATGTCCCGGCATCAGCGAACCCTCAGCCCGGCCCTCTCCCGGAGGGAGAGGGGGACAGCAGTTCAGTCACGGCGTCTGCGGCGCGTGCGGAGGCGTCGCGGCGCAGGGTTTGGTGGAGGGCGAGGAAGCGCGGCTGCAGGGCAGCCACGGCATCGGCATCACGGAACCAGTGCAGCAGCGCGGCGTGCAGGTTTTGCGGTGTGCAGTCGTCCTGCAGCAGTTCGGGAACCAGCGTTTCGTCGGCCAGCACGTTCGGCAGGCTGACGTGCGCGGATTTCAGCAGGCCAAACGCCTTGACGATGGCGTAGGTCAGGCCGGAAATGCGATGACCGATGACCATCGGTCGCTTGCACAGCATCGCTTCCAGCGCGGCGGTGCCGGAGGCCAGCAGCACCACGTCGCTGGCGATCATCGCGCGCTGGGCATCGCCGTCGAGGATTCGGATGTTTGTCTCCTCCCACTGCGTGCAGGGGGAGGCCGGGAGGGGGTATGCCTTTGCGATCTGTTCGATGGCGGCGTGGCATTGCGCGTTCGCCGCGGGCACCAGCACGCGCAGTCCGTGTACGTCACGTTGCAGCATCGATGTTGCTGCAAGGAATACCGGCAGCATGCGCTGGATTTCGCCGAGGCGGCTGCCGGGCAGCAGGGCAAGGATCGGTGCGTCGGCAGGTTCGCCCAGCGCAGTGCGCGCGGCGGTGCGGTCGGGTTGCAGTGCAATCGCATCGGCCAGCGGATGGCCGACGAATACGGCATCAACGCCATGCTTCGCGTAGATCGCAGGCTCCATCGGGAACAGGCAGAGCACGCGGTCGGCACTCTGGCCGATTTTCGCAGCGCGGTTTTCGCGCCATGCCCATACCGACGGGCTGACGTAATGCACGGTGCGCACGCCGCGCTGCTTCAGCCATTTTTCGACGCCGAGGTTGAAGTCGGGTGCGTCGATGCCGATGAAAACATCGGGCTTCGCATCCAGCACGCGCTGACGAAACGTCTTGCGCAGTTTCAGCAGGCGCGGCAGATGCGCCAGCACTTCGGCAAGGCCCATCACCGCAAGCTCGCTGGCATCGCACCATGTGTCCATGCCGGCGGCGCGCATGTTGGGGCCGCCGATGCCGACGAACTGCGCATCCGGAAAACGCGCGCGCAGTGCTTCGATCAGGCCGGCACCGAGCTGGTCGCCGGAGGTTTCGCCGGCGCAGAGGGCGATGCGGATAGTGCGCGTGGTCATTGCACGCAAGTATCGCCGAGGCGGGCAGCGGGCACCACGGCCCAAGTCGCTCCCCGATACTCGCTTTGTTGGGCCGGATGCCCGCTACCCGCACAGGGGAGTTCGCGGATGCCCACTATCGCAACAGCGGTCTTTCGCCGCCTTCGATGAAGTCGAGCATCGCGCGCACGTCGGCACTGCCGGCGTTGGCGATTTCGTCCAGTTCTGCGCGGGCCTCGTCCAGCTTGGTATCGCCCATGTACAGCGCGCGGTAGGCGCGCTTGATCGCGGCGATGCGGGTGGCGTCGAAGCCGCGCCGCTTCAATCCTTCGGCATTGATGCCGCGCGGGCGCGCGTACTTTTCCTGCGCCACCATCAGGAACGGTGGCACGTCGCCGTTGACGAATGCGCCCATGCCGATGAAGGCGTGGTTACCGATCCGGCAGAACTGGTGGACGCCGGCAAAGCCGCTCAGGATGACGTGGTTGCCCACGGTCACATGCCCGGCCAGCGTGGCGTTGTTGGAGAACACGCAGTCGTCGCCGACGATGCAATCGTGGGCGACATGGCAGTACGCCAGTATCCAGTTGCGATGGCCGATGCGGGTGATGCCGCCACCGTCGCCGGTGCCGCGATTGAGAGTGACGAATTCGCGGATCACGTTGCCGTCGCCGATTTCCAGCGTCACGCGCTCACCGCGATATTTCTTGTCCTGCGGCTCGCCACCGATGGCGGCATGGCCGTGGAACACGTTGTCGCGGCCGATCCTGGTCGGCCCTTCGATGGTGCAATGCGGGCCGATGCGGGTGCCGTCGCCGATTTCCACTTCGGCACCAATCACCGCATACGCGCCGACCTGCACACCGGCACCAAGCCGTGCGGATGGATCGATGACGGCGGTGGGGTGGATCAGCGGCGCAGCGTCGGCCATGCCGTCAGCTCCGTGCGGCTGCGCACAGGATTTCGGCGCAGGCGGCCTGCTCGCCATCGACACGGGCCACGCCCACGTACTGCGCCATGTTGCGAATGCGGCGCTTGAGTTCGACTTCCAGCTCCAGCCGGTCGCCGGGGGAGACCATGCGGCTGAACTTGGCGTTGTCCACCTTCACCAGATAGAAGGTTTCGGTCTGCGGATTGGCCGGGTCCGCCGAAAGCTGGGTCAGCAAACCGCCGGCCTGCGCCAGCGCTTCCACCACCAGCACGCCCGGCATCACCGGGTTGCCGGGGAAATGGCCCTGGAAGAACGGCTCGTTGATGCTGACGTTCTTGTAGGCCAGCACGCGCTTGCCCGGTTCCAGTTCCACCACCCGATCCACCAGCAGGAAGGGATAGCGGTGCGGCAGCAGGCGCTGGATGTCGATGGCGTTGACCGGCAGGGTCACGTTGTGGATGGTGTCGGTCATTCGCTGTCCTTGTCGCCGGCCCGGTGCTGCCGGGCGATGCGGTCGAGTTGCTTGAAGCGCGCGGCGTTCTTGCGCCAGCTGCGATTGTCCATCAAAGGTGTGCCCGAAGAATACTCGCCGGGCTCGCGGATGGAATGGGTGACCAGCGACATCGCGGTGATGGTGACGCGATCGCAGACTTCCAGATGGCCGAGGATGCCGGCGGCACCACCCACCAGGCAATAGCGGCCGATGCGCGCGCTGCCGGCCACTGCCGCGCAGCCGGCCATCGCGGTATGCGCGCCGATGCGCACGTTGTGGCCGATCTGGATCTGGTTGTCCAGGCGCACGTCTTCTTCCAGCACGGTGTCGCCCAGCGCGCCACGGTCGATGGTGGTATTCGCGCCGATTTCGCAATCGTCACCGACCACCACGCCACCAAGCTGCGGCACGTTGACCCAGCGGCCTGCATCCATCGCAAGGCCAAAGCCGGCGCTGCCCAGCACCGCGCCGGGCAGGATGCGCACGCGCTTGCCCAGCCGCACGCGGGTCAGCAGGGTCACCCGCGCCTGCAGTTCGCAGCCTTCGCCGATGTCGCAATCCTCGCCGATGATGCAGCCGGGGCCGATCACTGCGCCTGCTGCAATCCTGCTGCGTGCGCCGATGCTGACGAAGGGGCCGATGTGTGCGCCGGGATCGACCGTTGCGGAAGCATCAATCGCTGCGCTTGGATGGATGCCGGCTTCACGCGCGGGCAGGCGCTCGAACAGCGCGGCGATCCGCGCGAATGCGACGTAGGGATCGCGCGCGATGAGTGCAGTGCCGGGCCAGTGCTGTGCGTCGTCGGCGCGCAATACCACCACGCCCGCACGCGCTTGCGCGAGCTGGGCGCGGTAGCGCGGGTTGGCAAGGAAGGCCAGTTGCGTGCTGCCGGCATCGGCCAATGTGCCAACGCCGGCAACGTTGCGGTCAGTGCCGCGCAGTTCAAGCCCGAACCGTTGCGCCAGTTCCGAAGCCTTGAGGACGGGCGCGGTCATGCTTCGGCGCGGCCGTTACAGCTGGCCACCGAAGTTGAACTGCAGGCGTTCGATCTGGTCGCCATCCTTCTTGCGGATCGGCATTGCGTAGCTGATCGACAGCGGGCCCATCGGCGAACGCCACAGCAAGGCAATGCCGGCAGACGCACGCAGTTCGCCGGCATCGAAATTGTCGAAGCCGTCATAGACGTTGCCGAAGTCGAGGAAGGCCGAGACGCGCGCAGCCGGGCTGTCGAACAGTTTCGGGAAGATCGCCTCGATCGAGCCTGCCACCAGGAACGAGCCGCCCAGCGGCTGACGATAGCCGCTGGTGACTTCGTAATACGGGCCCAGCGTGTTGTCCACGAAGCCGCGCACCTTGCCGGAGGAGGAGATGCCGCCCGCGTAGAAGTTCTGGAAGAACGGCAGGCCGCTGGCGGTGACCGTCTTCTGGAAGTCGGACGAGGTGGTCTCGCAGGGAACGCTGGGTGTGGCGCCGGGGACGACGGTATCCAGCACGCCGTCACCATCGCTGTCGGTGTAGGTCGGCGGCGTGTAGCAGAGGTTGCGGGTGAAGTCCTTGCCGTAGGAATCGCCATACCCCAGGTTCATGCCGGTTTTCAGCACCAGCATCGGGTTGAGCGGCCAGTACTTGGCGATGTCGTAGGACAGCTTGAAGTACTCGACCGTGGAGCCGGGCAGGGCGATTTCCGCGGACAGGCTCTGGGTACTGCCGGTCACCGGGGTGAAGTAGTTGTTGCGGGTGTCGCGGCCCCAGCCCAGCTGCGCGCGCCAGGAGTGGAAGGTGCGCTGGCCGACGGCATCGATGTAGTCCACCAGCGGCTGCGGGGTGGAACCGCTGAACGCCAGGATTTCGTTGGTGTCGATGCCGAACATCAGCGAGACCGAGTCGCTCTCGCTCAGCGGCAGGCCCAGGAACATCTGCGCCGCGCCGCTGTTGGTCGAGTACGAGGCCACGTTGAAGGCGGAGTAGTCGAACTCGCGCCACCACAGGTTGTAACCCAGTGATAGGCCTTCGTCGGTGAAGTACGGGTTCATGAACGAGAAGTCGTAGCGCTTCTGGTAGGCGCTGCGGTTGACCGCCACCGACACCCGGTTGCCGGTGCCGAGGAAGTTGTTCTCGGACAGTTGCAGCGACAGGTTGAGGCCGGTCAGCTGCGAATAGCCGACGCCGGCGGAAATGCTGCCGGAGGTGGTCTCCTTGACGGTATAGACCACATCGACCTGATCGTCCGTGCCGGCCACCGGCTCGTTCTCGACCTCGACGCTCTCGAAGTAGCCCAGCCTGTCCAGACGCACCTTGCTGCGGTCGATCGCCGCCTGCGAGTACCAGCTGCCTTCGAACTGGCGCATCTCCCGGCGCAGCACGGTGTCGGCGGTGCGGGTATTGCCCTTGAACACGATCCGACGCACGTTGACGCGCGGGCCGGGCTGCACCTGGAAGTCGATGCCCACGGTGCGCTTGTCACGGTCGATGGCCGGCACCGGGTTGACCCGGGCAAAGGCGTAGCCGATGTTGGCCAGGCGCGCGGTGATGGCGTTGGTCGCAAGTTCCAGCAGGCCGCGCGAGAAGGTGCTGCCGGGGCGGATGAAGGAGACGATGGTTTCGATCTCTTCCTTCGGCAGGATGGTCTCGCCGGACACGCTGACCTCGGAGATGCTATAGACCTCGCCCTCGGTGACGCCGGCGGTGATGAACATGTCCTTGCGGTCGGGGCTGATCGACACCTGGGTCGAATCGATGCTGAAATCGACGTGGCCGCGGTCCAGGTACCAGGAATTGAGCTTCTCGATGTCGCCGGACAGTTTCTCGCGCGAGTACTGGTCGTCGCGCTTGTACCAGCTCAGCCAGTTGCTGGTCTGCGATTCCCAGCCTTCGCGGATGTCCTCTTCCGCGAACGAATCGTTGCCGATCAGGTTGATGTGGCGGATCTTCGCGGCCTTGCCTTCCTTGATGTTCAAGGTCAGGTTGACGCGGTTGCGATCCAGCCGCTCCACGCTGGGCGTGATCTGCACGCTGTACTTGCCGCGGTTGTTGTAGGCGCGGGTCAGTTCCTGCGTCACCCGGTCCATGTTGAGTTCGTTGTAGGTCTCGCCCTCGGCCAGGCCGATTTCCTTCAGGCTCTTGGTCAGGTCCTCGGTCTGGAGATCCTTGTTGCCGCTCAGGGTCAGCTTGTTGATGGCCGGGCGTTCGACCACGGTCACCACCAGAATGCCGCCCTGATGGTCAAGGCGTACGTCCTGGAAGAAGCCGGTCTTGTACAGCGCGCGCAGGGCTTCGGCGGCCTTGGCCTGGTCGAGGGTGTCGCCGCGCTCGACCGGCAGGTAGGTGAACACGGTGCCGGCGCCGATGCGCTGCAGGCCGTCGATGCGGATGTCGCTGACCGTGAAGGGTGCGAACGCCGTCTGTGCCCAGGCCGGCAACGAAAGCGCCGAGGCGAGGGCAAGGGTGAGCAGGCGGCGGGACAAGGGTCGGGTCATGCGGAACATCCTGTTGTGGGGTCGGCCCGTCCGGGGACGGCCTGTTGGGTGGCATCCTGTCAGGGGTGCCGTGGCGCGGTTGCGCCGGTGCTGCGGGTGGAACGGTGCGTCATGACATCAGGCGCAGGATGTCATTGTAAAAGGCCAGCCCCATCAGCCCCGCGATCATCGCAAGGCCAAGGTACTGGCCGGTGGCCATTGCGCGTTCGCCCAAGGGACGACCCGTGACCAACTCGATAAGGTAATACAGCAGGTGGCCCCCGTCCAAGACGGGGATCGGCAGCAGGTTGATCAGGGCGATACTGACCGACAGCAAGGCCAGAAAGTTCAGGAACCAGGCCGGGCCGCGCTCGGCGAAGTCATTGGCGGCCCTGGCGATGGTCAACGGCCCGGACACCGTGTTCTGCACGGAGATCCTGCCGGCGAAGGCGTGGCGCACCAGATCCACCAGTTGCCGCATCTGGTAGCCGGTCTCGCGCAGGGCGGCGGGAATCGCCGCCAGCGGCCCCAGCCGCAGCACGGCGTCCTTGGCCGGCTCGCCCGCTGCGGCACGCTCCACGCCCAGCAGCCAGTGGCTACCGCCCGTCTCGTCGGTGAAGCGGCGCGGGGTGATTTCCAGTGCCAGCCGCTGGCCGTCGCGCTCCACCTCGACCATGCCCGGGCCACCGCGTTCGCCCAGCGCGGCCACCAGCGGGCCGATGTCCTCGAAGCTGGCAACCGGGGTGGCGTCGATGGCGGTGATGCGGTCGCCTTCGGCCAGCAGGCCCCAGGCGGGCTGGCCTTCCAGCACCTTGCCCACCAGCGCCGGTTGCAGGACGTGGCGCGGCAGCAGGCCGATGGTGCCCAGCAACCGCATCTCGTCGGTCTCGGCGGGTAGCCGGTCCAGCGGCAGGCTGCGGCGGGTTTCGCCGCCGTCCTCGCGCTGCACCCGCAGCGGCACCGGTTTGCGATCCAGCCCGGCCACCATCAGCGCCATTTGCAGTTCGCTCCAGGTGGGCGTTTCGCGTTCGCCCACGGCCAGCACGCGCTCGCCCGGTTGCAAGCCGGCCTGCGCAGCGATGCCCTCGGCGCGGCCCACCACCGGGGCGTAATCGGGACGGCCGATCACCAGCATCGCCCACAGCAGGCCGAAGGCCAGCAGCAGGTTCGCCAGCGGGCCAGCAGCCACGATCGCCATCCGCTGCCACACCGGCTTGCGGTTGAAGGCGCTATCCAGCTCGGCGGCGGGCACGTCGCCCTCGCGCTCGTCCAGCATGCGCACGTAGCCGCCCAGCGGGACTGCGGCGATCACATATTCGGTGCCGTCGCGGCCCGTGCGCGACCAGAGCGGTTTCCCGAAGCCCACCGAGAACCACAGCACCTTCACCCCGCAGCGGCGCGCCACCCAGAAGTGGCCGAACTCGTGGAAGGTGACCAGCACACCCAGCGCGACCAGCAGCCACCACAGCGAGGCAAGGAAGGTGCTCATGCGGCGCTCGCGGCGATGCGGGCGCGTGCATGCCGGCGCGCTCCGGCGTCGGCAGCCAGCAGCACTTCAAGCGAATCGGCGGACTGCGGCGGCATGGCGTCCAGGGCGGCGGCAACGGTGTCGGGAATGGACAGGAAACCGATCTTGCCCTGAAGAAAGGCTGAAACAGCTTCTTCGTTGGCGGCATTCAGCACCGCAGGCGCGGTGCCGCCGGCGTCCAGTGCGGCGTAGGCAAGGCCCAGCGCGGGGAAGGCGTCAGCATCCGGCACCTGGAAATCCAGCCGCCCGCCTTGTGCCAGCAGATCCAGCATCGGCACGCCCGAAGCGATCCGCTTCGGCCAGCCCAATCCCACGGCGAGTGCGGTGCGCATGTCCGGCAGGCCCAACTGCGCCAGCGTGCTGCCATCGGCGAAATCGACGAAGGAATGCACCAGCGACTGCGGATGCACCAGCACACCGATGCGCGCGCCGGGCAGGCCGAACAGGTGATGCGCCTCGATGACTTCCAGCCCCTTGTTCATCAGCGTGGCCGAATCGACGGAAATCTTCGGCCCCATCGACCACTTCGGATGCGCCACCGCCTGCGCAGGTGTCACTTCCGCCAATGCCTGACGTGTCCAGCCCCTGAACGGGCCACCGGACGCGGTCAGGGTGATGCGCGCAGGCGTACTGCCATCGGCAAGACACTGAAAGATCGCATTGTGTTCACTGTCGATGGGCACGATGGTCGCGCCGTGCGCACGCACTTCGCGCATCAGCAGCTGCCCGGCCAGCACCAGCGATTCCTTGTTCGCCAGCAGCAGGCGCTTGCCGGCGCGCGCTGCGGCAAGCGTGGATGCCAGCCCGGCAGCACCGACGATGGCGGCGATCACGGTATCGCAGGCGTCGCTTGCAACCAGTGCGTCCAGTGCTTCGCAGCCCGCGTGCGGCTGTGTGGTCAGCCCGGCCTCGCGCAGGCCGTCGCGCAGCGCCGTAAAGCCGCCTGCATCGGCAATCACCGCGTGATCCGGGCGATGCAGGCGGCACAGGGCGAGCAGGGCATCGACCTTGCTGCCAGCGGCCAGCACGCTGGCGCGCATGGCATCGGGATGACGCGCGATCACGTCCAGCGCGGATGCGCCGATGGAGCCGGTTGCGCCAAGCACGGCGACGCGCTGCATGTCCACGCCGTCAATCCTCAGAACCCGAACCAGGCCTTGCCCAGCGCGAACACCGGCAGCGCGGCCAGCACGCTGTCCACCCGATCCAGCACGCCGCCGTGGCCGGGGATCAGGGTGCCGGAATCCTTGGCCCCGGCATGCCGCTTGAGCAGGCTTTCGAACAGGTCGCCAGCCACCGAAAAACCGACGGTCAGCGCCGCGACCAGTGCAATCGCCGGCAGTTGTGCTGGCGCTGCGCCGATCAGCAGGGCGCCGACCACGGCCACCAGCATCGCCAGCACGATGCCGCCCAGCAGGCCTTCGATCGTCTTGTTGGGGCTGATCCGTGGCGCAAGTCGGCGTGCGCCGAACCAGTTGCCGCCGAACTTGCGCCCGGTGAAGTAGGCACCGCTATCCGCCGCCCACACCAGCATCAGCGCCAGCAGCAGCCAGCAGTGGCCGCGTGGCTCGCCTGCGTGGATCACGCCCAGCGCGCACCAGGCCGGCACCACCGCCAGCGTGCCGGCGGCCAGCTTGAACATGCGCGCGTTGCCATCGTGATTGGAAGCGAAGTCGTAATGGCGCAGCCAGATCAGCGCCAGCAGCCACCAGACCACGCCGATCACGATCACCAGTTGCAGCAGCGGCAGCGTGCCGCCTAGCGGCGAACGCGAACCCCAAGCCAGCGCCACCATCAGCGCCAGGTTGCAGGCCAGCAGCACGGTGCGCGCCAGCGTGTCCTCGACATCGGCCAGCTTCAGCCATTCCCACAGCGCCAGCAGGAACACCAGCGCGCACAGCGGCATCAGCCATTGGGTGGGCAGCAGCAGGATCGCGCCGATGACGGCCGGGGCCATGATGAGTGCAGCCAGCACGCGCGTCTTGGTCACTTGCTTTCCCCTGTCTGGTTGGCCACCTGCGCGCTGGTCAGGCCGAAGCGGCGTTCGCGACCGGCGTAGTCGTCCAGCGCCTGTTGCAGCGTTGCGGCATCGACATCCGGCCACAGCGTATCGGTGAACCACAGCTCGGTATAGGCCAGTTGCCACAGCAGGAAGTTGCTGATGCGCAGCTCGCCGCCGGTGCGGATGAACAGGTCGGGTGCGGGCAGGTCGGCCAGCGCCACGTGCGCGCCCAGCATGTCCTCGTCGATCTGTTCGGGCTGCAGGCGACCTGCGGCCACTTCGGCAGCCAATGTGCGCGCGGCATGCGCGATGTCCTGCCGCCCGCCGTAGCTGGCGGCGATGGCCAGTTGCAGCCGCGTGTTGCCGGCGGTCAGGGCTTCCGCTGCCTGCATGCGGGCGAGGATGGCGGCATCGAAGCGCGATCGGTCGCCGATGAAGCGCAGGCGCGCGCCCAGCCGGTGCAGTTCATCCACTTCGCGTTCCAGCGCGCCAAGGAACAGCTTCATCAACCCGCCCACTTCTTCCGCCGGGCGGTTCCAGTTTTCGCTGGAGAACGCGAACAGGGTCAGCGCGCCAACCCCGTGATCGAGGCAGAACTCCACGCAACGCTTGACTGCGCGTGCGCCGGCGCGATGGCCGATGATGCGCGGGCGGCGGCGCTGCTGCGCCCAGCGCCCGTTGCCATCCATGATGATGGCGATGTGGCGGGGGATCTGTTTCGACGAATCCTGCGTCATGGCATCTGCACGGACGTAGTCGGGCCGCCGTGAGCGCAGGCCAGGCAAGGAAGAGGCGAACGAGACGGCAGGAGCGTACGGGCAGTACGTGACTGCCGTCGAGGATGCCGATGACGCAGCATGGTCAAGCGCAACAGGCCCGATCAGACCGCCATCAGTTCCACTTCCTTCGCCTTGATAACCTCGTCAACGTCCTTGATCGCCGCATCCGTGATCTTCTGGATCTCGGCCTCGGTGCGCGCGCTTTCGTCCTCGGTGATCTGCTTGTCCTTCAGCAGTTCCTTGACCTGATGGTTGGCGTCGCGGCGGATGTTGCGGATCGCCACCTTGGCGTCTTCGCCCTCGCCATGCACGACCTTGGTCAGGTCCTTGCGGCGTTCCTCGGTCAGGGCCGGGATGTTGAGGCGGATGGTGGTGCCGGCGGTGTTCGGGGTCAGGCCCAGGTCGGAGGCCAGGATCGCCTTCTCCACCGCGCCGACCACGGTCTTGTCCCACGGGGTGATGACCAGCGAGCGCGCATCGCCCACCGACACGGACGCCACCTGCGAAAGCGGCACTTCGCTGCCGTAGGCGACCACCCGGATGCTGTCCACGAGGCCGGTATTGGCGCGGCCGGTGCGCACCTTGACCAGGTTGTGGCGCAGCGATTCGATGCTCTTGGCCATGCGGGCCTGGGCATCCTTCTTGATTTCGTTCAGCATCGCGCGGCTCCGTGGCTCTGTGGCAAGCCAGCAATTATACGGCGCAGGCGCGCTGGCGATGCGCTCAGCGGCCTGACGGGTGGACCAGGGTGCCGATCTTCTCGCCGCGCAGGATGCGCAGCAGCACGCCCGGCTGGGCCATGTCGAAGATGCGCAGCGGCAGCCCGGCATCGCGGCACAGCGCGAACGCGGCGGTATCCATCACCTGCAGGTCGCGGGCGAGCACCTCGTCGTAGCTCAGGCTGTCCAGCTTGACCGCGTCGGTGTGCTTCTTCGGGTCCTTGTCATACACGCCATCGACCTTGGTCGCCTTCAGCAGCAGGTCGGCACCGACCTCGATCGCGCGCAGCGCCGCGCCGGAATCGGTGGTGAAGTACGGGCTGCCGACGCCGGCGGCGAAGATGCACACGCGGCCCTTTTCCAGATGGCGCATCGCGCGGCGGCGGATGTAGTCCTCGCACACGTCGTTGATCTTGATCGCGCTCATCACCCGGCAGCGCGCGCCCAGCTTTTCCAGCGCGTCCTGCATCGCCAACGCATTGATGACCGTGGCCAGCATGCCCATCTGGTCGCCGGTTACCCGATCCATCCCGCCAGCAGCCAGCCCCGCGCCACGGAAGTGGCGCTGGTGATCGGCGGCGGCAACATCTTCCGCGGCGCGGGCCTGGCCGCCGGCGGCATGGACCGGGTGACCGGCGACCAGATAGGCATGCTGACCACGGTGATCAACGCG